>JASJGK010000302.1:0-5375 GCA_033791585.1 SAR324 cluster bacterium | reverse complement strand
CCACCTCTCTCCCTTAACCTAAACAGTTAATAAGGGGCTTGGGTACTGCTATTACTTAAAATTTTGCAGACATTTGTACTGGGATTTTTGAGAACTATCATATGTTCAGGCCAGAATTTAGAAAGAAAGACACAACATCAGAAATTAGATATTACTTTCGGTAGGTAATTTTAGCTGAAATTCAAAGCAGCTGCCTCTGCCAACATCGCTGGTCAAGGTGATCTCGCCGCCGAGGATTTTAATCAAGCGTTTTGAAATGGTGAGGCCCAAGCCTGTCCCTTCAAAATTTCTGGTCGTTGATTCATCCGCTTGGGTGAAAACTTCAAAAATTTTCTCTTGGTTTTTAGGCTCAATGCCTATTCCTGTATCCATAACAGCAAACTTAACAACCTCAGCTTTTGCAGAACCTGAAACCTTAGAAATTTCCAATTTTACAGAACCAAATTTAGTGAATTTCACCCCGTTGCCCATGATGTTACTTAATACCTGCTCTAAGGTCACAATATCACCAATCAAATATTGAGAAAGCTTAGGGTCTATTTCTATTACTAAATCTATCCCCTTTTGCATGGCTGCACTCTCAAATAGATCTTTAAGTTTTTCTGCCAAATGTTGGGGGGCAAAGGTAACTTTACTAGAATGAAAGCGCTCGGCATTGATTCGTGACAAATTTAAAATATCATGAAAAATTTCTAGCAAACTGTTACCAGAGCGGAGAATCAAATCAACCAATTCTCGTTTATCAGGGTCATCTTGCAATTCATCGGCTAGCAGTTGTGCAACTCCGATAACGCCGTTGAGTGGGGTCCGCAACTCATGGCTCATAATTGCTAAGAACCTAGTTTTGGCCTTGGCGGCAGACTTTGCCATGGCTATAGCCTCAATAAGGCTATTTTCGCTTTTGGCTAAGGCTTCAAGGTTTTTCTTTTGTCCTGATATGTCTTCAATAACCAGAATCAAATGATTTGGCTCACCATTGAACTCGCAAGAAAGAGACATGGAAACATTGGCCCAAACAATAGAACCATCGGGCCTTAAAAAACGTCGCTCTTTGTGGATTTTTTTCCGTTTTTTACTCAGTAGATCCTCAAAGCAACTAGCCTGTTTTTCAACATCTTCAACGTGCATGAGGCTGGTAAAGGCTTGGCCAATCATTTCAGACTCTTTAACCCCTAAAGTCTGGCAAAAATGGGGGTTACTTTGGATAATTATGCCACTGGGGTCAACATGAGTGATTCCAATAGCAGAAAGATTAAAGGTTTCTTGGTATTTTTGCTCCGCTGCTCGTTTGGCCGAAACATCATGGATGATAGAGTAAAGCAACAGCTTATTCCCACTCTTAAAAGGACCTGAGTAAACTTCTACGGCCCTCACCTCACCTGAGGCAACCTTATGCAGAAAATTAAAATAAAGGCGTTTTTCCTTAAGTGCCAAGTCCATTTCTTTTTGAACCTGTTTGACTGTCAATTGGTTTATATCTGTAATGTTGATAGAACAAAGTTCGCTCTTGCTATAGCCGTAAAATTGTAAGGCCGCCTGATTAGCGTCAACAATTTGGCCGCCTGCAGGGTCGATCACCAATTTTATAGCCAAATTTGACTCGAACATTTGGCGGTATTGCTGCTCTTTTTCTAGTAACTCTGCCTGGGCTTCTTTCCTCTCGGTGATGTCTATGCCGCTACTCAAGGACCCAGTAGCAAAGCCTTGGTCATCCGTTAAAATGACATTACCCCATTCAATGATGCGAACTTCTCCACTTTTGGTTAAAATCGCATTTTCGAACTCAGAAATGTGTTCTGCCTCTTGGTTTAGAACTTTTTTGTTGTAGGCCTTTACTTCTTTGCGCATTTCCACAGGTAAAAAGTTATCAAACCAATTATGCCCTACAATTTCATCTTCACTGTAGCCTAAAATTTCGCAACCAATCTGATTTACCATTTGCACAATTCCATCTTGCCCAATCACCACAATGATCACTCTAGTGATATCAAGGTAACGCTGTGCCGTCGCCTGTTCTCGAATCAGAGCCTTTTTATCACTAACATCTTCACCGTACACATAAACCCCACTCCCACAGGGTGTGCGTTGCAATTTAAAATTGTAGCAATCATCTTCTATCGTCTCTTCTAATGAGACCAAGGTCTTTAGCCGAAAGCCTCGCTCTAATGATTCTGTGAAAGGGAAATGCGGTAGATGCTCACCTTTTTTATACCAATTGACACAAATTTTAATGGCCGCATTGTTACTGAAGCGCACAACGCCTGTCTTGTCGACAAGCATAATTGGGTTGGGGTTATTGGCAGGGAAATGGTAGATGAGCTCTTTCCAATCGATTTCGCCCTCAGAGGATGCAGCTACCCCTTCAACATTAGCCACAAAAGAGGCTTCATGGCTTTTTGGGTGCAGCCTTCTCATGGGCATGCCAATTTTGCTACGATATTTGTTAGCTTGGTCTTTCATTATCAAAATTTTAGGTCAAAAAACTTCATTAGTTTTGACTCTAAACTTTTTTTGGACCTTAGGGCAAGTCTTTTCCGAATTCAATCTTGTGCATAAGCACAGTATAGGCCTACCTCCAGATTAACTCTTAAACCTTGATAGACGTAAAGAGTTTGTTACTACGCTGACCGAACTTAACGCCATTGCCATAGCCGCAAACATAGGGTTTAGGGTCCAACCAAAATAGAGGTAAAATGCGCCTGCTGCTAAAGGGATGCCTAGCACATTGTAACCAAAGGCCCAAAATAAGTTTTGTTTGATGTTTTGTAAGGTTGCTCGGCTTAACTTTAAGCCTCGAATCACAGCCTCTAGGCTTGAATCTGGCAGGATAATCTGGGCCGATTCCATACTAACCTCGGTCCCTGCACCCATAGCAATCCCAATATCCGCTTGGGTTAAGGCTGGCGCATCGTTGATACCATCGCCAACCATGGCTACAATAAATCCCTTTGCCTGTAAGTCTTTGATCAATTGCAATTTTTCTTCTGGTTTTACCTCTGAAATAACCTCTTCGATGCCAATTTTACTGGCGATTGATGCTGCCACTTCTTTTCTGTCGCCTGTGAGCATATAAGGAGTAATCCCTTGGGCTTTAAGCTGGGCAATCACTTTTTTAGCCTCGGGCCTAGCCTCATCAGCTAAGGCCAAATAGCCTTCAACTTGGCCAGCTTTTGCTAGATACACCAAGGTATTTCCGCCTTTGGCCAAATCTAGGGCCTTAGCGTCAGGGTTAATTTTAACCCCTATTTCATCCATCAAACTAGGGTTGCCTAAGCTCCAAACATCAGAGCCAAGTTGAGCCTTTAAGCCCCGGCCGCTGATGATTTCTGTCTCTTCGGGTTTTGTTATGTCCAGCCCCTTATCCTTTGCGGCTTTAATGATAGCATTTGCAAAAATATGTTCCGATCCACTTTCTAAAGATGCGGCAATTTTTAATAACTCAGTTTCATCCATGTTATTTAAAGAAACCACCTCAGTTAAGCTAGGCTCGCCCAAAGTTAAAGTTCCCGTCTTATCAAAAACCATGGCATCAATTTTACAGAATCTTTCTAAAGCTTCTCCGTTTTTAATCAATACACCTAGTTTTGCCCCTCTAGAAGTCCCGACTAAGATGGCGGTAGGTGTCGCCAAACCTAAGGCACATGGGCAGGCAATGACCATAACAGCAACAAATATTTTGATAGAAAAGACAGCGCCCATTCCCCAAGCATACCAAAATGAACCAGCAGCCAAAGCTATCAACATTACGGCAGGCACAAAATAACCAGCGATTAAATCAGCAAGTTTTGCAATGGGTGCCTTGGAGTTTTGGGCCTCTTCAACCAAAGCTATCATCTTAGAAAGAGTGGAGTTTTGCCCAACCTTGGTAGCTTGGATTTCTAAATAACCCTCACTCAAGATACAACCACCGATCACAGTAGCGCCAACCTCTTTAAATACGGGTAAACTTTCACCTGTCATCATAGATTCATTACTACTGCCTTGGCCCTTTAATATTAAGCCATCCACTGGGATAACCTCTCCCGATTTCACCACTAAAACATCCCCTTGGATAACCTCCTCAATGGCAATGAAAGAGTCTTCTTCCCCTGTTAATAATCTTGCTTGGTCCGATTGCAACGCCACCAACTCACGTATAGCGCCAAAAGACCGCTCCTTACTTAGGCTTTCTAAAAGCCGACCAAAAAGAATCAAGGTTACAATCACCGCAGAGGTTTCAAAATAAAGCTGGTGGACCATATGAACTTGGCCTTGGGCAATCAAAATACTGTGATAGACACTAAAAGAAAAGGCGCTCAAGGTGCCCACAGCAATGAGGCTATCCATGTTGGGGCCACCTTTTAATAGTAACGGAACCCCCACAAGGTAAAATCTGTAACCAATGGACATAATGGCTAAAGCCAATAAACCTTGAAGCACGGCCAAGCCAAAGGGGCTGGCCGCTGAATTGAAAAAAGGAAAGGCAGGCAGACCGACCATCTCACCCATCGCCAAATACATCAGGGGGATTGTCAAGGCAAAGGCACCTGCAACTTTCTTTTTCAAAGCCTGGTGGGCTGCCTCAAATTCGGGAAGAGCGTGGCTGGCACCCGATGAAGACTCTCCAACCGAAGTCAATGGATACCCAGCTGATTTGGCTTTGCCCAGCAAAGAATCTAAATCCAAAAGATCAGGGTTGAAATCTAGGGTTACCCGTTTGGTCATTATATTAATGGAAAATCGCTCCAAACCCTCGGTACCTTCAATGGCATCATTGAGTCTTTTCTGGCAGGAGGCACAACTCAAATCACTGGCCAAAAAGCTCTGCCTTTGGTTTTGGGTAATCAGTGTATTTTCATAGCCTGCGGCCTTAACAACGGTAGTAATTTCCTCAGGACCAGTGGTGGAGCTATCAAATTGCACTCTCATTTTTTTTGTCGTCAAGTTGACTTCCGCTTTTTCAACGCCTGCAATTGCGCCAGCTGCTTTTTCCACTTTGCCTACGCAAGAAGCGCAGCCCATACCCTCTACGGTAAAGGTTAATTCTGTAATTTCCATTTTATTTCCTGTTGTTGAGAGCTAAAGCAATCTTCTATTAAAGAGCTTTAGAGATCAGTTTCATTACTTCATCTAGTTTAATCTTGACCACTAAATCATCACCAGACATGGCCGCATCTTTTAGGCAATGTTGAATATGATTCTCTAAAATCGAGGCCTCCACCTTATGTATAGCCTGGGTGGCGGCCTTGGTTTGAGTTAGAATATCTATGCAATATCTTTTATCTTCCACCATTTTTTTAATGCCTGTTAACTGGCCTATGATCCTACTCAGCCTTACCAATTGGTCTTGGTGGCTTGGGTGTATTGGTTGGTTTGGGTCGCTTTTGATATTAGGG
>JASJGK010000301.1:0-6321 GCA_033791585.1 SAR324 cluster bacterium | reverse complement strand
GGGCAGATTACAGGCGGTGACTTTGCCAGCTTTATAATCGCCTTTTTTATGATGAATGAGCCTATCAAAAAGTTTAACGGCTTTTCTTTAAAAATCCAAGAGGGCCACGCCGCCGCTATCCGCGTTTACGAGATCATTGATAGCAATTGGCAGATTGAAGAGGTAAAAAATCCGATCAAATTGCAGCCTATCACAGACAAAATCTCAATTAAAATATCTAGCTTTGCTTACCAAGAGCAAGTGGTTTTAAAAAATATCGATATCTCGCTTAAAGCAGGTACAGTAACGGCATTAGTCGGTGCTAGCGGCAGCGGGAAGACGACTTTAGCAAACCTGATCCCTCGGTTTTACGATCTGAAAGAAGGGGAGGGAGAGATCTCTATTGACTCAATAAATATCAGACAAAGCTCTTTGGATTCGCTACGAGGGCAGATCGCTATCGTAACCCAAGAAGTTGTTTTATTTAATGATTCTGTTAGGGCCAACATCAGCTATGGCGATATTAATTGTGATCAGCAGACCTTAGAAAGTGCCGCAAAAGATGCCTTTGCCCACGAATTTATCACCTCCTTTGAAAATGGATACGACCAAGAGGTAGGCGAAAAGGGTGTGATGCTTTCAGGGGGCCAGCGCCAGCGCATTGCTATTGCAAGGGCCTTAATCAAGAATGCACCCATTTTAATTTTAGACGAGGCCACTAGCGCCCTAGACACAGAATCCGAATTAGAGGTACAACGAGCCATTGAAAATTTAGTCAAGGATCGAACCACCTTAGTGATTGCCCACCGCCTTTCTACCATATATAAAGCAGATATTATTCATGTTTTAAAAGATGGCGAGATCATAGAATCGGGTACACACAAAGAATTACTTAAAGCTGATGGAGAATACAATAAGCTCTATCAGATCCAATTTAAAGACCAACTGCAAACAGTTAAATAGGGAATAAACAATGGCAAAAAAATATGATTTAACAGAAGCGGGCCTAGAATTTGGCTTGATCTTCGCTGATTACTGCTGGAAAACGCAATTTTTACACTATGGCTTTTTTAAAGATGCCATGGAACCAACACCTGAAAATGTGGCCCAAGCCCAAGAAAACTATACTCAGTTTTTGTTTTCTCAGTTCCCAAAAGGCGTAAAAACCATTCTAGATGTTGGTTGCGGCACAGGTGCCTTGACCAAAAGATTGCTCGATGAAGGCTACACTGTCGATTGTGTATCCCCTGGTGACTACCTAACAAGTAAGGTTAGAGCCAAGGTTGGCGATAGAGCCGAGATTTTCAACTCTGGTTTTGAAGATGTAGAGACAGACAAAAGATATGATTTGGTCATGTTTTCTGAATCCTTCCAGTATATCCCTGTGCAGGATGCCATTTCTCAAGGCATGAAGTTTTTAAACCCTAAGGGCCACATTATCATCTGCGATTTCTTCAAACGCAGTGAAGAAAAAAGTAAAAGCCCCATCGGCGGCGGTCACGACCAAGACAGCTTTTTTGAAACCATGAAGACCTTTGATGTTACCGAGATCAAAAATCAGGATATTACTGCGGAAACTGCACCTAGTTTGGATGTGGTGGATGATTTCTTAGAGCGCTTCATGATCCCCATCACAGAGATCATTATCCGTGTGACAGAACATAAGGCCCCTTGGTTGATCAAATTCATCAAGTGGAAGTTCTCGGCCAAACTCGCCAAAGCCAGTTACAAATATTATAACCGTAATATCAACGCTGCAAGCTTTGCGAAACATAAGTGTTATCGATTGTTGCTTTTTCAGAAAAATAGCTAGTCACTAGCTTTGCTTGGCCCTGTTTATGGCCAAGCATTCCCTTTCCGCCGCCCTTTCTTGGGCGGCCTTCTTTCCTCTTTTTATTTTCAAAAGAGTAGCCAGATCCTACCATTTTCATAAATCATATTTCCCTTTACAAGGGACCCTTTTTATATCAATTTTAAAGAAAAATTTATCTTTGAGCGAAAATGAAAATCGAATCGATTAAAATTAAAAATTTCAGAGCATTAAAAGATGTTGAGTTAACCAATATCCCAAGCTTTTGTATTTTTATAGGGGCTAATGGCACTGGGAAATCAACTCTTTTCCAAGTCTTCGGTTTTTTAAAAGAAGCTATGAGAAGCAATGTCACAGTCGCTTTAGCAAAGTTTGGAGGAAGCAAGGGCTTTGAAGAAGTTCGCAGCCGCAACTCAGAAGGGGACATCGAATTTGAAATTAAATTTCGACCGACCCCGCGCTCTCCAAAGGCTACCTACCAACTTCATATTGGCCAACACAATGGAAAAGTTACAATTAATAGAGAAGTATTAAAATATCGCCAAGGAAAAAAAGGCCAGCCCTGGCACTTTCTAAATTTTACAAAAGGAAAAGGCTATTATGTTGTTAACAACGAACTTGAGGGAATAACAGACATTAATGATCTAAAACGTGAAGACCAAGTTCTAAAGTCCCCAGACATTTTAGCTATAAAAGGATTCTCTCAATTTGAAAAATTTCCTGCTGCTGTAAGTCTAGGCAACTTAATCGAAAATTGGCACGTCTCTGACATTCATATTAGTAGCGCTAGCTCAGAGCAAGAAACTGGTTACGCAGAACACCTATCAACCGAGGGGGAGAACCTTTCTCTAGTTACTGAATTTTTGTACAATCAACACCCAGAAATTTTTAAAAAAATCTTACAAAAGTTGACTGATTGTGTCCCTGGTATCTCAAAGGTTGAAGCTAAAACAACAGAAGAGGGGAAGGTACTTTTAAAATTCCAAGATGGTGCTTTTGAGGACCCTTTCCTGGCCAAATACGTATCCGATGGCACCATAAAGATGTTTGCCTATTTGCTACTTTTATTTGACCCCTCACCGCACCCCTTACTCTGTATTGAGGAGCCAGAAAATCAACTTTACCAATCCCTTCTGCATGAACTGGCCGAAGAATTCAGGGACTATGCTAACAGAGGTGGGCAAGTATTTGTCTCCACTCACTCACCTGATTTTTTAAATGCAGCATCTATAGATGAAGTATTTTGGCTGATAAAAAAGGATGGCTACACATCAGTAATTAGGGCCAACGGTAATCAACAAATCAAAGATTACATGGATGCAGGAGACCAAATGGGTTACCTCTGGAAACAGGGGTTTTTTGATGGAGTCTCCCCCTAATGCCCCAACTCATCTTTTTTTTAGAGGAGCGTTCTGCCAAAGAAATGCTCACGCACTTAATCCCTCGCCTCATCCCAGAAGACTGGGAAAAAAGCCTATTCATCACCTTTGAGGGAAAAACCGACCTAGACAAAAGTATTTGTCAAAAGCTAAAAGGCTGGAAAAGACCAAATACAAAATTGATTATATTAAGGGATAAAGACTCCGGAGATTGCAAACTAATTAGGCAAGATCTGGTACAGAAATGCCTTGTTGCTGAGAAACCAGACACCCTAGTTCGTATCGCAATTCATGAATTAGAAAGTTGGTATCTTGGGGATTTGGCCGCCGTTGAAAAAGCTTTTGAAATAAAGGGCGCTGGTGCTTTGCAGAAAAAAAGCAAATTTAGAGACCCAGACAAACTAGCCAATGCTGCTCAGGAACTAAAGAACCTCACAGACCAAAGGTACCAAAAAGTAAAAGGCTCTCGGGTAATAGGTCATCACCTTTCATTAACAGAGAATCAATCCACCAGTTATTTGAAGTTTATTTCAGGCATTCAAAGACTAATCAGCGAAGAAGAATCATAAGAACCAACCGTCCAGACCCACTTTATTATCCCGCCCAAATAAAAAAAAGGCCAGCCCCCGAATCTCAGTAGCCAACCCTCTTTAATAAAAATATAAAACCAGAATAGAATCTAAAAAACTACCCCTCAGTATCCGACTCCACAGCCATAACCTGCGCTGTGAGCAGCACCAACGAGATCCATACTACATCAGCGGTGAAAAGGTGGAACATTTGTAACCAGACGGGGACACGTAAAATGATATTGAACGCGCCAACACCGACTTGAAACATAATCACAGTCATTAAAATACGAGCTAAGGTGCGGGTCAAGGGCTGGTAAATGATCTGGGTATATTGCAGCGCCATGTAAGCAATAACGCCGCCGATGGTTACGGCCATCGCTGGGTGCACAATGCGCATTTTGATTAAAAATTGAGCGGCTAAGGTGCTAGGGTCTCGGTCACCAAAAGCGTCTACAGGGAATAGGGTGTCACCCAAGGCTGTAATTGCGCCTGAGATTCCAACTAACAAAAGAAACAACACAGCAGCATGCATTTTAGTCCAGTTTTCCCGCTTCAGCCTCGTTGGTGCACCCCATGAGGCCCACCATGCTGTTAAAGCCATGGTTCCTATAAGTAAAAAGGTATTCACTAGGTGAGCGGGCATAGAGATAATTCTTAATACTGAAACATCGTCTGCCACCAACTCCAGCAGCACCAAACCAGCGCCAAGGGTTGCCTCGGTCAACATAAAAAATAAAGTCCAACCAGCGGCCTTCCTTACTATCTGCCCCTTTTCCCAAAGTTTTCTGGCAATCATATATAGCATCAGCGCACCAATCAGGGCCAAGCCACTGGTTAGCCTGTGGCTATACTCCACCATGGTGGTAAAGCTTGGGTCGGGGGGGATAATTTCACCGTTACAAACAGGCCAATGCCGCCCACAGCCGGCACCTGAGCCAGTAGCACGCACATAAGCGCCCCAGACCACCACCAAGAGATTATAAAAAACATTGCCCCAGGCAAATTTACCGTAGCTGCTTAACTTCATACCATTCCTTTGTGTTATTTATTAATCGTGCAGCGATTAACCGTCCCTAAACGATTCATTGATTGAACATATAAGCTCTAGGCTTTTACCTTTTTAGGGATTTTTGCCCTATTTCTTAACTTTGGCAAGGAGGGAAAGAAAGGGGCTCTAAATATTAATGCAAAACCTCAATATGTAATTATATGAATTTTTTTAAAACTTTTTTTCTCCCTAGCTAGCCAAGGCTCTAGCCCCCTAGACCCAGCTATAATCAAAAGAAATGTAAAATCATCTACAAATAATCACATTTTTCTTGTAAACCTGCCTATAGCTCTATTTTTGAGGGCTTGGCAATTGCATTCTCCTGTGGCAATAGTATTTTTAAGCCCTTTTAAACTTTGTAGCCCCCAAACAAGTTATGGTCATCGGAAAAAAACTCGCAGTCAATAACCTCACCTTTTTATTCTTTTTACTTGGCGTTCTCGGCTTTTTATATTTTGTCAGCCAAGATATCAAAGAAAAAGCCCTATTGACTCAAACAGAATCATTAGTCTTTTTACAAAAGGCCAATTCTGCCAAGTTGCAAGTGACCCAAATACAACAGTGGCTACAAGATATCTCAGCTACCAGAGCGGCCAAGGGCTTTGACGATGGATTTGTTGAGGCAGAAAAACAGGCGGTCGCCTTTAAGCTGACTTTGGCTGATTTTAAAAAAATGTTTGCAGCAGAAAATAACCAAGAAAAGTTGCAGCTGTTAGCCGAAGTGAATGACGACTTTACCACCTATTACAGAGTAGGCAAAGTGATGGCCCAAACCTATATTGATAAAGGGCCAGCAGGGGGAAATGCCTTTATGCCACAATTTGATGAAGTGGCTGAAAAGCTCCATTCTTCTTTAGATATACTTTTGGCAGACCAACAAAGAGAAGCCGCCGATTCAATGGCCTCGATCCTTGCCGACCTAGAAAAATTATTGGTGATGATTCTAATCTCCGCAAGTGTAGGCGTAATCTTTGCCTTGATTTTTTGGTACTATTTAAATAGTTCCATTAGTCTCTTGCTTAAAAAATTAGTATTAAACCTTTCTAGTTCTTCTGATCAAGTTTCCTCGGCTGCCAGTGAAATTTCCAATAGCTCTATTCAGCTTTCCCAAGGGGCAAGCACTCAAGCTGCGGCGTTAGAGCAAACTAGTGCGACAGTTGAAGAGTTGAACGGGCAAACCCAATCCAACGCCGATGCAGCAAGTTTAGTGGCTAAGGCCATGGACGCTGTTTTGGTAACGGTGCAACACTCCCATGCCATTTCCACAGAAGCAGCCTCCCTTTCTAACTTAGCCAAGGATTCAGCCCAGCAGGGTGTGAATGCTATGAGTGAAATCAGCTCTGCCATGAGCGAAGTTGCAACCATCAGCAATAAAGTTTCAGACATCATCCAGATCATCAACGAAATCACCCACCAAACAAAAATGCTTTCTACCAATGCCGCTATTGAGGCTGCCAGAGCTGGCGAACATGGAAAGGGTTTTGCTGTGGTAGCAGATGAGGTTTCAAAGCTCGCAATCAACTCTAAAACAGC
>JASJGK010000300.1:0-14051 GCA_033791585.1 SAR324 cluster bacterium | reverse complement strand
AAAGGCATCATTTCTTCGGCGGCAAATGCTGCTGAAGAGTAAAAGCAAATAAGTACTAGTGTGAGAATTTTTTTAAAGTTCATTGCATACCACAGGAATAAAGTTTTCATAAAGGTTAGGTAGGAAATACTACAATTATATTCGCAGGTCAAACTATTCTAATATTCTTATTTGAATATATGCCTTTTTTTAGAGACAAGTCACTGTTCTGCTATTCACAAAAAAAGGCACTTCTGTTAAATTATATAAAAACTTGAAAAAAGGCACCATGAGAAAGTACAGAGTCCCCTGCCCACCAGCACCGACAAAAAATTATAAAATGACAATTCTACCTGCCAATATTGAACTCGAAGTAGAAGTAGATAAAATCCCTTTCAGCCGCCATGGGCTACCTGGTTCTGTTTTAGATATCGTCTCCACCCATGATGAAGGATTAATAGAGCATACCTGCGGTGGCGTGCAAGCTTGTTCCACCTGCCATGTCTACATTGAAAAGGGTTTGGATACTTGTAACGAATCCAGTGAGCGAGAAGAGGATTACATGGAAAAAGCACCTGCCATCAAACTCAACTCTAGATTAGCCTGTTGCGTTGTCCCCGATGGCTCACAAGATGTTACCGTGGTGATTCCTGGCTGGAATAAAAATGAAGTTAAAGAGTAAAAGGAAATTAAGGTAGGTTACTCTATTTAATGGATTGCTCTTGTTCAAGAGCGAGAAATGCAAGACCGATTACATCTTGATTTGCATGGCGGTGGGCTATTAAGTAACGCAATTCGCTAAGAATAGAGCCATCGCCACCTTTTAACTCATCGATGGAATCACGATATACCCAACGTAGGGAAAATAAAATCGGTGGCACGGCAGTATAGCAAGTATTTTGTGCTGTTTGCACAAGATTTGAGTCTTGGAATTGAAAAACATGGTGTTTGTGAAGGCGGAAGCAGATACACCCAGCAATTTTAGCGTCTAAAATTGTTCCGTATGAGCCTCTTCTGTGGTCACTTAAAAATATTAGGTCTGTTTGAATCTCTAGAAAGGCAATGCTTAGGGAGTCAAATTAGACGTTTACTACACCTCTAGTGTACTTTCCATGAAGGCTTTAATCAACTCTATTAAGCGTGGAAATTTATCAAAATCTTCAATTTCTAGTAAGTTGCCGTCCATAGTTCCTCTTTAAGTTAGTCCTCACATACAGGTCCAAATTTTTTCACTTGGTCTTCCATATTTTGCTCAAAAGCTAAAATCGTCGTCTTCACAAATTCAGTTTGGATTGGCATAGAACTCTCCTACTAAGTTATGGTAAATGACGATGTACGAATTTTTGGCAACTGTAAAGAGGCAATCATTTTTGTCGCTGAGCCAACCTATTCACAGGTATATCCTCAATAGTTTTACTTTATCAATTTTAAGAATCTCTGCCAACAAATAGCCCCCCTATATATAAGTAAGACTAATATTCGTATTCGTCTTTTTTAGGTCCCTCTTGGGAGGAAAAAATATCCTGTGCTTGGTCATGCACATCTTGCAACCATTGGTTGTCATCGCTGTCTTGCAAGGCTGCAAGTTCTAAGGGGCTTGCTTCTAAGGTTTCTTCTAACATATCAGGGATACCTGTTTCCACATCCACGGGCTTATTGATCGCATTTGTAATGGGGTCTTTACTTCCTGCTACCTGACGACGTTGCTCCAATACCTTTTCATCACCATAAATCAGATTCTCTGTGATGCAAAAGATCTCTTCTGAATCTGTGATGTTATGAGACTTAACCTCTTCCATTATGTGATGTTGGTATGAGCCATTTGCTCGGTCCATCATTGAAGAAGTCACTAAAATATCGCCTGGTGTGGCGCAGGAACATAGGTATTCAGCAATTTTTGCCGCGTCACCAATAAAGGTGTAACTTCCGGCACCTGTGCCGATATTGCCTGCAATGCCTTCTGCCGCATGAAGCCCAAGACCATAATCAAAGGCATCTTTATCCATCACCTTTCTTTCACGGTTGATTTCTTGCCAGTTTTGATTAACGTAGATCGAGGCTCGAATGGCGTTGTTAATAGAGTTCATTCCTTCGAAAAGGCAATAAACCTTGTCACCTAAAATCTTTACAACCTGACCGCCATTCTCGTTGATCTTACTAGAAAAACTAGAAAGAAAAGCTTCCACAAAGGTGACAATATTTTCAGGGGTCTCCTCGTGGATCACAGACTGAACATCTGGCATTCTAGCGCAGAGGCATGTTAAATCCGCTTTGCGTAAAGTCGCTTCGTTTAAGGCTGCCGCAGGGTTACCTGGCTCTTGGGCCACAACTCTGGCACTTAAAGATTGGTGTTCTTCATAAAGATTCGTTAAGCTTTCGGCCATAAGATTGTATGAGGCTAGCATAGAACCAATTTCATCTCGAGAATCCTTGTGAAAGCGACGCTCAAAATTTTTCTTTTGTACGCTTTCCATGCCCTCAGAAACTTTATTCAAGGCAGAAACAACAGGAATGGCAAAAATCCAAACCATTAAAGTAGAAAATACCCAAGCGATAAAGCCAAAGAGAAATACTTTTGATTGGGTTTCTTTGATCACATTTTGGTAACCAATTAAAATCTGAGCAGTAGCAACCTTGGCTTTGTCATCCCCTTGGCGAATGGTAATATCGTGCAAGAATTGGTAAGCTTTAGTTAATTGCTTTTTTCGTTTGTATTGTATTTGCGAAACCCGAACGCCTTCCACACTGTCACCAAAACTGGCTATCAAACTTGGGTGAGCCACTTGGCCCTCTAGGGATTCGTTGGTAGATGCGTAATAAAGCCCTGAGGGGTGCATAATGATGCTAATCTCATAAAGACCTGCCTCATGGGAAACCACCTCTTCCACTAGTTTCTCTAAACTGATTTTTAAGGTCTTAGGGTCTCGAGAGTAAATGCTATCTAAGGCTAAATCGGCTAGGAGTAATGATTGGCTTCGCCCCATTTTTTTTAATTCGCCCAATCTTTCTGTGGAAAGTTGCTCTTGCAGAAGCAAACCAAAGATAAAGGTCAAACCTACTACCATCAAGGAAGACATAATCAGCCACTTGTGGAGTATTTTTAAATCGTAAAAAAAGGAAAAGCTTCTTGAGGAATTCTCGGTCATGTCGCCTGCTGGCCAAAGGGTTTATTAATTTTTCAATATAATTAGTTAGGGTATCTTGGCATTAACTGCCTTTGAGTTTTGCTATGAGCCAGATTGATCAACATATACCACCCTGAGTAACTCTTCTAGGGTTGTCATGCCAGCTGCAACTTTATGGGCTGCATCTTCGATCATAGGTTGCATTCCATCGGCCAAGGCTGCGTTTCTAATTTTAATAGAATCTTCTGCCGCCGCAATGGACTGGTGCACCTTTTCACTCATCACCAACAACTCAAAAACGCCAATTCGCCCTTGATAACCCGAACCAATGCAGGTTTTGCACCCAAGGCCACGAACTAGAGGGTTTTTGGT
The DNA here is from genome assembly GCA_033791585.1 of SAR324 cluster bacterium. GTDB lineage: Bacteria > SAR324 > SAR324 > XYD2-FULL-50-16 > XYD2-FULL-50-16 > JASJGK01. The sequence goes on along the minus strand of JASJGK010000300.1, from coordinate 10,575 downwards.
GATTATTTTTTTTATTTTTGTGGGTAGGTCTAACTTTTCTAGTTCCCCCGCACTTAGTCGGTATTCTTCTCTACAATCTTTGCAAACTTTTCTTACCAATCTTTGGGCTAATATAGCCGAAAGAGTAGAGGCGACCAGAAAAGGCTCAATTCCCATATCAATCAACCTGACAACGGAAGAAGGGGCATCATTTGTGTGGAGTGTACTCATTACCATATGGCCTGTTAAAGCTGCTTGGATAGCAATTTGTGCAGTTTCAGGGTCTCGCATTTCCCCCACCATAATCACATCAGGGTCTTGCCGAAGCATAGACCTTAGTCCCTTGGAAAAGGTGACACCTATTTTGTCATTCACCTGCATCTGACCATACTCAGAAATACGATATTCCACAGGGTCTTCGATGGTCACAATGTTCTTTTTAGAGGCATCAATCATCTTGAGGCAGGAATAGAGTGTGGTTGTTTTACCAGAGCCTGTGGGGCCTGTAACCAAAACAATCCCATGAGGTCGATTGATTTCTTTGATAATCTGAGCGTCCATTTCAGCAGAAAAGCCCAATTGCTCCAGCTCCAAAATACCTTGGCTCTGGTTTAAGAGACGCAAAACAGCTCTTTCTCCCTGAACAGTGGGGATAATAGAGACTCGAATATCAATTTTTTTGCCCGCTAAAAGCACCATTGAGCGGCCATCTTGCGGCTGGTTTTTAGTTGAGATATCCAGGCTAGCCATGACTTTAACTCGGTTAATTAAAGGAATGTGCCCCTGCCTTGGAACTTGTGCCACCTGCCTCAACACACCATCGACCCTGTTTTTTACAATGGTCGCTTTTGGGGTGGGGTCAATGTGCACATCAGAACTGCCTTCTTTCACTGATTGAAACAAAATCGAATTCATTAATTTTTTGATCGGTTCTTCATCTTCAGAATCTAATAGGTCTTCCGCCTCATCACTCAAGTCCATAAGGCCTGTTAATTCTTCATCTTCTTCTAAAATTTCAGCCGCTTCCTCGGCGCTCCCGCCACTTCGGTCGTAACCCAAATTAATGGCATCAAGCAAAGCATCAGGGGTGGTGATTGCCAAAGTAAAATCCTTAGCGCCTAGCACATTCGCCGCTTCTTCCAAGTGGGCTGTAGGCCAAGGGCTACTAACGGCAAATAGGATTTTTTGGTCCTTTTGGCTTATCGGGTAAAAGAGGAATTTTTTAGTAAACCGTAAGGGTATTTTGGTTGTAAACTTTTGCAACAAGGCTAAGTTGGGCTGGGGTAATTCCGAGTAGAATTCGTACTTTAATACCTTACTAAAACTTCGGTAATATTGCTCTGAGGTAAAGATCTTGGCCTTTTCACCTTGCTCTAAAATAGAGCGATCTTTTTTGGTATTTTGAGCGAAGAATTCAGTCAATTCAGCGGGCTTTTTTTTAATTTCCTTTGCTAACTCTTTAATCAGCTGGTCTAAATTGGGCTGAAGCTCAAGATTCATGGTTCTCTTTCTTCCTTCCCTTGTTTTTATATTCTAATTTTTTTAGGTATTTTTTGATTTTACGATTGATATCATTAGGATTTAGCGCTTCCTTTTGGAACTCTATCAATTCGTAAAGCGTGGTTATTCCATCCTCTTTTAAAAGACCCAAAAAAATGTTCAAAAAATGAACTGTCGCCAGAACGTCGGGCATAGCTCGGTGGCGATCAGAAAAGTCATATTCATAGTGTTCAGAAAGACCAGCAAGGCCGCAGGCACGAACACCAGGGAGTAATTTTTTAGCCATGCGGAAGGTGCAAACTTCTACCTTTTCAGCACAGGGCTGCAAACCTATTCTGCGAATTTCAGCATTGAGAAAGGAAAAATCAAAGGGGGCATTGTGGGCCACAAATACTGAGCCATGGGCAAAGGTTATGAATTTGGGCAGTACATCCTCAATATCAGGGGCATCAACCACCATCTCGTCACTGATCCCTGTCAAACGGGTAATGATCCTAGAAATGGGCTGGTGGGGTTTCACTAGAGATTCAAAAGAGTCTATGACCACGCCGTTTTTCACCTTCAAGGCTGCAATATCAATAATGCGGTCTGTGCCTTTGGCTGGGCCTGTGGTTTCCAGGTCTGTTACAACAAATTCCACATCTTCAAGATTTTGGTCAGGCAGAAGGTCTTCCATTGCCGCTGCTTGCCAACCATCATCACCAATCGCAATAAAGCGGTCGTCTTTCCCTAAACTTTCCGCCACTTCTTCAACGGCCTTCGGGTTTCCAACGGTGAGGCCTATTTTTTCTTGGCTTAAGGGTTCAGTGTATCTAAAAAGAAGTTGAAAAACCGTGTCAATCAAGGTAAATCCTAGGTGCCGTTTACAAAAACAGGTGGTTGCATAAAAGGCCGCAACAACTGTAGTTTAAACTATTAAGTCAAGCAAAAGGCTAGCCAGATTTGACTTTAACCCCTTATAAAATTCCTGCTATTTAATTGATTATAGGGAATTTACGCCAAACCATCAATGCCCAAGCCTGAAAAAAGAGAAAAACAAAGAGAAAAGCGAAGTGTTCGCAACCAAGCAAGGCCGCAACCTAAACAAATAGGTGTCACCAAGCTCGGAGGAAAAAAGTCCCCTATTGAGGCAAAAAAAAAATCGGTCAAAAAATCCTCTAGCCCTTTTTGGGTGTGGGATTTAGGGGCTGATTTAGGCCTCATTTTTTCTCTTATTACCCTGGCCGCATCCTATAGTTTATACCAAGTAAACTCCTTTAAATTGGCCTTATTATTTGTCAGTTTAACCAGTTTATTACTTATTTCCCTTGCGAAAAAAAATCTCACTCCGCAAAAAACAAACCTCCTTTGGGTGGCTTTGCCAATTTTTCTACTGGTTTCTCGCCTTCCCGGGTTAGCCCTGAGCGAAGGCCTTAGTAACTACAACCTCTACTATGAGCTGGCTACTGGCTGGCTGTTGGTCCTTTGGTTTTACTTGTGTCTATCTTATTTGCAAGGGGCGGCAGCCCAGACAAGCTTCCTCTTCTTTGCACTTTTAACCACCTCGGTAAGTTCAGTTTGGGCCATCGCCGACTGGGCCTTAGCAGGCGGCAGCCTCTTCCCCCAAAGTGGATTTGGCCATAGAAATTATATGAGCAGCTTTTTAATTATGGCGCTCCCTCTGGCCTTAGGTTTGGCTAAACCATGGGATAATTTAACCACCAACAAAACCAAGACCTTAGCCTTGTGGGCCTTTGGCCTCGGCACCATGGCTTTATTTATGGCCCAAACTAGAGCCGCTATCATGGCTTACTTGTTGGGCTTACTGCTCTTTTTTGTCTTGCGGTTTTGGGTTGAAGGTAAAAAACAGCAGTTCCACCAGTCTTTAAAGATCATAGGTCTACTGGCTCTTATTCTTGGGGTTACAGCCTTTGGCCTTTGGTACTTTAGTGCCTATTTGCCAAAAACTCGCTTTTTAAACCTATTTTCTGCAAGGGCTTGGATTGGCAGGGGCCAAGTCTGGGAGGCCGCATGGGCCAGCTTTTTAGCGTCTCCTTACCTCGGTCATGGTTTAGGAAGCAGTTACAATTTATTCTTTAACTTTGTCACCCCCGACTCTTTATTGCTTCACGGTGAGAGAAGTTATAACCATGTCCACTCCGAACCCTTAGAAATTCTACAGGAAGGCGGCCTTTTGGGGCTTTTTGCCTATCTCACTTTTTGGTTTTTTACAGCCCGAAAGGTCTGGGAGGGAATCCAGCCCAATGGCAAGAATCCCATTTTGGCTTTGGCTGTCGGTGTAGGCTTACTCTCCTTTTTTCTTCACGGACTTTTTTCCGTTGCACCTCGGATGATCGTCGTTGCCTTACCCTTTTTTAGTCTTGTCGCTTTGGCCTTTTTGCTCGGAGAAAACGCTAGACCCAAAAAGACACCTACCGCTACACACTATGGATTTATTTTAGGGTTGTTGCTTGTAGTAGGATTCTTATTTATCCCTTGGGGTTACGACCAGCACCGTTTTATGGAGGCTCGTGGGAAGCTTTATAACAGAAACCCTTCCACCTCGCTAAAGGGATTTTACGAGCTAGAAACACTTGGACACACAACGGGAGATATCTACGCACTTAAGTTACTCTTAAAAGAACAAATGCGGCGAGACCACCCAAAAAAAGCGGGAGCCGTAGCAAGCCGCATCCAAGAGATCATCCCCCATTACCAAGACGTGGACTTTGACCAAGCTGTTATTTTAATTTTGCAGCAAAAGATGACTGAATCTTACGGGGCTGCCGTAAAATCACAAGACCGCAACAGGTACAGTATCAGGGCTATCAGGTTAATATCTAGCTTAGCTATTGAATTTAATGATTATGAGCAATTTGAACGACAGATAGGCTTGCTTTTAAAAAAGCTTCCCTTTGATGCATTGCTGCCTAAAAATTGGAGGCCCAGTGGCGTTCAGGTTTTTATCTTAAGCTCTTCTAGGGAACTTAATTTTTATATTGATGAAGAAGATAACCTCCAAATTGAATTCCCTAAAGTCCTACTGACTCGATTATTTGAAAAGGCCAAAGAGCATCGCCTGTTGCCAAAAACATTGGCAAAGAGAAAAGGTGCCGCATTTGAGCAGGAACTGAGCAATATTTTTGGTCGGGACCCTTTTTTCCGACCTAAATTTAGAGGGGATTTTATTGGGGAAAAGGAATCCATTTTTCACGAGATCAAAGATTTTTATCAGCTGGAAGAAGAGATTGTTAGGCTGACCCAAAAAAGAACCAGTGACCCTAGCGAGAAACTAGAGGCTATTATTTTATCCAAAGAAGTCCAGAGTGAAGCTTTACAAGAAAACTTAAACCGTAAAATCTACTTTGAACCCTTCCAGGCAAGGCAAAAGCTAGCCACCAGCCTCATCAAGGAGTTGAGCGAGATTTTGTTTCCAGCGCCTTACTAAATATTGTAAGCTGATTCTATAGATTGAGGGTTTAGTTTGAAGATTTCGATAGCAGAAATAAAAACCTGCAAATTCAAGAAATAGTAAGGAAGTTTGTTGACTCTAAAGCCTTAGATTTGGCAAGATCAAAAGAATAATTATTTAAAATTAAAGCTACATAAAAAAGATGACGCCAAGTCGGTACAAATCCAAATTACGTTTTTTATTTCTCGCAGGGGTTTCTTTTTTTGCTCTTTGGGCGGCCCCACAGGTCTTTGCTCAAAAGTTAGTATCCATCCCCAGCTTCAACTTACAAGTTGGCAGGTCTACAAGCCCCGACCAAGTTGCAAGCACCCTGCAAGTCATTGCGCTGTTAACGGTCTTAACCTTGGCACCGGCTGTCTTGATTATGACAACCAGTTTCACTCGTATTATCATCGTTCTAGGCTTTTTAAGAAACGCACTAGGGACCCAACAATCCCCTCCGAACCAAGTTTTATTGGGTTTTGCTATGTTCTTAACCTTTTTTATCATGGCGCCCACTTGGGGGATGGTTTATGATGAAGCCTTGCAGCCTTATTTTGATAAAAAAATTGGCCAAGATGTGGCAATGAATCGAGCCATGAGACCGATCAAAAAATTTATGGTAAACTACACAAGGGAAAAGGATTTAGCTCTATTTGTAAGAATTGCCAAGATCAAGCGGCCAAAAAACATTTCAGAAGTACCCGTTTGGGTGGTGATCCCAGCATTTGTGATCAGTGAATTAAAAACGGCCTTTCAAATGGGCTTTATTATCTATATTCCCTTTTTGGTGATCGATATGGTTGTGGCCTCAGTTTTAATGGCCATGGGTATGATGATGTTACCGCCTATTATGATATCGCTCCCTTTCAAACTCATGCTTTTTGTACTGGTCGACGGTTGGTTCCTCCTTACAAATAGCCTTGTCAAAAGCTTTACGGGGTAGATTATGACACCTGAATTTGTTACCACCTTTGCTGGTGAGGCCATGCTTGTGGCGCTAAAATTGGCATCCCCATTGCTTTTAGTCGCTTTGGTTTTAGGTTTGATGGTTTCTATTTTCCAAGCTGTTACCCAAATTCAGGAAATGACTCTGGCTATTATCCCGAAAATGATTGGGGTAATGGTGGTTTTGATGGTCTTGCTTCCTTGGTTTTTAAGTACCTCTACTGAGTACATGGCCAAAGTTTTCACCAATATCCCCTTCTATATGGGAATCAAGTAGAGTATTTTTAGAGCCTACAGCCTACTCTTTTCTTCAGCTTAGCCTTTTTTCCAATCGCTCAAAAGCCCCGTTGATCAGCTGTAAGATTTTTTTCGCAGCCTCCTCCTTTACTGGATCACTACTAAAATGATCGGGGTGGAAGGATTTTATTTCTTTATTCCTCGCCTTTTTTACCTCTTCAAAAGTCACTGGCGGTATCAAACCAAAAACAGCTAAATCATCAATCAACACTTGTGGGTATTGTGAGCTTCTTTTTGTTTCTTTTTGGGGCGGTGCTTTTTTAGACTCTCCCTGACTACCTGCAAAGCCTTGGGACTGGTTATAATTTGGGGAACCTCTAAAGTTATCTTTCGGCCCAAATCCCTGTGCCTCTTCAAAGCCTTTGAGTTCTTCTTCTAAAGGTGCGCCTTGGTCGAAAATCTTTTTCTGAAATTCTAAAATTTCATCTGTAGTGTAGCTCTTGATCAGGCGGAAAATTCGTGACGTTAAATCCATATTCTTAAGGGGCATAGTTTAAATTACAGACTTTTGTTTTAAAAGCCCTCATCTTTAATTAGACTAGCCTAAAGTATTATTTTTAAAAAGCAACAATTGCTTCTTTGGGCTTGGCTTAGAAAAAAAAATTATATAGAATATAACTTTATAAAATCTCTTATTTTAGACTCAAAATGCCTCCCCAGTTTAGAAACCTAGCTCTTATTACCGCCGTGCTATTTGGTGTGATCTTACTTTACACAATTGCAGCGCCACCTTCAAGAAAAACGGAAGTGCCCTTTTCAACTTTCTTAAATTTAGTTGAATCAGGTCAGGTAGCGGAAGCTATCATCCAAGGTGATATGGTACAGGGCCGCACCATGAATGAAGAATACTTCACCACCCAAACCCCTCGGTTTTATGGTGATTTAATTCCAATGCTCCATGAGCGTGGTGTAAATTTCTCTGTTGAGTCTCGCGAATCCCAAGGCCTTTTCTTGGCCATTCTTTCTAGTTGGTTGCCCATCCTATTGATCATTGCTGTTTGGATCTTTTTTATGCGCCAAATGCAAGGCGGAAACAAGATGATGAACTTTGGCAAAACCAAGCCTAAGGAACACGATGAAAACCAACCAGTGGTTACCTTTGACGACGTTGCAGGCATTGACGAGTCCAAAGCGGAATTAGACGAAATTGTAGAATTTTTAAAGGACCCTAGTAAGTTTGATAAACTTGGCGGAAAAATCCCCACAGGTGTTTTGCTTTCAGGTGAGCCTGGAACAGGTAAAACATTACTAGCTAAGGCTATTGCTGGTGAAGCTGGAGTAAGTTTTCTTTCTATATCTGGGTCTGACTTTGTAGAAATGTTTGTTGGTGTTGGTGCCAGCCGTGTTCGTGATCTATTTGCCCAGGCCCGTGCAACCGCACCTTGTATCGTCTTCATCGATGAAATCGACGCTGTCGGCCGCCACAGGGGAACAGGTATGGGTGGTGGAAATGACGAGAGAGAGCAAACCTTGAACCAGCTTCTTGTTGAAATGGACGGGTTTAATGGTAATGATGGTGTGATTGTGATTGCTGCAACCAACCGTGTTGATGTGCTAGATTCGGCCCTAACCAGACCAGGCCGCTTTGACAGACAAGTTTCTGTGCCAAGGCCAGATATGGGCGGAAGGCAGAAAATTCTGCAAGTACACACAAAACATATCCAACTAGCAAACGACTTAAATTTAAAGATACTGGCTCAGGCGACCCCAGGTTTTACGGGTGCTGATCTCGCAAACCTCTGTAATGAAGCTGCCTTAACAGCAGCAAGGCTAAACAAAGCAACTGTAGAAATGGCTGACTTTGAAGAAGCAAGAGACAAGATTATGATGGGTAAGGAACGCCGCTCAATGGTTATTTCTGATGAAGAAAAAAAGGTGACCGCCTATCACGAAGCTGGTCATGCAATCATTGCCACTCTTTTTGATGAAGTGGATTCAGTGCACAAGGTTACAATAATCCCACGTGGACGTGCCCTAGGCCTAACCATGCTACTGCCAGAAGAAGAGAAGCATGCCCAAACCGAGAGCCAATTGACAGGTATGTTAGCCATGATGATGGGTGGGCGAGCCGCTGAAGAGATTATCTTTGGTCACTTTACCACTGGCGCCAGCAACGATTTAGAAAGAGCAACGGCCATTGCAAATAAAATGGTTTGCAGCTGGGGAATGAGCCAAAAGGTTGGGCCTATTTTCCTTGCAGCTTCAGGCAATTCTGGTTTTGGTGGTGCTGAAGGCAGCCGTAAACGCATTAGCCAGAAGGCTCACAAGGAATTGGATTCAGAAGTTAACCGCATTGTTAACGATGCCTATGCAACAGCGAAATTGATGTTGGAAGAAAACCTAGACCACCTTCACAAGGTTACCAAAGACTTAATTGAAAAGGAAACCATTGATGGTGCACATTTACTTTCAATTTTAGGAATAAAAGCGGCAGATGCCCCCGACCCAGCCTAAAGGACAAAAATTCTATGTCGATGGGGTTCCTATTAACGTCATCGAAGACTATATCCTTAGAAATTTTGGCCATAAGCTTCAACTGTCAGCCCCTACAAGGCTTTGGCTATCCTCAGGTGATGTTCCCTCAACCCAAAAATTTGGTGAAGGAGCATTTGCTGGGACCAAAGCAACAAGCCGCCTCGGTGTTACCAGTTTTTACGCCCAAAGCCTAAAGCATCCCAACCTTGAGCCACAAATTGAAGATTCACATGCCCCCAGAATATTTAAAGTAGGGAATCAAACTTGGGATGGCAGGCAACCTAAGGTAATGGGTATATTAAACATCACCCCTGATAGTTTTTTTGACGGAGGTGAGTTTTATAAAAAAGACCAGTGGCAGGGCCAAATCACCAAGATGATCGCCCAAGGTGCAGATATGCTTGACCTAGGTGGTGAGTCTACTCGACCTGGCGCCGAGGCTGTAGCCCCTAAGGAGCAAATTCAGAGGATTTTGCCTGTACTAACTTGGATCAAGCAAAACTTTGATATCCCTGTTTCCATCGACACTCGGCTTTCAGAAGTTGCCAGACCCTGTTTAGAAAAGGGTGCTGACATGATCAATGATGTTTCCGCATTAAGTGAAGGCGCAGAGCTGATATCACTAGTCAAAGAGTTTAATGCATCTTATGGTCTAATGCATAGCCAAAATAAACCGAAAGACATGCAGGAAAAACCTTTTTATGAAAATTGCCTCTTAGAGGTGAGGAATTTTTTACAAAAAGGGCTTGATACATGCATTTCTTCTGGCCTTGGACGGGATAAAATCCTCCTTGACCCAGGTATTGGCTTTGGGAAAACTTTTGAGCATAACCTAGACCTTTTAAATTTTTTAGGTGCCTTTGGCTCCTTAGGTTCTTTGGTTTTACTGGGAACTAGTAATAAGTCTTTTATTGGCCAAGCTTTACAAAAAGAAACCAAAGATAGACAAAATGGCAGTTTGGCGACGCAAGTGCTAGGCCGAATCAGAGGCGCTGACCTCTTTCGGGTGCACGACGTAGCAGCTACCAAAGAAGCATTACAAATGACTGAATTATATATTAACCCTTAAGGAATAATGGACCTCCTTTTAGACTTTCGCTGGCAAGATATCATTGATATCGGACTTTTAGCCTTAATTAGTTACCGCATCATTTTGATGCTCCAAGGTACAAGAACCGTACAGATCATCATCGGTTTTCTCGTTGTTGGTGTAATTTTTTATCTTTCAGGGGTCTTTGGTATCGCTGGGGTCAACTGGCTACTAAACAATCTGTTTAGCTCTTTTATTGTTGTTATTATTGTACTCTTTCAATCGGACGTACGGAATGCTCTGGCCCAAATGGGAACCAAAAGCTTTTTCCAAAAGGCAACGCCTAAGGCTTCATTGGATATGCTAAATCGGATTTTTAAGGTCTGCGAGCATCTATCTAAAACCAAAACAGGCGCCCTGATTATTTTAGAAAAGTCCATTGGGCTGGCTGAATTCAGCAAAAGCGCAACGCCACTGAATGCCGATTTTTCAGAAAGATTATTGGTCACTATTTTTAATACCCACGGCCCACTCCACGATGGGGCAGTGATTATCGATCGTAACTTCCAAGTCGCCTTCGCAGGTGCAATTTTACCTCTTTCAGGCAGCATTGATTTCTCTAAAGACTTAGGCACCCGCCACAGAGCAGCCTTAGGTTTAAGTGAAGAGTCAGATGCTATAGTGATGGTCGTTAGTGAAGAGACAGGGACCATTAGCATAGCCCACAAAGGGAAACTCTTCCGCACACCGATCATTGATGTTAAAGTTAAGCTCATGGAACTCTATACCAAGTCTGCCAGACAGATCCAAAGGGAAGAGGAAAGGGAAGAACAAGAAGAGCAAGAAGCCCAGAAATTGGGAGTAGAGTCATGAAAAACATAAAATATAAAGTAAATGCCTTCTTTGCAAAGAACTT
>JASJGK010000299.1:0-8129 GCA_033791585.1 SAR324 cluster bacterium | reverse complement strand
ATACTTTTTAAGCCAGATTTAAAGCGCCCAAGTATTTTTTAACCCCGTTGTTTGGGGCTTCGACTTTGCTCTTTGGCGCTAACTACTCGCCTTGTTAACATTTAACTCTTTTACTGCTTTGATTTTGCAGGCTACGCAGTTGTAGTTTTATTACCTTAGGGTCTATTTCCTCGCAACATGCATCACCACTCCACCAAAGTGAAAATTAGTAAAATCGACCTTAGCAAATCCAACAACTTCTAGCATTTCCTTCAGTTTTTCTTGGGAGGGGTACTCCACTGCCGACTGAGGAAAATAATCAAACATACTTTCGTTAGGATATAAGGCCTTGCCAATTCGTGGAACAATCTGGAAAAAGTAAAAATCAAAGATGCCTTTGATCAGAGGATTCTTTACCTTACCCATGTCTAACGAAATAAACCTACCGCCAGGCTTTAAGATTCGGTAAACCTCGTTCAAACCAGCGTTGATGTCCACAAGGTTCCGCAAGCCATAACCTACTGTAACAGCATCGAAAGACTCATTTGCAAAGGGTAACTTGGTTGCGTCCCCTTGGACCAACAAACATCCCTCTTGTAAACCCCTTGTTTGTGCGGTGTCTAGCATCCCGTGAGAGAAATCAAGGCCCACGGTCAAGCCTGTGTCCCCAGTTTTTTCCCGAAGTCGCATTGTGATGTCACCTGTGCCACAACAGATATCCAAGGCTTGGTCCCCTTGCGTTAACTCTGCGGCATCACGCACACAGTTCTTCCAGTAGCGGTGCATGCCCTGGGTGATCAAGTCATTAAATAGGTCGTACTTGGCGGCAATGGCGCTAAAGCGGGATTGCACGTATTGGTATTTTTCTTCGTCCTGTGGAATTTCAAAGGCCATGGTATCGTCTTTTGCTAAAATTATGGCGCTGCGGGGGCAGGGCCTGCTGGCGCGGGAGCCGCTGGTGTAGCAGCAGCTTCTGGGCCTTGGAGTGGAACCGTTTCCCCTTCTGCTTCTGGAGTATCGGAGACAGTTTTTTTCAAATTAAATTCGTAGTAACGGCCAAACATCTGCTTTTTATCACCAAAGCGAATCCCATAGACATTTGCCTTAAGGTCGGCTCGCCATAGAGATAGCTCAACTTTGCCTTTCCAGCCTTCTGTCATATGCCTAGACAAGCCTACTTCCACAACCTCGCCGACCTTAAATTTAGGTTGTTTCGGTTCTGGCATGGGGCAGGTTGGGGTATAGTGGCCTGTATCACCGTAGCAAACCCAAGTGGCTTTTAACAATACACTCAAACGATTTCCACCACCGTGAGTCACCACATATTGCTGGGGGTCAAAACCCGTGGCGGCATCCCACTTTTTCTGTAAGATATGATCATAAACTTCAATTAAGTAGCCCCTATACTCTGCCTGGGCAGTATTGGCTAAAAAGCAAAGACCAAGCAGGATCAAGAGGGGACTTTTAAATTTATTAAGGCCAAAGCTCATCATACTATTTCTTTTTAGGCGCTTTTTTGGGTTTTTTTTCTGCAATTAAATCTCTTAATCCTTGTACCTCTTCTAGAGTCAAGAGTCTACTTTGACCCGTTTCTAAGTCACCTGCTATTATGTTGCCAATCTTGATACGCTTGATTTTGCTTACAGGGTGACCTTCGTAAAGAAACATTCTTTTGATTTGGTGCTTTATTCCCTCTTGCAGGCTCACGCTCAACCAAGATTTATCACCTTTGTAGTGAATCAATTTAATCTTACAAGGCTTTTTCTTTTTTCCATCTAACACGGGGCCTCTAGCGAGCTTAGCCATCACTTCATTGGTAATGTTCCCTTTCACTTTAACAAGGTATTCCTTCCAAACGTGCCCTGAAGGGTGCATCAATTCTTGGGCCAAGTCGCCGTCGTTAGTAAGTAAAATCAGTCCTTCAGCATCATAATCCAATCTTCCCACAGGGAACAACCTGTCCTTTGTATGGGGTATATAGTCAGCGACTGTTTTTCGTCCCTCAGGGTCTTTTAAGGTTGTCACCACAGATTTTGGCTTGTAAAGGGCATAGACCACTTTCTCTTGATTTAATCTTAATTTTTTTCCGCCTACTCGGATATCATCAACTTCAGGGTCTGCTTTAGCACCCAGCTCAGTTACCATCTCACCGTTGACTTCAACCATACCCCGTGTGATAAATTCTTCGGAGCCACGGCGACTTGCCACGCCTGCTTGGGCCAATATTTTCTGTAATCGTTCTTTCATTTTTTTTTCATTTCCTGCAAAGCCTTAAAGGCCGCTTGTTGTTCCGCGGTTTTTTTGTTTTTTCCGCTTCCTTTTGCAACTTCTTTCCCACCGATGAATAGAGCCATTACAAAGGTTTTCATGTGGTCTGGGCCTTCGTCACTAACGAGTTTATACTCAATAGCACCCAATTTTTTCTTTTGAACCCATTCTTGAAAATAGGTTTTTACATCTTCATAGGCGAAAGTGATCTCGTTATCTTCTACTTCAGATTCAAATAGAGACAAAATTACCTTCTTGGCAGCCTTGGCTCCCTTATCCTTTGCATCTAGATAAACGGCTGCAAAAACAGCCTCTGACACATTGGCTAAGATGGAAGCTTTTTGTCTGCCGCCTGAGGCCTCTTCCCCCTTACCAATTAATATATAACGACCTAAGTTGATTCTATTGGCAACCTTTTCCAACCCTGTCTCACAAACCAAGACAGCTCGAAACCGAGAAAGTAGGCCTTCATTCCAATCTGGGTATTTTTCAAAAAGGTAATCACTGATCACAATTTGCAAAACAGCATCCCCTAAAAACTCTAACCTTTCGTTATCTTTCGTTCGAGCTTCGTTAGCATAGGATTTGTGACTCAATGCCAATTCTAAAAGTTTTAGGTCTTGGAACTGGTAACCAATTTCCTTTTCTAACTCCTTCATACTTAACCCTGCTTGGACTCTAGTTCTGCAAGACGTTTTTCTAAGTCTTGGATCTTTTTTCTAGTATCATTGGCTTTATAAAACAAAGCACTTGCTCGCTTCCACTCGGCGTAGGGGCGAGCAGGGTAACCATAATAGGCACCTGCTTCTTCAATGTTACTTGTAACTACAGATTTGCCACCAATCTGGGCATAGTCGGCAATAGTAATGTGGTCCATGCAGGCGGATTGCCCAGCAAAGTAAACATTTTTACCTGTTTTAACTGTGCCAGCCAAAGCGGACTGGGTTAAAATCAAGTTGTTTTGCCCTAGTTGAACGTTATGAGCAATGTGCACTAGATTATCTGTTTTGGTTCCTTTGCCGATTATAGTTGGCCCGATTGAACCACAGTCAATTGCGCATAGAGCGCCAATCTCAACATCATCCTCAATAATTACGTTGCCAACTTGAGGCACCTTATAATGCAAATCACCATCCCGCTCATAACCAAAACCTTCTGAGCCAATCACTGAACCTGAGTTGATGATCACTCTGTTGCCGACTACAGATTTTTCTTTAATCGCCACATGGGCCATCAAATGGCAGTCGTCACCAACGGTAACATCGTCAGCCAAATAAACACCTGGCTTGATGATGCAATTTTTACCAACCTTAACTCGCTCACCAATGTAAACGTGAGGGTAAATGGTTACATTCTCACCAATTTCAGCGGTAGGGTGGACGGTAGAATGCTCAGAAATCTCATTGCTTTCTTCCTTCTTAATTTCCATGGCAGTCACAAGTTGGGCAAAGGCCAGCCTCGGATTTTGCACCCTGACTAAGTTGATCCCATCTGCTTCCACATCTGAGCCAACAAAAACAGCTGAAGCCTTACACAATGGGAGTTTATCTCTATATTTTGGATTGGCAAGGAAGCAGATTTCTCCGTCTCCCGCATCAAAAATACTGTTGAAGCTAGAGATTACTACATCTGCATTCCCGATAACTTCACCGTCTGTCATCTTTGCAATTTCTTTTAAAGTAAAACTTTGTAACATATTAAAACCTTATAGTTCAAAAAGCGGGGAATCCAGATCCGTTGGAGGGTCCAAGCCTAAAAGAATAAAATTGGTAGCGGCTATCTGGGCTAAGGTCAAGGGATTGTTTTCCCCCAAGCTTTGCAATTTATAGTCGCCTTTGTAGTTAGGGTCGAAAACCACCAAGGGCACAGGGTTGATGCTGTGTTTGGTGCAGGCTTCCTCGCCTCCTGTTTTTTTGTTTTTGATCAACATCTCATCGGCATTCCCGTGGTCTGCGGTAATAACCGCCACCCCACCAGCCTTTTTAATTGCCTCAATCACACGTTTTAAAGCCACATCCACTGTTTCCACAGCTTCAATAGCTTCTTTCATTTTTCCTGTGTGGCCTACCATATCAGCATTGGCAAAGTTGATTAGCCCATAAGCATAGTCACCTGATGAAATTAACTCTTCTGCCTTGGCGGCAATTTCTAGGGCTTTCATCTTTGGCGCATCGGCAAAGGATTGAATTTTATCAGAATCTATTAAAAGATAATGCTCTTGGGACGCATCTAGAGGGTTACGATAGCCGCCGTTAAAGAAAAAAGTCACGTGGGCAAATTTTTGAGTTTCAGCCAAACGAAACTGTTTGAATCCTAGGTCTAGCATACGTTTCCCAAAGGGATTTTTCACCTCAGGGCTACCCATGATTACATTTTTAGGTAGGTTGGTATCTGCATCGTAAACACTCATGCCCACAAAATGCAATTTGGGGCGATCAGGCATGGCAAAGGGGGTAAAACTTTGGTTGTCTATCACCTTGGCAAATTGGGAGGCTCGGTCCGCCCTAAAATTCATTCCCAACAAAACATCGCCATCTTTCATTCTGGGAACTTCGCCCGCTGCATTTTTAATGTTAAAAGGGGGCATGTCTTGGTCAATCAAATCTTTATTTTCTGACCTAAAAAATTCAATGGCCTCCTTCATGGAACCAAAAACTTGGCCTGCCTTACCTAGCACATGAGTTCTATACCCAGCTTCGATCTTAGCCCAGTTTTGGTCTCGGTCCATAGAGATAATTTCTCTACCGCCTGCCGAAGCAAAGGCATAATCAAAGGTGGGGTTGGCTTTTAGAATTCCTGCAAACACTCTTTCTATTTGGTCTGTGTATTCGCCTGCCGACTGGATACCCACATCACGCCCGTCCATTAAAACATGAAGGTATAACTTTGGAACTCCGTTTTTTGCAGCATCTTTGATCACAGCAATAAAGTGGTCGATGTGGCTATGGACGTTACCATCGGAAAGCAAACCAAAAAGGTGCAAGCTGTTGGTTTTTCCCTTTTCAATGGCTTCCCTATATTGTTCCTGCACAAAAAAGCTACCGTCCGCCATGGCATTACTGATCATGGTTGGCCCCTGGGCGATAATTTGCCCTGCTCCTAGGGTCAAATGGCCAACTTCACTGCCACCAAGGTCGGTTGCACCTGGTAGGCCCACATGAAATCCGTGGGTGTAGATCATAGTGCTAGCATAGGTGGCGCGCAAGTGATCCATAAAAGGGGTTTTCGCTTGGAAGACAGCATCTTTGTAATCTTTTGATCCAATTCCATAGCCATCTAAAACAATATTTACCAGTAAGCGGTTGCCGCTAAAATGCTGTTTTAAGTCTCTAAGTTGATTCATCAGTGAAATACAGGTATGATTTAAGTAAAGTCAATTGAGATATAATTTCACACCCGAGCAAAGGCCACAAGGCTTGCGTAATAGACTAATAAAATTAAATACTTAGCATCTGAAAAAAGGTGTAAATTTTGAATTTATGTTAAAACCAGAAAAAACCACCATAGATTTCCCCAAGGAACTACCCCTGACCATCGTTTTTAAAATCTCTGGGGTTTTAAATGAAGCCGAGGCTTTGTCAGTGATTTCAGAGATTAAAAAATTGAAAAATGATCATTTTGAACGCTTTATTTTAGATCTAAACTATACAACTAAGATCACCGCCTCTGGCTTAGCCCTAGTTGGCTTCTTAATTGCACAATCTAAAGAAAAGGTGGCCGTCTTAACAACCCAAGAAAAACACATAAAAATCTTTGCCGCTGCAGGCTTAACCAAAAAATTATTGCTGGGCCAAGACCAACCAAGCCTAACTGCTAAACTCAGAGACAGACCAACATGAGCATTGACCTACACAATTTACAAATTCTTTTTAGCCAGATCCCAAGGATACAAAAACTGTCTGAGGCTCAAGCGCAAATGCTCCCCAATGGCAGCCAAGTTTTAAATGTGGTCAAGGAAAAGGAGAATGTTAATGCTAAAGGCAAGGTGCACGACCCTGATGATGTGAGGCAATCTGAAGCTGAAGGGCGTGACCGAGAAAACATCCGTAACAGAGAAAACAACAAACAGCGCAAAAAATACAAAAAACCTGGCGTTGATGACGATGGTCATGTGGATTTTTTTGGCTGATTTTTTGAGCACTCTTTTTGTAGCTATCTACCCAAGAAGTTTTCTTGGACCCCAACTTAGATATTGGAGCAACAGAATGCTCCCTCTAATTGATCACAGGCTCAACAGGGCCTTTCGTTTTTACATCCAAACTAGTTTTGGCAATTTTTTGCCAGACACCATCCTCTTTCATTTCCAAAAAAAATAAATATTCGCCGGCCAAACTAAAGGTCATGCCTTGGATGAATAGATTCAAATGCAACTTCTTGTTATTGATTGGCATCTTAATGTTATCCACTGCTGTTTTTTGTTCCCCCATAGGGTTTTCGGCAACCAGGCGAAATATCGCCTCTTGCCCTAAAAGTTCAGGGAACTCTAATTTCCCAGAAAAGCAGAAGGAAGGTAAATTTACGGGCAGGCTGTCAGTATTTACATTTTCAAAGAGGTTGATCAGGCTATTCTTACCTGAAACGTCGGTAATCACCTTTTCACAAATCACAAAGTATTCAGCCTGTTTCATTTTCCCCCTTATATTTAGCAAATGAGAAGGTTACCTTGTCCTTTCAACGGCTAAAAAGCAAGTTCATGGCTCTGAGGGAACTTTCTAGCAAGGCCAAAAAAAAAGCCACAGCCTCTACCTTGAGTTTGTGGCTTTTCCAAGAGTTACCAACATTTAAGCAAATAGCATGGGCTGCCAATTATCTTGGCGGCACTTTTTTTAAACAGTTGGGTTCTTTAACAATAGAGCGATCTTTTACCCAAGTTTACACTACTGATTTTGGCTTTAGTTAAAAGCTACTATATCAAACCTTGGGGCGACTCGCCTTTGGGGCTTTATAGTATCATACCAGCAGGGCCTGAGATCAGGGCCACTTCTATCAACTAAGGATATGGTCTTCAGGTTTACTCTACTGAATTTGGCTTTAGTTAAAAGTTACCACACCAAACCTTGGGACTTTCGCCTTTGGGGCTTTGCGGTAGATTATCAGCAGGGCCTGAGATCTGGCCTTTTTCCTATCAAATAGGAGTCAACAACAACTGCCACACTTTAGCTAGTGCAGCCATTAGCTTCTTAGTCCGCGGCTAATGTGGGGAATTAAACCCCTTGGGGTTGCTACCTTTAAAGCAACTATCCTAACCCCAGTCCAGATGGGCTAAATTTCAAGGCTGCCTTTGCAGCTTAACAACAACCACCCTAACCTTTGGCTAATAGGGAGGTTAAAAGTAACCACCCTGCCGTTTGTTAATAGTATGTTGAACCTGGATTACCAGGTGGGAGTAGCATAATAGCTTTAGGCTTCCCTTAATGAAAAGGGCATGCACACCACTAACAGAGACCAGCCCCGAAACATGAGTAAGGCTCAATTTTACTAACAATAACGAACAGGGCAGAAATGTTCAGACCTTTTCGGTCTATTCTGTTTCGTTCTTTTCTTCAATTTCTTCAACTTCAGTTGAAGCATCGTCACTACCTTTTTCGATGGTAAGACGATCTAACTCGGCCAAGAGGGGCGATATTCTAGCCGTAACCTCTTTTTGATCCATCCCACTGTCTAAACGGACAGCTGAGTCCGCTAATAACAATGCAATTTTCATGGCATATTCACTCATTTGGGGGCCAGGGCCATCTGGGCTAAGCGCCGCAACAGCATCGTTAATTCTTTTTTCTACCTGCCTGACGTGGTTTTCACCATCATCACAGCTAAAACTAAAGTGTTGCCGATTGACTGTTATCTGGTAGGCTTTAGAGCCACCTGAGTTTTGTTCCATAAGA
>JASJGK010000298.1:0-38444 GCA_033791585.1 SAR324 cluster bacterium | reverse complement strand
TTTTTTTCGAAAAATGAAAAAAATCAGAAAATGACTTTTATATTTTAAGTCACAAATGAGTCATAAAAAAGAAAAGTAAGCTTTTTGGTTGAGAAAGGAATTCTCTAAGCTATTGTAATATATGGTCGAGGCGACTGGAATTGAACCAGCGACCCCTTGTCCCCCAGACAAGTGCGCTACCGGGCTGCGCTACGCCTCGACTAATCCCCTAGATTTGTTGGTTTAATGTTTGACTGTCAAGGTTTAAGTTTTTTTAAACTATTTACCCGTTCAATTTTTTCGTTTTTATATGTCGGGATTGCTGCACAGCTTCCCTGCAGGTCAGAAAAATAAAGGTTAATGGATTAGTTGGTAAGAGACAATAAAAGGTATAAAGAAAAAAGTGGAAGGGCGATTCAAGGGGAAATCCCTTTGAAACGTAAATTAACTTTCCTTCATGAATTTTAAATGGCTTGCCAATTCCGCAAATTAGCTCTATTCTACTAAATTACATCAAGAAAATGATGTTAGACCTTCTTTCTTAGGCCTCAAGTCTAAGAATGAGCCCTAGGTAATTGATTTTGAATATTCAGGGCTACAAAACTGCATGGCAAGGCATGCCCTATAAATTTGAAACATATGATTACCACATTTGAAGGCTTCGGCTTGCTTCCTCAACTGGAAGAAAATTTAAAAAACTTAAACTACTCTACTCCCACCCCTATTCAGTCACAAGCGATTCCGCCTCTTTTAGAAGGCCGTGATCTTCTTGGAATTGCTCAAACTGGTACAGGGAAAACAGCAGCTTTTTCTTTACCACTGATCCAAAAACTTTCCCAAGAAGCGTTGAAAATGCGTCCGGGAAAATGTAGGACCTTGATCTTAGCCCCGACTCGTGAGCTTGCAAGTCAGATCCAAAAAGACATTAAATGTTACTCGGAAGGTCTTAGGCTAAAATCAGCTGTAATTTTCGGCGGCGTAAAGCAACACAACCAAGTAAGAGCCTTAAAAGGTGGCTTAGACTTGTTAGTAGCGACCCCTGGCCGTTTAGAGGATCTTATCAGCCAAGGCCACGCAAAGTTAGACCAAGTAGATTATTTGGTGTTAGACGAAGCCGACCGTATGTTGGACATGGGTTTTTTACCTGCAATAAAACGTATTTTAGCTCAGTTGCCTGAAAAAAGACAAACACTGCTCTTTTCTGCAACCATGCCTACTGGCATTGCTCAATTGACAAAAGGTTTTCAAGAAGACCCTGTCAGAGTGGAAATTGACCCTGAATCAAGCACTGTTGATAGGATTACCCAAGAAGTGGTGCATGTTCCTCAAACAGAAAAACTAGGCCTATTGCAAACGATCTTGAAACTTGACGAAGTTGAGCAAGTGATGGTCTTTAGCCGAACAAAACACGGTGCAGAGCGCTTGAGTAAAGGCGTTAGAGCCATGAAATTAGACTGCGAAGCAATCCACGGTAATAAATCTCAGAACCAAAGACAAAAAGCTTTGGACGATTTTAAAGCTGGAACCTTAAAGGTTTTAGTTGCCACAGATATTGCTGCTCGCGGTATTGATGTAGCTGGTGTGAGCCACGTAATCAATTATGATTTACCTGAAGAACCTGAATCTTATGTACACCGAATTGGTAGAACAGGCCGAGCGGGTAGAGAAGGCGTTGCAATCTCTTTTTGCAGTGGACCAGAAGTAAAGAAGTTAAAGGCAATCGAAAAGGCTATTGGAGTTAAAATTCCACAAGGTGATTTTGCTCGTGCTGAATGGTCACAGATGACTGCCAGAGAGGAAGCGCCTGCAAAACGCAACCAAGCAAGGCCTTCAAAACGAACCCAAGCAGGTGGTTTTAAGTCTAGGTCAACCGGCACGGCCGCACCGAAGCGAAGCCCTAGGCGTGGTTCTTCTGAGTTTGGTTCGAATAGGAACTTCTAAAAGCTAATATTTCTAGAAACTAAAACTGTTTAAAGTCGAAGCTTCTAGAACTAAATTTTAATGCTCTTTCCCATCAATGCGAGGTTGGAAGAGAAAGGGCATTAATCTTAAACCTAAAATCGCAAAGCAGACCGACCATCCCAAGCCCGAAAGTGCAACCCAAATTACATAATAATCTGGCCAAATTTGCGTAAAAACAACACGGCTCAATCCGCCCAATGCCATAAATGCGAGGGCAACCCTATCTCGGCCTAAAAATATTGGCTTTCGGCCTGTATGGCCTTGAGAAATGCGGATCATCATTGAGGGGATAATCATACCCATGCTAAAGAAAGTGAAAACATGTAAGGATAAGGCCCCAACACCAAGAGAGCCTTGTAACTGCCTGAATCCTTCCAAGTATAGATGGATAGTTAAACCTAAGTAGCCCAAATACATTACAGCAATCCCAAAATTTTTCATTCCCACGTGGGGTTTCCAGATCAAAAACCGAAAAGCCAGTAAAGATGCCGTGGCTATTAACAACCCTGCGCCGTATAGATCTGGCAGAAAAACGGCGACGACAGAAAACAGCATTAAAATTTTAATAGAATAATCCAGCCAAAGCAAACGTGGCAAGGGTGTGTTCATGGCATTTTTCATAAATTGAGCCATGGTGCGCTCGAACATTATCACAAAGGTCACACGAAAAAGACCTGTTGTCATGGCGATGCCCTGGGAAAAGGTATCTATGTCTAAAATCAGGTTCTTTGCAGGGATAAACAGGGGTAAGGCGATGTAAAAAAGATAGTTGTCGCCGAAACTATCATTAGCTCTATATTTAATGAGGGTGAAGAGTAAATAGGCCACAACATAGGTTATAAACAAATTCCCCAAAACTAGAGAAAAAATATCTTGGGTAGGGTAAAAACTGACAACCAAGCGATCAACAAACCATAAAGCTGCAGCCAAGGCTAAGCCTGCGCCATGCAACCCACGTATAGAAACCCAATTTTTGCTAGCAGTAAGTAAAAAACCTGCTAGCAACGCCCAACCAAAGCCAAAGAACATCTCGTGTCCATGCCATTGGCTTGGGCTTAAGGGGCTAGGGTCCCAATTGAAATAGCCACTGTAAAGGCTTGCCCAAACGAGGGGCAATGCAAAACCAAGTAAGAATGTGAGGGCAAAAAATGGGCGAAATCCCACCAACCAAATAGCTTGGAAAAATGGACCTGAGGGCTTATTTATCATGTTTTATGTTGTGAAGTGTGTAAGATAATTTTTTGGGTATTTAAACTAGGGAAGGTTGATTTTACCAGTCAAGCATTTGGTGAACACGGCCAATGTGCAGCCCTGTGTGAAAAAGGGCGTAATCCCAAGCTTCACCCGTAGTTGTTACAACCATGCGTTCTAATTTAAAAGATTCAGGGAGTTTTGTCTGTTTATTGCCATGTAGTTCCTCAATCACCTCAAAAATTTCTTCAAACCAAGTTATAAGCTCTTCAAATTCAGGTCTTGCGCCAATCGGCCAAGGGTTCCAACTGCCGAGGCCTAAAAAAACATCACCAAATTTGTTTGCAGGGCCTTCTGTAACCCCAAAAGGGACCAATAAAACCCTACATAGATCATTGGCAACGTGGCCAAGATGCCAGAGTGGGTCTTCATCCTTTTGTTCAAAGTCTGCCGTATTCAGTTCTTTCATGTGGGCCGCCGTCGGCACCAAAAGGGCTGTATAAAAAAGTTTTAAACTTTCAAACTGGTGGTTCATATTTAAATTTTTTTTGCATTTTGATTCTATGCCTTTAATTTACAGGGCAAATATAGCTTTGCAAAGGTTTAGATGGTTAATTGTTTTAGAAGTGCTTCTTTCGGTAAAGGAAGACACGAATTTTGTTGACTAACACCCATAGACTATCCACTATGTTAAATTACTGCATCCATGTGCCCTGTAAAGGGTTATGGGCCAAAGACTTTTAATATTTCCAAAGGCTTTTTCCCTGTAGCATAAGATAAAGTAGGTTTTTAGGGTGCAATGTAGCAACCTTAGAGACAGGAACTTTTTTGATGAGCTTTGCGCTCAAGGTATACAAATGAATATTTATGTTGGAAACATTTCCTTCACTTTAAGTGAAGAAGAATTACAAGAAACTTTTGCTGAATTCGGTCAAGTTAAGTCATGCAAGATCATTATGGATCGTGAAACTGGACGCCCAAAGGGTTTCGGATTTGTTGAAATGAATAGCGAAGATGAAGGAAAGGCTGCTATTGAAGGCCTTGATGGAGTCGAAGTTAGCGGTAGACCTCTACAGGTTAACGTTGCTCGTCCTCGCCAGCCACGCTCATAAATAGCCTAAACCAGACTTTGGCTTTGCCTAAGTCTGGTTTTTATATCTTCCCTTACAGTCATTTTACCCCCTCTAGCGCCCACATTTACGCCTCGCCCCCTCTACCGCTTGCTTCCAAAGCCTCCTCTTTACTCGTACCAAAATATTAAAGGCTATTGTTTTTTTTAGATAAAACAAATTCTTCAGGCCAGCAATGAACCTATTGATCCGACATAACCCGATTGTACTAATTAATTTTATTATTGTTTTATAGACTAAAAGCGTCTTAATGTTTAGAATTCTAATTAAAGGCATTTAACGACCATAAAGGCGCCATGAACGACGAAAGAAGAAATTATTCCAGAGTGAAATTCGACGCAGAACTAGCTATTATTTTCGGTGATCATGAGTTGACTTCTCGCCTCCTTGATATCTCTTTAAAAGGGGCACTTGTTGAATTGGAAGGAGCAGCTTCTGTGGATAAGGGAACCCACTGCAAGATCCAAATCAAACTCAATGGCAATAACTTGGTAATGGACTTTGAAGGAGAGGCCGTTTTTGTAAAGGACAGCCACGTTGGCTTTGAATTTGTAAACATCGAGTTAGAAAGCTTGACCCATTTAAGGCGTTTAGTAGAATTAAACGTAGGGGATTCTGATAAGGTGAAAAATGAACTTTTTTTTCTAGCAACCCACAGAACAGAAGATAAGGACTAATGAATCGCTCTAATTCGGGAAATTTACCGAAACAAAGCGCAATGTCAAACCCAATTGAAGTGATTGGCAAAGAGATATTAGACCTCGAAGCCGAGCTCAACTCTTATATACCCTCTACCTTATGGATTAGTGACCTTCACGGCGAAGGCGACCGTTTTAAATCCATCCTCCGTGGCCGATTTGGCCTGCTCTACCAGACAATTAAAGAGGCATTACCAAAACTACCTGAAGATGAGGTTCGCTATCTGAGCCGAGTCATTCGTAAAAGGTCGATCATTGAAGATGCGAAGATAGACTTGACTTTAGAGCAGACATTAACATCTTTGGTGGCGGTGCTCCGCTACAAGGTGAGTAACGTTCGCTACGATGTGGATGAAATTATCCTACCAGAATTTCGTGAATATATACTACGCCTTATTTCAGGGCTCAGTGTACCTCCTTCCTTAATGGCGGAAGAAGCCATTGCCATGCGTCTGGTTTATCACCTTAGTTTTTCCATTAAGCATGTTTTGATCGACCGGTTAGTGGTGCTCGGAGATATTTTTGATCGTGGCTCTCAACCAGACAAGATTATTCGCATCCTTGCTAGCCCTCAGTATAAAAAAATTGTTACATTGGTTTTTGGTAATCATGATGTTTTGTGGATGGGTGCTGCAGCTGGGTGTAGGCCTTTGGTGGTGGAGGCTATGCGAGTATCCTGTCGGTACGATCACTTCAAAATGCTCAAAAATTTAGGTTTTGATGTTACGAAACTCAAAAAGTTTGCCGTAAAGACCTATCCTGACGACAAAAACACTGGAAAAATCAAGGCCAAGACCAAAAAAGGCCGTGCAATGGAGAAGGCCTTAGCAGTGATTCAATTTAAGTTGGAAGATAAACTGCTGCGTGATAGACCCGAATTTGAAATGTCTTCCCGTTTGATTCTTTCCGATTTAGCAGAGAGGTTGAAAAGTGGACATACAGAAGGTTTAAATGATACTTTCTTCCCGACCATCAACCTAGAAAATCCTGCGGAGATTACCTCAGAGGAGGCTGAAGTTATTGAAGATTTGGTAGAACAGTTTAAAAATAATCGAAAGTTAAAGCGTTTGTTGGCCTTCTTTTTTAAGCAAGGTGAAGTTTACCATATTCACAACAATATGCTTAATATCCATGCCCTAATTCCCTCTACAGAAGATGGCGATTTTGAATCCTTTTTAGGGAAAAAAGGCAAGACCCTACTCGACTATATTCAGGGGGTTATTGTCCGTAGTGGTAAGAAATATCTGGAAGGGAAGGATGTTGATCCCAAAGATGCCGATCTTTATTTTTACCTTTGGTGTGGGCCCAAATCTCCATTTTTTGGCAAAGAAGCAATGAAGACATATGAAAGGTATTTTTTGGTTGATAAAGAACTCCACAAGGAACCCAGCCTGTATTGGAAGCAAAATTTGCGAGATAGCAGCTTTAAATTTAAAGTATTAGCTGAATTTGGTGCCAAACGTGTGATCTTTGGCCATACCCCTGTTGATGTTACCAAAGGCAAAAAAATGGCCAGTGACGATGGCGTTGCTATTAATATAGATGGTGGTTTTGCCGCAGCCTACTTTAACCGTGGTCACGCCCTAGTTCATACCCCACATCAATTATATGGTATAATTTTACCTAGGGAAAAAGAAGTGACCGCCGCCAACCAAACCAATGATACCATCCCCCTTTCTGTAGAGTTGATTGAAGAGTTTGAAAAGCCTCTTCTCGTCAAAGATACCTTCCGGGGAAAACGCTACCAAAGCCGACTGACTCAACTGAAAGAGCAGCTCAATACGGAATACAATAATTAATTTTTGATAGATATGGAACAGACCCCCAAAAATAAAAGAACCAAAGAAAGACAAAGTTTTGATAAAAAAAAACTTTCCTTCGTTTTTTTGGGAGTGGTTGGCTTATTTTTTTTAGCTTGGTTTGCCTATGTACCTAGTTTTCCTTCCTCTTTGCCCTCTTCTGAAAAAACAGGTGAGATTGAAGAGAGTTACTCTGAACAGAAACAATTTTTCATAGCCCTGAATCGCACCGTTCGTAGTCAACATGGTAATCTGGTTCTGACTAGCCTCTTAGAGAAGGGGACCTCAGATGATAAAATCACCTACAGGCATGTGTACGCTAGAGTTAATGAAGAAAAGCTCTTTGCTACTTTCCAAAACATCGCCAAAACCAACCAGTTACATTTAAAAATTCGTAAAAGAGATGAAGGAGACTACTCTTATGAATTCGAGTTTGCCCGTGGGCAAAAACCTTGGTTAACCGTTTTGGCTGAGGTAGAATTGGTGGAAGAAGGGAATGGTGTTGTAGTTTTAGAGAAGCCTATTGCCACAGATATTACCGCAGACCCCGCTGCAGAAAAGGCTAAATCCATTGTCACTGGCCGCTTGGTAATTATTGTAGATGATATGGGCCAAAATATAAAACTCTTTAATAAATTTTCCCAGTTGAGTGAGAATATCACTTTTTCTATTCTCCCCAGGTTGCCTCACACCCAAAAAGTGGCGCAAAAGGCCAAAGAGTTAAACTTTGAAGTTATGCTTCATTTGCCCATGCAGCCAAATGATTACCCAGAGATTAACCCTGGAGAGGGGGCCTTATTGGTGCACGATGAAAACGAGGTTACCTTAAGTAAATTAGCTGCAAACATGAGTGAAGTTCCCAATGCTTTAGGGGTAAATAACCATATGGGTTCAGCCTTTACCCAATATGCTGAAGGCATGGATCAAGTGATGAGAGTTTTAAAAAAAGGTGGTTTGTTTTTTTTAGACAGCAAAACGGCCTCAGGCAGAGTTTCCAAGAATGCGGCAAAGGTTTCAGGGGTTCCTTTTTTAAGTAGGGATATTTTCCTTGATGATAACCCCGACCCCGTAAAGGTACGCGAACAGCTTGCCAAGGCTTCTGAAATAGCCATAAGCCGTGGGCTTGCTATTGCCATTTGCCACCCTCGGGCCAGTACCTTTGAAATTTTAAAAGAAGATTTGCCTCTGCTGAAAGCCAAAGGCATTCAAATTGTGCGGATTAGTCAAGTGGTGGCGGAGTTAAACTCGTCTCACCGCTAAATAAAGAGGTTAGCTTACCGCAGGATTCAACTAAAAGCTCCCCAGCTGGGCCAAGGCCTTTGGTGATTCCCTCTTTCCAAGTTCCCTGGTCTTCAAAATAAATCTCTGAATTAATCGAACTGGAAATGGCTTCCCATTCCTTGAGGCTGGAATCCAAACCATTTAACTTTATTTTTTGCAGGCATTTTTGGAAATGACCACAAAAGTTTAAGATAACTTCCGTCGGTGTCTTAATAAGATTTGTGGCAGACTGCAATGTAGTTATTTTATTTTGGACCTCAGTTCCGAAATCGACAGGCTCACCTATTAGGTTCACGCCAATGCCTATGACCATCCCACCGCTAAAACCTTCGCATAAAATTCCAGCCAATTTTTTAGAGTTGACCAACAAATCATTGGGCCATTTTATAGACAAATTTGGTGTTTTATACTCTTCAAAGGCCTTTGCTAATGCCAACCCCGCAATTAATGTAAAGCTGTGGTCTGGGCAGGGATAGCCTGAGGTGTGAAGGCATAAAGAAAAGTAAAGCTGGCCTTTGGGGCCTGTTTCCCACTTTTTCCCTCTTCGACCACGGCCGGCAGTTTGGGTTTCTGCTGTTACCACGAGGCCATTTATTTCTAATAAATCTGGGCTTTGTAAGAGGTGGAGATTGGTGGACTCGGTCTCTGCAAGATAAATTATTCTTGTTGGGAGCAGCATCTGAATTGACGTAAAAATTCTAAAACATTAGTCTAGTGGAATATCACTTAATAAACACTTCTGCCAGCAAGGTCAATCAATGCGAATTTGCTCTTTTAACGTTAACTCTGTTCGGGTCCGTCAAGATCTGATTTTAGATTATCTAAGCGAACACCAACCAGACATCGTTGGTCTGCAAGAGACCAAGGTTACAGATGAGGATTTCCCTTATGAACCTTTTGTCGATGCGGGCTATGAGGTGACTGTTTTTGGTCAAAAATCCTATAACGGGGTGGCTGTCTTGAGTTTAAAAGAACCTAAGGCCGTCCAACTTGGGTTTAAAGATGAGCCTGAAGATGCCCAAAAGAGATTCCAATGCCTAAACTTTGAAGATGGTGATGCTGGTGATTTAGTTGTGATCAATGGCTATTTCCCTCAAGGTGAAAATCGTAGTCACGCTACAAAATTCCCCGCAAAAATTAAATTCTATGAAGACTTACAAGAACACCTAAAGGGCTATAAGCCAGACCAAAAAATAGTGGTTATGGGTGATTTAAATATCTCTCCTGAAGATATTGACATTGGAATTAAGCCTGAAAATGCTAAAATTTGGATAAGAAATGGAAAGTGTTCTTTTTTGCCAGAAGAGCGTGAATGGATTGAGCGATTGAAAAATTGGGGTTTTACCGATTCATTCAGGTTTTTAAAACCTGAGGAAAAAGCCTATTCTTGGTTTGACTTTCGTAGTGGAGGATTCAAAGATAACAGGGGGTTACGTATTGATCAGATTTGGATTACAGAACCATTAAAATTACGTTTAATAGACGCTGGAATAGATCACAAGATGAGAGCTGCAGAAAGACCAAGTGACCATTGTTTGATTTGGTCTGATTTTAAAGACTAATTATTAAGTGAAAGGCCGCATTTTCAGAGGCCGAAAAATAAGAAGGGGCTAGTCAGGAAATAAAAAAAGGACTAACCTTTAGAAAATTTATAAAAGAGAAAATGAACCAAGAAAATATAGAGCTAAAAGATTTTAAAAAGGTAGGGGAAATCCTTAAGCAAAAGAGAGAAGAACACTCTTATACCTTAGAGCACGTTGCTGAAATCACTAGAATTACCTTAAGTAACTTGAGATTTATCGAAGAAGGAAACACTGAAATGTTACCAGCTTTGGTTTTTGTTCGTGGTTTTGTAAGAAATTACGCAAACCTGTTAGGTCTTGATAGCGATTGGATGGTTGAAGTCTTAAATCGCATCTACGAGCAAAGTGAAGGCATTGAAAAATATGACGACGATTCTTATAGTGGAACCAAATCTGGTGGTTCTGATAAAACCTACTTAACCCTGGCAGTGGGTATTTTGGTTATTTTAATCGTTGCGGCCGTCTTTTCCTTTGGTATTAATTCTTCTAAAGATGATTCCATTGAAGTGATTGAGGCCATTGAAGCGCCTAAAGCAAACGCCGTGCAGGCAAAGGCTACAATTGAATCTTCGGTTATCAGCCCTTTAAACTTAGTTTTAATGTCTAATTCTAGCGATTGGGTCTATTTGGTTGTTGATGCTAAAAAGACACTAGAAGTGCAGTTAGAACCCAATAAAAAATATGAATGGCCTGCTAACGAGGGTTATGAATTGACTATGACCACAGGCGCTTCGGCCAAGGTATATTTGAATGGGGAAGAGTTAGAAATCAAACAAGATCAAAAAGATCAACTTTATGAGGTGAAGTTAAATAAATTTTCTTTGACTCAGATGAACAACCAAACCCAATGAAAGCCGTTGTCTTGTGTGCTGGGCAAAGCCCCAAGTTAGAACCCTTTTCTGAAACTCGCCCAAAATCAATGATTGTTGTGGCAGGGAAAAGCATATTAGAAATTATCTTAAATAGATTGAGTGAAGCTAACATCACTGAGGTTCTGCTTGTTGTAGGTCATAAAAAAGAAATGATCCAAGAATCATTTCATTTTGGAAAGGCTTTGGGTCTAAAAATAGATTACTTGATCCAAAAGGAAGAAAAAGGCATTGGTAATGCTCTTTTACTTGCCCAAGAAGCACTTAAAAAAGAAAAGAATTTTCTTGTAGTCTACGGTGATGCTTTGATGAATGGCAACAACCTCCTGCCTTTAGTCGATCATTTTTCCCAAAGTGACCTCCCCAACATTGCAACCATCACTCACCCTGCATCTGAAGGCGGTTACGGAAATGTTTATTTGGGCCACGACATGCAAATTTCTAAGTTTGTAGAAAAACCAACCGGTGGCCGCATGTCGAACTATATCTTTGGTGGCAGCTTTATTTTTGACCAATCTGTTTTTGCCAGTTTACAGAAAAATAAAGAAGACATGGTAGCTGTACTCAAGTCAAAAATTAAAGAAAAAGCTCTAGGCGCTAGTTTATGGGAAGATAGCTGGATTGATATTAGTCGCCCTTGGCACATTTTAAAAGCTAACCAAATGGTTATGTCTACCTGGACTAAATCAATAATCCCCGTTAGTTGCAACATCGACTCAGGTGCAAAAATTAGTGGTGCTGTGAAATTTGGTGAAAATGTCACAGTCCGAGCAGGGGCAAGTATTGTTGGTCCTTGTTTTATCGGTGATAATTGTTTTATCGGCAATTCAAGTTTAATCAGAGAAAATAGTTCCATTGGCGCTAATTCTGTAATTGGTTTTGGTACTGAAGTTAAAAATTCAGTAATCTTTGGTGGCAGTAAAGTTGGTCGTTTGAGTTTTATTGGTGATTCCGTGCTCGGTCAAGATACCCACTTGGGTAGCGGAGTGATGACCGTGAATACCTCAATTGAGAATCATAATTTTACTCTTACTGATAAAAAAGGGGATAGCCTAGACACAGGTTTAAGTAAAATAGGCGCTTTTATTGGGGATAATTCTGTGATCGGAGCTGGTAACTGCTTGCCCCCAGGCTGCATGCTCAAAGCTGGCACCCATGCCCCTGACTGCTTCAATCTCCCCTCTAATCTTTAGGTCTATATGTGTGGGATATCAGCAATTGCCAGTAGCAAAAATGTGGCAGAGCCACTTTTACAATGCCTTCGGAACTTAGAATACCGTGGTTATGACTCTTGTGGTATGGCAATTATTTCAGATAACTCTTTAAGCATTCGTAAAAATACCGGGAACGTTGATGAGGTTAATAATAAGGAATTCTTTTCTGAAATGTCAGGCCATATAGGCATTGCCCACACCCGCTGGGCTACCCATGGTGAAGTAACCACTGAAAACAGCCACCCCCACCTTTCAAACAATGGTGAATTTGTCGTCGTTCATAATGGTATATTTTCTAACTATAAAGCACTAAAAGCCGACCTCGAGTCCAAAGGCTATGTTTTTTACTCTGCAACAGATACAGAAGTTTTTAGTAATTTAATTGCCGACGAATATAAAAAAAATCCCAATTTAGAAGAGGCTTTTTGTTCGGCTTTATCCTACCTAGAAGGTTCCTACGCAATTGCTCTGCTATCGACACATGAACCAGAGAAAATTTACGCTGTAAAAAAGGATTCTCCTTTGGTCATTGGCGTTAGTGATGGGGCAAACTATATTAGTAGTGACATCAATGCCTTTATTGCTGAAACAAGAGAAACTGTTTTGATAGATGACAATGAATATGTCATTTTAGATCATAAAAGTTATCAAGTTAAACGAATGAGTGATGGTGAGGAGGTTTTTAAACAAATTATCCGTGTCCAGTGGGATCGCCAGACAGCGCAGCGTGGTGGATTTAGTCACTATATGCTGAAAGAAATCTTTGACCAACCCCAGACAGTAAGAAACGCGCTGCACATTGCAGATGAAGAAATAAACAAGATCGCATCTAAGTTTGTAGAGAAATCTCAAAATATCTGTGTTGGAGTGGGAACCACTTATTATGTGGCAATGATCGGTACCTACCTCTTTCGTCGCTATGCAAATATCTATGTTCCAGCCATAACGAGCGACGAGTTCCCTAGCTTGATTTTATCTCACCCAGACCAGCATGTTTTATTCTTTAGTCAAAGTGGTGAAACCTACGATACCAGGATGGCTATTTCAGCAGCCCAGGCAGGCGGTGCGGCAACCAGTGCAGTGGTGAATGTGGTTGGCTCTAGTATTAGCAGGCAAGTTGAAGATTGTGTTTTTCAGGGATCAGGCCCTGAAATTTGTGTGGTGAGCACTAAAGCGGCCCTATCGCAGATTGTTTTGCTTTGGCAGATTGCCCTTCGTGTAGGGGTTTTAAAGGGCGTTACTAGCCCAGAAAAAGAGGCCCAAGTGCGGGCAAGCCTACTTGAATTTGCCGATTCGCTTGAAACCTTAATGAACGAAGAATCTGGTTTTATCAGGAATCTTGCCTTTGAAACAAGTAAGGTGCACAACTGGCTTTTTATGGGCAAGGATATCTACTACCCCGTTGCCTTAGAAAGTGCCTTAAAAATGAAAGAGGTAACCTATCTTCATGCGGAAGGCTTGCCCGCTGGTTTTCTAAAACATGGAACCTTGGCCATGGTGGATGAGCATGTTATGTGTTTATTTTTCCTGCCTCACCCTTCAGAAAAAGAAATTTACCAGTCTACTTTAATGTCTATAGAAGAAGTGAAAGCTCGAAAAGGGAAAGTCATAGCCTTTTGTACTATTGAAAATTTGGAAGTGCAAGAAACGGTTGACCATTACTTTGTTATCCCTACTGGAAACCCCGAGGTAACTCCTCTCGTCCAGATGGTTTTAGCTCAACTCTTTAGTTATTATTCCGCTCTACATTTAGGTTTAAACATTGATAAGCCTCGCAACCTTGCCAAGTCTGTAACTGTTGGGTAATCTCTTGTTCTCTAAAAAGCTTCACCTCTTTGATCTGGATGATACCCTAATTGAGACGCGGCCAGTTTACCAAAAGGCACAAGAAATCGCCATCCAAATGGTGTTCCCTCACCTTACCCCTGCTGAATTAGCCCCACGTTTTAAAAAGATAAAGTTTATAAGTAAAGCCTTTGGCTCTGGCCTAGTAGAACAGTATTTTAGTGCCTTCTTAGTAGAAGAAATAGCCATGAGCATACCAGAAAAACAAGTGGCGCTAACAGACTTAGTTCGAATCTACTACGAAAAATATTGGCCAGCAATTAAGGCCAAGCCAGGTGCTAAAGAATGGCTTCGATCTTTACAGGCTAAAGGCTTGTACATAGGCTTGATCAGCAATGGTAACGTAGAACTGCAAAAGAAAAAATTAGCCCTTACAGGCTTAGAAGGCTTTTTTCCCGAATCTGTCCAGTGGATCTCAGGTGCCTATGCACCTGAATTTAAAAAGCCTTCCACCCATATGTTTGAAGAGGCTCTAGCTCACTTTTGCTTAAAAAAAGAAGAGGCTGTCTATTACGGAAATATTACAGCAGACATGCTAGGGGCAAATTTGAGCGGTATGAGTAGTTATCTGATGGGTAAGGTCGAAGATGGTTTAGAACAAATTGCCATAGCAGACAAAACCTTTACTAATTGGTGTGACCTGACCCAAGAGGGCGAAAAGTGTTAATGGGCCGAATGCAAGAGGTTTTGGCTCATTTGACTTTGCAGTTTGACCAGGCCTTTTTTATTAAGCTGGCTATTACCTTAGTCTCAGTTGTATTCATTTGGTTTTTTCGGTCTAGTCTTTTGCGCATAGTAAAAAAGCAGAAGGTTACCCCTCAAAAATACTTCCAGTGGAAAAAGACCAGCTACTATATAGCTAACACCTTTACCATTGTCACTATCGCTTACCAATGGACCCAGTCATTATCCCTCTTTATGACCTTTTTGGGTCTAATCGCAGCTGCATTGGTCATCACTTGGAAAGAACCCTTTTTAAGCCTTGCTGGTTGGTTGTTTATCATTTGGAGAAAACCATTTGCTGTTGGCGACCGCATCCAAATCGGAAATTTTAAGGGTGATGTTATCGATACCAGCATCTTTCGTTTTATTATGATTGAAGTTGGCGCTTGGGTTGAAGCGGACCAAAGCACTGGGGGAATCATTCATGTGCCTAATTTGAAAGTCTTTGCCGACCCTATTATCAATTACAGTCAAGGGTTCCACTATGTGTGGAATGAATTAACCATTCACCTTGCCTTAGATGTCGACTGGGAAAGAGCTAAAGAAGTATTACAAGAAGTCATAGCTGCCAAGCTACCCAATTTAGAAAAGGAAGCAACAAAAGCCATTGATGAGGCTAATGAACGCTACTTAATGGTCTACCAAAATTTGGCCCCCATAATATACACTAAGGTTACAGAAAAATCTCTTAATTTAACTTTGCGATACCTATGCCCACCGAGGCAACGAAGGAGTAGCGAACATGAACTTTGGGAAGAAATTTTGACTCGATTTAAAAAAGCAGATTTAAAGCTTCATTCGCTCTGAAACGCAAAAGTTGAAGAAGCAAAATGTAAATTTTATAGCAGAAAAAGAAAACGAATTAAAGTAAGACTAAAAACAATCTACATAATAAATAAAAGGAAATACAATGGGAACCAAAGAAATCATACTGCTATTAGTGATGTTTCTGTTCATGATGGGCTTTATGGCAGCGATACTGAGTTTTTTCTTTGGGATTGATAAGCTCCAAGATAAGATTATGAAAGAGCAAGAGCTTGAAGAACAAAAAAGACAAGAATTAGAGCAGAATAAAGAAGAAGAGTGATTAGTTTTTTAGTTCTGCATACAGTGCAAGGCTAGTTGAGTCTATACACTAAGATGGCACTCATTTGTTATGATGAAAATTAAGTTTATTTCCATCTAAATCCCTAAAGTAGGCACCAAAATTTTTTACCCCTTAGGCCAGGAAAACCTTCATCCTTAGCACCAAGACTAATAGCCTTTTTATAAAGGCTGGAAACAAGTTCATTGCTCCCTACTTTTAAAACAACCATAACCCCGTTGCCAGCACTAGAGGTTTCCTGATTGTAAGGCAAAGTAATGCAAAGCCTAGGAGAATGAAAATCCTCACCCTAGGTCATTTGGGTTTCAGTCTTAAATAATTGTTTCATGCCAAGCAAACTGTTATAAAATTCTTCAACACAGGCAAGGGCAATGGTCCCTAGGTTAATATAACCAATCTTTGCTTCCTTTTATCTTAGAATCATTTTACTTGTCATTAAGATCTTACTTAACTGAAAGTATTCTAAAAAAAGCCTATTTAGGTATCTTGATTTTTGGTTCTTCTTGGTTAGGTAAGTAAATCAAAAGGGTTTTCCCAATCTTTTGCGCTATTTGGCAAGGGAGTTTGCTTGTGATTTGTTCTTCTGCTTCGCTCAAATCGAGGTCAGAATTCTTGATCACCTTGATTTTAATCAATTCGTGTGTTTCTAAGATTATTTTGAGTTGATCAATGAAGGAATCAGTAATGCCGCCTTTGCCAACTTGCAAAAGAGGTTTAAGATGATGCCCTAGGGATCTAAGGTGGCTCTTCTGTTTGCCGCTTAGTGGAGTCATTTTTTATAGGAGGGGTAAGTTGTGATAAGAAAGAGATTTTGTAACCTCTTTCTTACACTCTGGCAATGTCTTAATTCTGAGCTGACAAATATGCTGCTAGGGATTTTAAGTCTGCTTTTGAAAGTTTTGCTTTCTTAAGCTGCTTTAACATGATCCCAGCGTTATCATTTACTCTTGTACCAGCTAAAATATGCTCTAGTTGGCTATAAATGTAAATTGCATGCTGACCGTTCAACTTTGGATAGGCATTGTATTTTTTAGGGCTACCAGCGGGCATGCCTTTACCGGCAACTCCGTGGCATTGCTTACAACCAATTTTAGCATAAACCTTTTCTCCCGCTGCAATAGCGGATGGAGCGGCTTTAGTAGTTTGGATGGCTCTTGGAAGAGTACTTAAATAGTTAGTAATGGCTTGGATGTCACCTTCCTTAAAGTTTTGAAGTTTAGGGTGGTTTTTCATTAAAACAGAACTGCCTAATTTTCTCTTTCCAGAAACAATTGCCTTGAACTGGTTTTCTAGATATTGCTGGTTTTGCCCAGCAAGGTGAGGAAATTGTGGACTAGATGTTTTACCATCTTTACCATGACAACCAGAACAGAGTTTGTCATTATAAAGTTGTTTTCCGTTGACTGCAAAAACCTGTGTTGGAGCAATGAACATTACCAAAAAGCCTACTAGGCTTAGACTTTTAAAAAGTGTTTTTCTCATATTTATTTAGGGGCACGATAGTTTCAAATTCAAATTTGATTAAAGATAATATACCTCAAAGAAGAATTTATTCAAGCACATTTCCCGTTTTCGTAATTTAAAATGCATTTTTTTACTTTAGTCAAAAAATGGAATATACTAAAATCTATATACATCTGAGTTTTTATGCGCCGCAAAGAGTTTTTAATCACCACAGTAAAATTGCAAAATAAAATTCTTCAAGATTGCCACTACGGCACCTTGGCTATGATTTCAGAGGGTATGACACCTTACCAAGTCCCGCTAAATTACGCCTATTTTGAAGGGAAAATCTATTTTCACTCGGCTTTGGTGGGGAAAAAAATTAAATCCTTAGAAATTAATCCAAATGTTCACTTTAACATAGTGGAGCCATTAAGTCTGATTCCTTCCTTTTTCACTGATCCGACTAAGTCATGCAACGCAACCCAATTCTTTTTGTCTTTAAGCATGGGAGGCGTTGTGAAATTTGTTGGAGAGCCAGAGTTAAAAATTAAAGTGTTGGACTCAATGATGCGTCATTTACAGCCAGAGGGGAATTTTCCAGAAATTACAGAAAAACAAGTAAAGGCCATGACTTTGTTCGAGTTAGACCCAAGAGAAATAACTGGAAAGTTTAAAGCGGGCCAAAATTTGACACCTGAGGTGTTCCAAGGATTGGTTGCATCTTTAGAGGCAAGAGGCACAGAGCTTGATTTAAAGACCTGCTTTTGGATGAAGGAGCTTTATCCAGATGCTTGAGGCAATCAGCCTGTGGTAAAAATTTAGAATCAAAGGCTTGAAAAAAAGGAATCCAAACCTTTAACTTGTGAGACCAGAAATGTGGTTCCTGGCCTAAAATGCGAACTCTAAGGAGTTATTTCAGCAAAATCGTCTAGCCAACCACCGTGGTCGTCAAGTTGCCTTAAAAAAACTTTTGAAGCTTCTTTTGGGGTTTCTTGCCTAGAGTGAATCTGCTTTAAGACTAGTTTATCTTCTATCCTGCCTATAATTTCAATTTTACCGCTATCATGGCCCATGATGAATTTAAAGCGTTTGGCGTAACCATCCAATCGCTGTTTCGCTTCATCTACCATATCAATTGCGGCTTTTAAAGGGATCTGAAAGTGGTTTCTTACCCTTGCAACAGGCATACATTGGTATAGATAATAAGGACTAACTCCGATGCGTAACAGCCCATTCATCAAATCTTCTAGAGCGTCTGCTGAATCGTTGACACCCTTTAACAATACGGCCTGATTGTTTACCGTGATGCCAGCAGAGCGGATCATAGAAACGGCTTTGGTCGATTGTGCTGTGATTTCATTAACATGATTAAAGTGAGTCGGAACGTAGAGCGCCTTCTTTTTGTTAAAGTCCTCAAGCAAAGTTATTAGCTCAGGATCAAAAAACCGACTTGGATTAGTTACAGGTGCCCGAGTAGCAATTCGCACGTAGTTGAGATGGTCAATGTCTTTTAAGGAGTCTAAGATTCTGGCCAATACCTTGGTGGGCAACATCATAGGGTCACCACCTGAGATGATCACGTTGGTAATTTCCTTATGCTCTGCAATGTATTTTGCAGCTTCAATAAAGGAGTCGGCAACCTTGTCATTCTCTAAGCCAACCAGACTTTTTCTAAAACAATGGCGGCAATACATGGCGCAATATTCAGTGGCCACAACTAAAGCGGAGTAACTGTATTTGTGTAGGATTCCGTGGCCTTTGCTGTGCTTATCATCGCCGTAAGGGTCGCCAGTGGTTTCGCCCATGGCGCCCGCTATAACAAGTTCTTCCTTGGAAGGTATTGCAAGCTTGCGGATTGGGTCATTGGGATCATTTTTGTCGATCAACCCCATATAGTAGCGGGGAATATTCATGGGGTGAAGCTTGATGATAGCTTCTAAATCCGTTTCTTCCTCAGGGCTGAGGGAGATGTATTCTTTGAGTTTGGATACTGTAGAAATGTTGTGTAAGGCTTCTTCTCGCCAGTCGGGGAGAGAAGCCATAAGCCTCGATTCTTCGTCGGATATATTGCTGTTCATGGGGTATTTTTTTTGAATGTTTTGTGGATTACTTAATATAACACCCAGAATAGTTCGTTGTCAAACTAATCTTACTCAAAGTAATTTTGCAGAAAGTTGCATTTTTTTTCGGTTTGTCATAAATAAAGGGTAAAAAAGGAGATAAGTGAATCAGGAAAAAAGCCAAGACCTGCCTTCAAAACGTTTGGATTTGCAGATTTTACAGTCATTAAGGCGAATCATTCGAGCCGTAGACCAACATTCCAAAAGGCTTTCCATAGAGGTGAGTCTAACATCACCCCAGTTAGTTTGCCTGCTTGCTATTGAAGAATTAGAGCCAGTTGGTCAAAAATCCTTGGCCGAAAAAGTCTTTCTTAGCGCTAGCACCTTAGTCGGGATTTTAGACCGTCTGCAAGCAAAGGGTTTGATCTCAAGGGAAAGGAGCACTACAGATAGAAGGGCCCAAGTAATTGCCCTTAGTGAACACGGCAGAGAAGTGATCACAAGAGCCCCTTCACCGCTGCAAGATAAATTAGTGAGTGCTCTCCAAAACCTCCCTGACATAGAGCAGTCCTCTATCAGTCAAGCCTTAGAGAGGATTGTAGAGCTGATGGAAGCTGAAAACATTGACGCATCACCTATATTAGATACTGGACGTTTGGCAGAAGAATAGATTTTTAGACTTAAAAATTGAGGTTGATTTTTCAATACTTAAAAGAGTTATTGTTTTATTAAAAAATGCCTGCATAAAATATATAAGTGATAGATAGTAAATTTACATTTATCAGGATGAGATTAAATTAAAAAAAAAAGGGACAGATGTTACGCAAATTAATTTTACTAGCAATGTTTTTCAGCTTCAGTTTTTCCGTTTCTGCTCAGGAAACAGATGCCACAGATAAAGTGGTAGATACGGACAAAACTAATGCAATAGAAGAGACTGCTAAAGTTACAGAAGAAGCGGAAAAAAAAGAGGATGAAGAACCAGAAGATTTTTCCTATTCTAATCAAGGCGGAAGCGAAAAAAATAGATCTGAATCCGTGATTCATTTGGGTATCACACCCATTGGTATATCTGTCGATTCAATTACCCAACCTGTTAGCCTCGGGTACATCGTCAACGAAGACTTTATGGCTGCCTTTGAGATAGGGAGTTTTTCTTATGAAGATACCGACGACACAAGTACATTCGCCTTGGATTATAAAAACAGCGGCTTTTATTTCCGTTGGTTTCCAGGCAACAGCTTTAACATAAAGCTTGGGGTTTATCACCGCACATTTGAAGGTAGTTATCTAGTCGAGGAAACCCTGTCAGAGACTTATGAGGGGGAAACCTATACCTATGATGCCGAAGCCGAAGCGACCGTAACTTCTACAGCGACCGTTGCAAGTCTAGGGATTGGTAACATGTGGCAATTTGATTGGGGTATGACTCTTGGGGTCGATTGGCTTGTTTACAATGCTGTCCTCAGCCATGATTATAGCTATACCGTAACCAATAATGTCGGTTACACCACTGCAGAAGCCGAAGACGAATTAGCTAAAGGGGAAGACATCTTTAAGCAAATTCACGGCCTGCCTGGTTTACTAGTGGTACAGGTTGGTTTTTCCTTTTAAGTAGCTTTAGGTAAAAGAACTTGAGTGGGCTTAGATAGGCTAGGCTCAAGTTTTTTATTAAAGAACTTTTTCCGAATTCTTTAGATGTATCGGTGATTTGTAGACTTGGATAATGAGTTTGCGGTAATTTGCTAAAGCATCTAAAAACTATACAAACCTAGGGGCCTGATCAGGCTTTAAGGCGCTTTTTATTGCCTTGTAGTTTCCGGCTATTTTATTCCAAGCTTTAAAATAAGATCTAAGTTCCGATTAGTTTATAGTCTGGTCTAAGATGTAGTCTTCAATATCGTCCATATCCACTTGGGCTTGGGGGATGGCCATTTCTTTGACGGAATGCCCTGATTCGACAGCGCTATTTTTACTGCCCGTCAATAGTGGGTGCCAGTCTGGCAGTTCTTTTCCGTTGTATAAAAGCAAATAAGCACAAGTGGCAGGTAAAAGGCCTGGCATAGCGATTTCTGTAACAGTGATGGGCAAGCAATCGGGTCTTTTCTCATTGCGCTGGCTATAGACGGTACACTGACAATTGCCCAATTCCAGAAGATTGCAAACAACAGAAGTATATTCTATTATCTGGTCACTCTCATCTATTAATTTATGCAGGCAACAAAGCCCACAGTGGTCACAGAGGGATTCCCACTCTTGTTTTGAGAGGTCTTCTAGATGCTTTTCTTCCCAAAATTTCTCGCTCATTATTCTGCTTTTTTATTTAATCGCATGCTAAAATCCTTATAAACGATAAAAGTAGTTTTCTGCGCAATGTGGTATTGTTTTTCTTTTAGGTCTTGAGCCATGTACTTGACAATAAAGTTTCTTAAACTCCCATATTGTTGCTTTATATCAGGTTCAATATCTTTCAATAGGGATGAAAGTGAAACGTATTTAATCTTGGCGAATCGAGCAGAGTTTTTGGACGGGTCTTGCATAAATTTAAACGTTCTAGCTTCAAGCTGGTTTTCCAGTTTTTCTGCTGTAAAGGGCTGCTCATAAAGATCTGGACTAGTGATAGCTGAGTTGCAAAGAGTAAAGAAAAAACGCGCATCCTGCGTTTTTTCATAAGATAAATCTCTCCTTATAGAGTTCAGGTCTCTCTCTTCCCCGAGCAAAACAAAAAAATCGTCTCTAAAAGGATAGTAGAACATTCCACCAATGTCTTCGATAGAGTCAATTTCGTAAATATGAGGGTAGATTAACTTGATTACAAGAGCGTTATAGGCGTTAATTAAAAAAGCCTGCT
Organism: SAR324 cluster bacterium; assembly: GCA_033791585.1. Classification (GTDB taxonomy): domain Bacteria; phylum SAR324; class SAR324; order XYD2-FULL-50-16; family XYD2-FULL-50-16; genus JASJGK01. Next base: position 16,708 of record JASJGK010000298.1, on the reverse strand, counting down.
GTTGGGTTTTTGTCCATGTATCAAAGTCGTCCTTTTCCACATTTGCAAAGCTTTCTAAAATTAGTTCAAATTTATTAGGATCATCTTTTATGTTTAGATAGCGTACTAGAGAGTGGGTTTTAACAATGACCACATTTTGAGCTAAAAACTCCCCATAGGATTTATAGCTATGGTCAAAGGCAAATAAACTGAATGGGGTTAGAAACAGTAAAAGTAACGCTATCGTCTTTTTCATAGTAGGGATTTTTTGGAAGGTAAAATTATTTGTAACTGGGTTTTTTGTATCCTACGCTATTATTACAGGCAAGCAGAATTTACAATGTGAAGAATTACTCATGTTGAAACGGCCCGTGATCTCGCCTTGCGATAAGTTTTTTTGACCAATAAGGGCAAGAGGCCTACTCCGCCCAAGGCTAGGCCCAATTTTAAAGACAGAATTTCTGAGATATTTGAAATTTTTGAAAGTTCTGTGCCCGCAAAGACAAAAATAGCCGTGACTGGCAGCATGCTTATTTGGCTGATCCAGTAAAATTTCCAGAGGGGAATAGGGGTTAGGCCTGACAGTGTATTCACCAAAAAGAAAGGGAAGATGGGGTTCAGTTTGAGAAAAAAGAGGTAGAGACCTCCTTCTGCCTTCACACCACGATTCACAATCTCTAACCTATGAACATATTTTTTTTGGACCCAGTCATAAAACAAAAAACGAGAGCTTAAAAAGGCCAAGGCAGCCCCAATTGAAGTCGAAAAAGAACAAAGGATTAAGGCGGGGAAAAAGCCAAAGGTAACGGCGGCAACTAAAGTTAAAATAGGGCCTACAGGTATAGCGAGAGCTGTTGTTAAACTGTAAGTAAGTAAAAAGATGCCATAGCTAATAAATTGATTTTGTATATAAAAATCAAAAAATTGCGCCTGCCTCTCTTTAATATACACAAGGCTGGCAAACTGGCTTAGATCCAAGATAAAAAAACAAAAAAGTGCCAAAGCAACCAATATAACAAGGAGAATTTTACTTTGGACTTTTTTCATACTCACGACAACTTTAACTGTTTTGCTGCAAGCCCCAAAGGCTTGCAAACCCAAGAATAAAAAAGCTAACCTTACAGGTTATTTTAAAGGTCACAAAGTGGCTTGAAACTAGGTTGCCCCGTAGATTCCAAAACATTAAGCCAAAGACCTTCATCCGGTATAATGGTTTTACGTTGGGAAATAGCCAGATGGATAGGCAAAATACAATAAACACCATGCCACATGGACACCAATAATTCTGTTTTACCAGCCATAGAAGCATGTACAGCATTTTGGCCTAAAGTCGCACAGTAAAGGCCATCATTAGTATTAGCAGGAACAGAGCGCACCATATAACTAGGGTCAATGTATTTAATGTTAACTTCTAAATTTTGTTTTTTAAAGTGCTCTGAAATTTGATCTCGGATAAAAACACCAATGTCTTTTAATTTTACATTCCCACTTGCATCAGAAGCGTTGGTTTCAGCCAAAACATGTTCTTGCCCAGCGCCTTCAGCCACAACAATTACAGCATGGCCACGGGTTTTAAGGCGTTCTTCTAAATTTTTAAATAGGCCATGGTCCCCTTCTAGGTCAAAATCGACTTCTGGTATCAGCACTATGTTAACGTCTCGTTGAGCCAGGGCGGCTGTGGCGGCAATAAAGCCAGAATGGCGGCCCATGAGCTTGACCAAGCCAATTCCGTTGGGAAATGAGGTAGCTTCAGAATGGGCGCATCTTATGGCCTCTGTAGCGGCGTCTACAGCCGTTTCAAAACCAAAGGATCGGCTGACAAAGGCTATGTCATTGTCAATGGTTTTAGGGATACCAACAACCGTAATCTTCAAACCTCGATCAGTGACTTCCTTAGAAATTGCTTGGGTAGCCCTCAAACTTCCGTCACCGCCAATTACATAAAGTTGATTTATGCTTTGTCGTTCCATGGAATCAACTATATCTTCAATGGGCTGCTCGCCTCTAGAAGAACCTAACATGGTCCCACCAAGTTCATGAATTTTAGATACAACTTCTGGGTTTAAATCAACAAAATCAAGGCCATATTTTGCAATAAATCCCTGAAACCCAAACTGAACACCAATAATTTTACGAACCCCATAACCATGCCATAAGCGAAGTACAATACTGCGAATCACATCATTTAGGCCTGGGCAAATGCCCCCACAGGTAACAATGGCAGCTCGAACCTTTTTTGGGTCAAAGTAGATCATTTTGCTAGGAGCACTGGCCTTAAAGCTAATGTCACTGGCAATCGTACCCTCTTCAACAAAGGGGTTATATAAAACCTCTCTGTGGGGCTGAAACCCTTGGTGAAGGTGGATTGGACTTTTGATTTTTGTTTCGCCTAGAGTCTTAGTTCTAGTGTCTTCGTGGGTTATTTTAGGTAGCATTTAAATCTGATTAGAGGGGATTAATATATGTTTTCTATAGTACTTTAGCTCTTCAATGGATTCTAAAATATCATCCAATGCTGTGTGGGAACCCTTTTTTTCCATTCTTGGGAATTTAGGATACCAGCGACTAATAATTTCTTTAAATACGCTAACATCTAAGTTGCGATAGTGCATGTAGGCATCGACCTGAGGCATGTAGACTTCTAAGAATCTACGGTCCTGGTGGATAGAATTTCCACTGAGGGGCGATTTCCCAGCTGGAATCCATTTTTGCATAAATTCTAAGGTCTGGCGCTCAGCATCGGCCATAGTGATGGTGGATTCTAAAGATTTTTTTGTAAGTCCTGAATCACCATGGTGCTGGGTGCACCAATCATCCATGCCGTCTAGTAGGGCTTTTGGTGTTTGTATGACCAATTCTGGGCCATATTCTAAAAGATTTAAGTCTTTGTCCGTTACAAGGGTGGCTATCTCAATGATCTGGTCCTTCTTAGGATTGAGGCCAGTCATTTCTAAATCCATCCAGACTAAATTATCTTTATCGATTTGCATGGGTATTTTTTGGGCTAAAAATTTGAGTAATTGTTGCCCTTTGAGAATAGCCACAGAATTAAAAAATAGCTAGTTTTAACTTGAAGCCGATTCATATGCTCTAAGGCCTTTTTTCCATAAAAAGGAAAGAAAAATAAGGAACAAAACCAGTAGAGCGAGCATAACTAAAAGAGGTATAAAGTCGGATGCCTCAAGCAAAAATCGCACGGGACCAGACCCAATCAAGAGTACCGGCAAACCAAGTGAGAGAAACTTCCTAAAAATATCTGGATAGATAAAATCAGGCCACCTTGAGAGTTGTTGTAGCTCAATGCGTAAAAAGTTCATTCCCGTACCTTCGAGCATCCAAAACATAGTGGTAGCTAAAATCACATCAATTGCGCTTTGTAGTAAAAAAGCCACTGCAACCAAAAAAGGTAACATGACCCACGCAGTGACACCCAAACCCAGTTGAATCCCAAAATAGATTAAAGCAGGCAGCGTGAAAATGATATTAAAAGCACTTCCAGGGCGAATATAGCGAAAAAAAACTAAAAAAATGGAATTGGCTGGTTTGAGTAGGACGAAATCTAACTCACCACGCTTGATTAACTCTGGAAACCGCCAGTAAGATTCACTGGTAAAGGTCATGGCCAACTGATTTACTGAAAGCATAAAGGAAACAAAAAACATCAGTTCATTTCTGTGCCAAGTGCCAATGACCTCTACATGTTGGTAGATAAAATGAATGGATAAAAAGGAAGAACCATAAAAAAAGAAATCCATTAAAATTAAAAGCACAAAGTGAACTCTAAAGTTTAAAGATTCAGCAAAGGAAGTGCTAATAAAACCTTGGTAAATTCCTAAATAATGTTTGATTCGAGCTTTCATTACATCCCCGCTGCTGTGTAAAGGCGAATTCCACGGCGGAAAATCCATTGGGTTAAAAAGCCCATAAAGAGCATCCAAACCCCTAAAACTGTAAAAGCAAAGTTTAAGTCGACTTGGCCCCCCATCATGATCTTAGCGGGCACATAACCTAGGTAGGGGAAGGGGGTGTAAATCAAGATGTCGGTAAGCCATTTAGGGTAAAACTCTAAGGGGATAATTGCGCCTGAAAAGAAGTAGGTAATCACTTGCACCATCACTGAGAAGGTCCAAGTTTCTTCTAGCCAAAAGCCCAAAAGCCCAAAAAAGTAATTGAGGAAAAACCAAAAGAGGCCTGCCCAAAGGCTGAGCAAGATCGCGTTGGTAATTTGGGAAAACTCCATGGGGAGGTCAAGAAATATGATAACGCCAACTAGAGAAAATAGGGCAATACCAAGCTTAACTGACTGCTTTGCTAAAAAGCTAGCACAGTGAAACTCAAACAAACTAAAGGGCACAAGTAAATAAATGGTAATGCGCCCCATTCTAATATCTTGGCTTAAGTCTTGGTTGATTGCTCCTAAGCTTACAAGGGTTACAATCATAATCCACAAATGGTAACTGAGCATTTGCTCTAGGGTGTAACCACTGATCATTGAGCTTTTAGCCGAGGAATCATAAATGGCAGTCCAGAGGCTAACTTTAACAAATAAAAAGACAAATAGCGGCGCTATAGCTTGGAGTATGAAGTTGATTTTATAGACTAAAAGGTTAGACCAAACCACCTTCATGCATTGCCACCATTTGGCCATTATTGCCCCCCTGCTAGCATGGGGTTTTTCATCAATTCGCTTAAAACTCTTTCAATTGGGGTTTTTTCTGTCCCAAAGTCTGTGACCTTATACTGTTGCAAAATCTCTGAGGCAACGCTTTGCAACTGTTCAGCAGCCAAGCTAATTTCCACACGTTTGTTATTATGTTCCCATTTGGGCAAAAAGGCCTCAAAAAAACTGCGGTCTTCAACAGGTTCCGTAAAGGTAAAATATAGGGTTTTGTTGTGTCCTAAAACATTTTCAAAATCAGCAATGGGGCCATCAAAGCGTTTTTTACCTTCGATTAACAATATAACCCTTTCGGCTAAGGCTTCAATGTCAGCCATATAATGGCTGGTTAAGATCAAAGTAGGCTTTTTCTCTCTGTGGTATTCAAGCAGAAATTTGCGAATATTTTGCTGAGCGATGAGATCTAACCCAATAGTGGGTTCATCTAGAAAAATAACTTCTGGTTCATGGAGGAGGCAGGCCATCAACTCGACTTTCATGCGTTCACCAAGGCTTAATTTTCGAACATGTACTTCAAGCAAATGACCAACGTCTAACAGCTGAGAAAGCTTTTTTAAGCGCTTTTGGAAATCCACATTAGGGATTTCATAGTATTTTTGGATAAGGTAAAAGGAGTCCATGGCGGGTAAATCCCACCAAAGTTGCGATTTTTGCCCCATAACCAAGGCGATTTTTTTTCTAAGTTGTCTACTCCGCTTTTCAGGTTCACACCCCAAAACCTCTAATTTACCTGAGGAGGGCACTATAATGCCTGTCATCATCTTCATCAAGGTAGTTTTACCTGCGCCATTGGGGCCTAATAGGCCTATGATCTCGCCCTTTTTAATGTCAAGGTCAATGGGGCTTAAGGCCATTTTTGTTTCAAATTCTCGATGGAAAAAAGAAAGGATGCTCCCCTTTAACCCTGCCTTCTTTTTGTAAATACGAAAGCTTTTACTTAAACCTTGGGAGTGGATCATCTTTTAGTCTTGTGGAATTTTTTAAAGTAAAGCGAAGTGGGGCGAAAAACCCAGATAAAGATTGAAGTCTGCCTAGCGGCGACTTCTTTCTTTAAAAAGTAGGCATAAAGCCGCTAATCTTACTGTCAGATATTGTTAAGAGTTTTTAGCAGAATCATCAGAACGAACCACCTCAGAGATTCTAATCCCATAGCGTTCATTAACCACAACAATCTCGCCACGGCACATGAGTCTGCCACCGATCAGGATATTCATAGGTTCCCCTACCACTTTATCGAATTCGATAACGTTCCCAGCCTTGAGCTTTAACACCTCAGCCATGGACTTTTCAACCCTGCCAATTTGAGCAATCATTAAAAGAGGCACATCGTGCAGAAACTCAACCTCCCCATTGGGAATCTCAATTTCGTCTTCTTCTGCCTGCATTAAGGCTTCTTTTAGGGAGCGAGCACCACCTTTCCCGTCAAATAAGTCTTCATCATGTTCATCGGCCATAGCACCTCTCCTTAAGCTAATTTACTGTAAACTGTAGGAGTTTACTCTGTAAATCTAAATTCATATGGGGAATATTCCCTAGTTACCTACATAAAGAAAAAGCAAAAAGGATTCCATTATTTGAATTTTTATTATATGTTATGAAAAATTTACTAAATTAGTTAGGAAGTAAAAGTGCATACAAAGAAAATCAGTACTAAATTATTAATAAGATTCTCTGGAATCTTTCTTGTTTTATTTGGGTTAATTGTTGGTGCTCTTTCCTTGAGTTTTCGGCATTTATCTATTAGTTCTGCTCGGGACAATGCTATTTCACTAGCTAAAACCATTCGTGATGGCATTACCAGCCTAATGTATCTGGGTGTGATCCAAAATAGAGAAATCTACTTGGAAAGGGTTATGGAAACCCAAGGCCACGGTGGAATTAAAAAATTAAAAGTAATCCGTGGCGAAAAAGTAATCCGCCAATTTGGACAGCCACGGGAACACGAAAAACCAGAAACTGATCTAGAGTTTGAGGTTTTAAAAACAGGAGTTTTAGCTGAACGCATTACAGAGTTCACAGAACACCCTATCTATGAACTGGTTATCCCTTATCGAGCCACTAGTAAAGGCCGTGTTAACTGCCTTTCTTGCCACCAGGCCAATGAAGGTGATGTTTTAGGTGCCATTAGTATCAATTTTGACCTCTCAAACCAGCGGTCTATCGGCGTTAATATCATCCTCTTGATTTCGCTTTTGGCAATTGTAGCCATTTTACTCATTTTCTGGGTGAGCCATCACTTCTTTCAGCCCTATGGACGCTTTTTTGACGCACTAATCCATGGCTTTGAGGAGTTGGAAAAAGGTCATCTCCATAATTACATTGAAAATGACTTGGACGATGAAGCAGGCGTTGTTACAGAAAAGTTCAACAAGATGCAGAAAACCTTGTCAGGTATCTTCAATGATATTTCCAACAAGGTGTTTTTCCTTGTAGGTTATGAACTTTACAAGTCGGGTCATGCTATCCAAGATACCACCCACAACGTAGATCAATTGATCAGGTTGTATCATTTTAAAAAGAAGATCGAAAAAGACACCAACAATTTCGAAATTTTTAAAAGGCTGCAAAAGACCTTTTTGGATATGGGTTTGGATAACTTTGCTATATATGAATTGGACTCAAGGCAGAAAAAATTCCGCTTGATTACAGATTATGCTATTCATCATTCCCGTAGCAATGACGACCAAATATATTTGGATGATACACCTAAATTTAAAACAGACGCTATTTCTATTCCCCATTGCCACAAGGCTATTGGTAAGAATCCAAGACAATGCCCTGTGATCAAAGAAAATGAGGCTTATTACTCTGATCATGAAGGCCGTTGCTGTCCTTTTTTAAATTTCCAAGAATCTTACCCTATTGGGCATATATGCTTGCCTGTCTTTGGGGCAAACCAGACGGTCATTGGCCAATTCGTTTATGACCAGGATAGAACTGAGACGGTCAACAGGCTGACACCTGTGGTAAAAAGTTACATCCAAGAATCTATGCACGTCTTAGAAGTAAATAATGCCATGTCTTTTATCCGTGACCAGTCCTTATCTGACGAACTGACAGGCTTGTATAATAGGCGCTACTTAGAAGAGGTTTCCAGTCAATTTTTAGAAGTGAACCTTAAAAAGGGCGTGCCCTTGGGTTTCTTGATGATCGATTTGGATTTTTTCAAACGGGTAAATGATGATTTAGGGCATGATGCTGGTGATATGGTCTTAAAAAAGATCTCACAAACTATTAAAGATGTTGTCCGTGAATCAGATGTGGTCATACGTTTTGGTGGAGAGGAAATGTTAGTTCTCGCCAACAACATTGTTCCTGGGACAGCTAAAGATCTGGGCGAAAAAGTTCGAAAAGCAGTAGAAGACATGAACTTTGTTTATGCCAAAAAAGAATTCAAAAAAACCACCTCAATTGGTGTTGCTGAATTCCCAAGGGATTCACAACACTTTTGGATCTGTATCAAAAATGCTGATAGCGCCCTTTACGAAGCAAAAGGCACGGGTAGAAACAAGGTTGTTGAGTTTGTTGAAGGCATGGAAAAAGGCGATGATTAATAGGGCATTGACCCCATAGCTTGTAAATTAGTCCCCTAGTTATAGGGGGTAATTTAAATTCATCTAAATAACTGCAAAAAAAATGACTACCAAGTAGGTTGATCCCCAAAATTTACTATTACTTAAATAAAAAGCCTAAATAACTCCCATGTTCGAAACCTTTTTAAAAGCCTTTGCCATAGCCTTGGTAGAAGGTTTAACCGAATTTGTGCCTGTGTCTTCCACAGGCCACATGATTCTTCTTGGTGACCTTATCCAGTTTTCAGGCGAAAAGGCCCACAGCTTTGAGGTTTTTATCCAATTGGGGGCGATTTTAGCAGCTCTATTGATCTATTGGGAAAAATTTAAGGGTTTACTACCTAAAAAAGGGGAAAATCCTTTTAAATCCATTTTATGGGGAGACTCCAAGCCCACTGGGTTGCATATATTTGTGGCTATTTTCCCCATCATGCTGGGAGGTTTACTCTTTCATAAAACCATCAAAACTGTACTATTCTCGTCTCACACCGTAGCCATAGGGTTGATGGTAGGCGGGTTTCTAATGGTTTTGATTGAGCTGCTTCCTTTTAAACAAACGGTAGAAGAGGTAGAAGCAATCACCTTAAAGCAAGCCATAGGAATTGGTTTAGGGCAATGTCTCGCCCTTTGGCCAGGCATGAGTCGTTCTGGTTCCACTATGCTCACAAGTTTGGCTTTAGGTATAAAACATAAAGCGGCGGCTGATTTTTCTTTTATTATCGCCGTGCCTGTTATGTGTGCTGCTGTCGGGTATGACCTCCTTAAATCTTGGCATTTTTTATCCCTTTCTGATTTACCTTTGTTCCTCTTTGGTTTGGCGATCGCTTTTGTGGTGGCTTATGCCTCAATATTATGGTTTTTAAAGATCTTAAATAAGATTGGTTTGGTTCCCTTTGGCATTTACCGTATGGCAATTGGTGCCTTTGTGTACTTTATGGTCGTTTGATTAGGCAAAATAAGGCCTTTCTTGCCAATTTTCCCTTCCTATTCAAATTTAGGTCACAGTTCCCAAATATTTCTGCTAAATAGTAAAAAAAATAAAGCCTATAATTTCAACGGTTATAGAGGTTTTATTTTCTTTGCCAAAAAATTAGGCGCAATTTTGCTTTTAAATTGCATGAAATTTTGGTTAAGTGTTTTTATAAAGGGCTTTTTTGCGTCCAACTCGGACAAATTGCTCAAATCTTAATTTGGTGTGAACTATGAGAGGATTAACCCTACTGGCAATGTCGCTACTACTGGTTTCAAACCCGCTGATTGCTGCGGAATGCTCAGGTGTAGATTGCCTCCCTAAAAAGGTAAAGAAAAGCTGCACAGAGCAACAGGCCAACGGTTGTATTGACTGGGAAAAAGGTGTTATCTATGCAACGGGTATGGGCGTTGCCAACCCAAAATTTAAATCTGCAGCCCAACGAAAGTATTCCTCCCATCAAGCTGCCTTAGTTGTAGCAAAGAGAAACTTGTTGGAAATGGTTGAGGATGTACAAATTTCATCCAGCCAAACGGTAAAAGAGGGCATGCTTGAATCTGATGTTATTAAAACAGAAATTCATGGGACTTTAAGGCATGTAGCCGAAGTGGGGAGGCCTAAATCTTCTAGTGATGGCTCTACTTGGGTGACAGTAAAAATGTATATGAGAGATATCTTAGGTGCCTTGTCTAAAAATGAAGGCTTCGCCCCAATGGGCGGCGAGGTTGCAAATTCTACCGTGTCTCAAGCAGAAAATAAGCCAATGAGTCAGCAGGCCAAAAGTTATGGTGGAAATAAGAGCACTATTTACACAGGTGTGATTATAGATGCCAGTGGCACAGGGGTAAAGCCCGCCATGTCGCCAAAAATCTTAAGCGCCAGCGGCGAAGAAGTATATGGTAGTTTCGTGATCAGCAGAAAATATGCCTTAGAATTTGGCGTTGCTGCTTATGTTAAAGAAATGAATAAAGCGAAAGCCAATGAAAGGGTAAAGGGTAACCCTCTACTTTTAAAAGCCACCTTGCACTCTTCTGCAAAAAAGAGTGATTTAAAATTAAGTGATGCCGATGCCGACCTTTTAAAGGAACTGAACAAGACCCAGACCTTTTTAAAAGAAGCAAGAGTCATTATTTTACTCTAAGCAACCCAAGATTTAAGGATAATAATGATAACACAATCAAAAAGCCTCGGCCTTTGGACAATTGGGCTGGTCAGCCTGTTTTCTTTTGGGTTGGCGGGCTGCGGTGGCTCTGCTCCAAAGGGGCGAGCTAGTACAGCTAAAATGGACACACCCAAATACCATAACGAAACAGGGGAGTATAAACTGGCCCAAGGTGACTTTGATGACGCCAAGAGGTCTTTTCAAAAAGCTTTGGAATTGGAGCCTAATAGCTCTTTTGCCAAATCAGGTTTAGCCGTTTCCAAGGCACACCAAACAAATGCACCTCATGTTTCTGATGCGACTAAAAAGCAGGTTTTAAAACAGGGTGAACAGTGGCTGAAAGAAGCTGAAAAGGGTGCAAAGACAGATCAAGATAAGGCGCGTGCCCATCGATATGGCTTACGCTTCTACGTTGTTTTAGGTCAGCCTAGCAATTGGTATGATAAGGCTAAGGATCACTATGAGGATGCTGCTAGCTTAGAGCCAAACGAGGCTGCAAACCATTTCTATATGGCAAGTGGTCATGCTTTAACAGGCAATTATGATGATGCAAAAAGTCTGTATAATAAGGTTTTAAAGATCAATGGAGCCTTTGCCGACGAAGCTGACATAGAATTGGAGCGTATCCATAAAATTGAAAGGGCTTTGCCATCTAGCCGATTTGGCAAGGATATCGCCAATGTAGATAAGATTACCAGAGCAGACACAGCAGCTTTGTTGCTCGCTGAACTGCGCTTAGATAAACTTTTTGCAAGCCAGCAAAGAGATTATTCTGCTTCCTTTGCACCTCCTGAGACCATGAGAGCCTTCAAACGCTCCCCGGCCCAGAATATGCCTGAAGCCACTGACCTCCGTGGTAATAAATTGTCTGATTCCATTGAGTTGGTTTTGGCCTTGGGTTTAAAAGGTCTTGAAGCTGACGCAAGTCATAAATTTTACCCATCTGACACCTTGACTAGAGGCGAATTTGCCTTGATTCTTCAGTCTATCTTGGCCAAGGCCTTAGGTGATGAAGCGATGGCTACCCAGTATGTTGGTCAGTCTTCCCCTTATCCAGATGTAAAAGCGGAACATTGGTCTTATAATGCAATCCGTGTGAATGTGCAGCGTGGATTGATGAAGGTAAAGGATATTAGATCCAGTAACTTTGAACCTATGGGCGACGTTAGTGGGGCCGATGCGCTATTAGCCATCTCAAAATTAAAAAGAATCATCCGCTAGGGTTATTTTTAAACCTAAAATTACAGCCAGATAGTTTAACAAATGCTACCTGGCTTTTTTTTGTCTTTTTTGTAAGCTGCTTTAGAATCACAATTGTACCTCAGAAACATAATCTGCATTATAATTCCTTGCCTGTTTACAAAGAATTGAGAAAAGGCTATTTTAATTAATTCAATTGGTGAGAGGCACCAAGTAAGCGGGAAACCACGTTCAAGCCTCTTATTTATTATCATTTAAATTTTTTTCGAGATTTAGCGTTAGCTAAAGGTTTTTTACTATGGAAGCAATGGAAGTCGTTATAGAAGATCAAGGTCAACTGAAGAAAAAGTTGACTATCACCGTACCCAACACAGAAGTTAAGGCAGCCTACGATAAGGTTTATCACTCTTTAAAGGGAAAGGTTAAGGTTAAAGGCTTTCGACCTGGTAAAATGCCACAGGCAATGATGGAAAAACGCTTTAAGCGTCACATGGCTGAAGAAGCTATGGAAACTCTAGTGCCTGAATATTACCAAAAGGCCATGGAGCAAGAAAAATTAGTTCCAGCTATCCGCCCTGTTTATAATGACCTTGAAATTGACAAGTCTAGCCCTTTAGTTTTTTCTGCAACTGTTGAGGTTTGGCCAGAAGTGAAGCTTCCTAAAGCGGATAAATTCAAGCTTAAAAAAACAGAGATCAAAGCTAGTAAGGATGAAATTGAAACACAATTGACACGCCACTTAGAACGCTACGCAACCTTTGCTGAAAAAACAGATGCCGCCGCAGATGGCGATAGAGTAACTATCAGCTTCACAGGTGCTACTGAAGATGGCCATGACGTTAGTCAGCCAGATCATCATTATGTAATTGGATCTAAGCAGTTCATCCCTGAGTTTGAAGAAGCTTTGGCTGGTATGAAAGCTGGTGATAAAAAAGAATTTGATGCTATGCTGCCTGCCGATCATCCAAAAGAAGAGTTTCGCTCAAAAAATGCTAAATTTCATGTAGACATGACTTTGGTTGAATCTCGTAAATTGCCTGAGATTGACGATGAATTTTTGAAGAACTATGAAGGTTCGGCTGCAACCAAGACCGAATTTAATAAGTTGGTTAAAGATGAAGTTATTCAGATTAAAGAACAACGTGAAAGCGCAGACTTACGTGCCGATTTACGTGACCAAATTACTAGTTCTTTAAAGTTTGAAGTTCCTGGAACCTTGTTAACCCAAGAAATTGAATTTCAAACAACTCAAATCCAAAGAAACGATGAGAAGATTGAAGGCAAAGAACTGACAAAAAAAGCGGAAGAAGACGCTGTAAAGGCTCTTAGGTTCATCCGCTTCATTCAGGTTTACCAGGAAAATGCTAACATCGAAGTTGGCCAAGAAGAGGTTTACAACCGCTTTTCTATGAACGCACAAATGTTGGGTATGAACCCCATCGAATTAGCTCAAAACGAGCAAGGCCGCGCCTTTTACGAAGATACATGGCAGATGGTTTTAGAAGAAAAAGTTCTAGATCATTTAGCGGCTCAGGTTGCTGAGAAACCAGCTACAAAACCCGCTGCTAAGCCAGCCAAGAAGGCAGCATCTAAAGTCAAAGAAGAGAGCGCAAAATGAGTGTAATCCCATACGTAATTGAGCAAACAAACCGAGGAGAGCGTAGCTACGATATCTTCTCACGTTTATTAAAAGATCGAATTATCTTTTTAGGTGACCAGATCCACAGCGCATATGCAAACGTAATCATTGCTCAGCTTTTATTTTTAGAGGCAGATAAACCTGATGCAGATATTAGCTTATACATCAATTCACCAGGTGGCGATGTTACCAGTGGGCTAGCACTATACGATACAATTCAGTACATTAAGCCTGAAGTTCAGACCATTTGTATTGGTCAAGCAAGTAATGTAGCTGCACTTTTGTTGGCAGCTGGTGCAAAAGGAAAGAGAATTGCATTAAATAATTCAAGCATATTGCTTCGTCAGCCTGTTGCTGGGATTGGTGGACAAGCTTCCGATATTGAAATCCAGACTAAACATAGTGTGGATGTAAAAAATCGTTTGAATGAAATTCTAGCTAAGCATACAGGTCAAACTGCTGCAACTATTGCAAAAGATACAGAAAGAGATTTCTTTCTTAGCGCTGACAAAGCTAAAGATTATGGCGTCATTGATATAACAATGGAAAAACGGCCTTAAAAAAACTCTTGGGGAATTTAAATGTCTAAAGAACAAAACCTTAGATGCTCATTTTGCGGTAAAACGCAGGAAGAAGTTGAGAAGATCATTGCAGGTCCGACTGTTTACATTTGTGACGAATGTATCGACCTTTGCAACGACATTATCGACGAAGAACGAGCCAAGGATACAGAAGGTACTACTGATGAACAGCTTTTAAAGCCGCATCAGGTGAAGCAGATCCTAGACCAGTATGTAATTGGACAGGATGACGCTAAAAAAACTCTTTCTGTAGCTGTCTATAACCACTATAAAAAAATGTTTGCCCCTAAAAAGGCAGGTGAAATTGAATTTTCTAAATCAAACGTTTTACTCATAGGCCCCACGGGTACAGGTAAAACTTTGTTAGCTCAGACTTTAGCTAAGGTTCTAAAAGTACCTTTTGCTATGGCAGACGCGACTACATTAACCGAAGCTGGTTATGTTGGTGAAGATGTAGAAAATATCGTTTTAAAACTTTTGCAATCAGCTGATTACGATGTAGAGCAAGCCCAGAAAGGGATTATCTATATTGATGAAATTGATAAGATCACTAGAAAGAGCGAAAATGTTTCCATTACTCGTGACGTTAGTGGCGAAGGTGTGCAGCAGGCCCTTTTAAAGATCATTGAAGGCACTCAGGCAAATATTCCCCCACAAGGTGGAAGAAAGCACCCACAGCAAGAATTTTTGCAGGTGGACACCTCAAATATTCTTTTTATTTGTGGTGGAGCCTTTGTTGGTTTAGAAGAAGTGATTTCAAAACGTGTTGGTAAAAAATCAATGGGATTTGGCGCTAACTTACAAAATACAGAGCAACAGACACCTTCAGAATTATTTAAGCAAGTTGAAACAGAAGATTTACTGAAATTTGGATTAATTCCTGAGTTCGTTGGTAGATTACCTGTATTAACGACCTTAAATGATCTTTCGGAAGATGACCTGCTACGTATTATGAAAGAGCCTAAAAATGCCATTGTGAAGCAGTATACGGCTCTTTTAGAAATGGACAAGGTGAAAGTTACCTTTAAGGACGAGGCAACACGAGCCATTGCTAAGCTTGCAATTCTTCGTAAGACTGGTGCAAGGGGTTTACGATCGATTATGGAGAAATCCATGAAAGAAATCATGTACAAGCTTCCGTCAGAAGAAAATGCAGAAGAAATCATTATTTCTGAAGATACCATATTAAAGGGTACTGAACCTGTGATCTTGTATAAGCAAGGCACTGGAAAGAAAGATACAAAAGCCAGTTAGTTGTCTTTTTAAAATAAAAATTAAACCCGTTGTTCTTAGGAACAACGGGTTTTTTTTTGACCTAAATTCCAAAAGCAACTATGTCTGGAATATTTTTACAAATAGGGTTAATCTTATGCATTGAATTCAGAAAAAAATTAGGTCTCAGACGCTTTGAAGGAATAGATGCTTGGTAGAATTGATAAATTTAAAATAACAATGGAAACTAATCCGACTGGTTTAGCCTTTCTCAAGTTTTTTCGGGTTATGCGTCTACTGGCGGATAAACTGAAAAAGAAAAATGTAGCCAGCCTTTCTCAATCTCTGGCTTACACCTCTATTTTGTCTTTGGTTCCCATATTAGCCATTTTCTTTTCGATACTTGGCACCATTACCCAAAATCTAGCTATCCAGGAAAATATTAAAGAATTTATTTCCCTATACCTTATTCCTGAATATGTGAACGGGGTCTTTTTACAGCTCCAAGAACTTTCAAATAAAAGGATGGCTTTAGGTTTTATCGGTGGCCCTGCCCTCTTTTTAGCGGGAATTATGCTCTATGGTAAGGTGGATTTTTCCATAAACGAAATTTGGGATACATCTGGTGAAAAACGTTGGTTTAAAAATTCTATGGCCTTTTTTATGACACTGTTTTTTGGCCCCATGCTCTTGGTTTTAGTTTTCTCCATTCCGCCCTACTTACAGACTCTGCCTTACTATAACGATGTGATAAATAACCCTTTGGTTAAGGCTGTGATCACCCAGTTGATCCCTGTTTTAGTTTCCTTGGTGGGCCTTTTGGTGCTCTATTACTATATTCCCAACACCCAAGTGCGTTTGGCTTCGGCCATTTGGGGGAGTTTGTTTGCCTCGGTTATGATTCAAATCTCAAATACTGGTTTGGGATTTTATTTTTTAAAAATCAATACTTTAGGTGTGATCTATGGCCCTTTGGTCACCTTTCCTATTGTTTTATTGTGGATATTTGCCCTTTGGCTAGTGGTCTTATCCGGGGCTGCCATTGCCTTTATTCATCAAAATCATTCTGGAACAGAATTTAAATTCACGCAAAATCTATACAATGATGAATCCACTCTTTGCAATTCGTTGGAAGTTTTAACCTGCTTGGCCCAAAATTTTGAAAAGGGTGAAAAGGCCTTGGATACAGAGCGTTTAGAGTTTTTACTAGGAATGCACAAAAACAGATTAGCTTATATTTTAAAACGTTTGGCTGAAGGTGGTTTTGTTTCGGAGTTGCTTATAGAAAGGGAAGGCTCTACTGGTTTACAGGCCTTTCAAATTGCAAAATCCGCTAAACTGATACCGTTAAAAGGACTTGTAGATTTATTTTATGCAGAAAAGAAACACAGCTTTTTTACTCCAGACCAAAGAGATTTATTTAATCGTCTTGCTGTACACCCTATATTTCGCGGGGAAAACAACAGCTTAGATAATATCATCACAAACCCTAAAGTGCTTTTTTTAGACTCTATTCTACCTAGCCCAGATGTTTTGATCCCAGATAGTTTAATTTCAGACGAATCTCTTTAAAATCAATTTGGAGATTAGGTCCAAAACTTGGAGGTGATGGAATTTTTGAAATGAAAAATTTCAAGATTTTCAATAGATTCCTTGATCAATGGATCGATATCTAACAGCTCGTTGTCAGCAATTTAATCTGTTACCCGTCCGTT
>JASJGK010000297.1:0-6634 GCA_033791585.1 SAR324 cluster bacterium | reverse complement strand
AAGAAGCTCGTCAAAGTATTTTTGAATATATTGAAGAATTTTATAACAATCATAGATTATACTCAACTTTGGAGTATAAAACTCCAATCGAATATGAAACTGTGATAGCAAGTTAAGGACCCTACAAAAACGGGTTAACCTCAGTTTCTACTACCTCGAATAAATTTCGTAGGTCTATGTTGCAGCTACTCCTTTCAAAGTGATAATGTTCACGAATAGGATTTTTTCCCAACACCCCCCCTTATCCTTAGGTCGAAAGTAGGGCTTCTAACTTAAGGGTTACCTTTAACCCTGGGTTGGTATTTTCGGCCAAAATACTCCCACTATGCAGCTGAGCTGCTTCCCAAGCGATGGCCAAACCTAAACCTGTGCCAGATATTGCTTTCCCATCGGGAACACGGAAAAAAGGAGAGAATATCTCTTCTAAATATTCAGGAGGTAGACCAAAGCCTTTATCCTGTACAATTATGAATATAAATTTCTCATTGGTTTTTATAGATACTGTAACTTCTGCCTCTTTGGGGCTATAGTGCAGTGCGTTTCTCACAATATTTTCAAAAGCACTTTGAACCACAGCTGGATCAAGAAAGACGTTCCAGTCTTTTTCCGCTGTGTAAACCACTTGATTTCCTTTTTCACCGCCTTCAAAACAAGCATCTTGAATAATTGGCTTTAACAGTCCGTTAAGCGATTGGGATTTTTTTTGGGTTGATAAGGCGTTTTGCTCTAATTTCGACCAATAAATCAATTGGGCTAACATAGATTCCAAACGCTGCATTTCTTTTTCAATTTGCCCAAAAGCCTGAATCTGCTCTACTCCTGACTTTTTTTGTACCAGCTCAATGGCGAGACCCAACCGATTTAAAGGGGACCGAATCTCATGAGACATATTTCTTAAGAGTTTTTTATGTGCTTCGAGGGCTTCTTTCGTACGCAAAACCATGGCAGTGAAATCCCGAGCCAAATCCCCTAATTCATCTTTCCGATTTGTTTTAGCCAAAGCTACAACAGAATCAAACTCACCCAATGCTAATTTTTGAGAGGCTTTGCGAAGTTTATGGATCGGCTGAGTTAATGTCCAAGAAAAGTAAAAGCAAAAAACTCCACTGGCAAAAAACAGACCTAAGAATTTTAATTTTTGCCTCCAAATGAAAAAGCTCAGAACTTCGAACAAATTTGGCCTTAGCATCGGTCTAACTAAGTAGAGCACCCTGTTGCCTGGGATGGGGTAGGGTCCAATGAAGATCAGTCTTCCTACTTGCTTAAAAGCCATTATAGGCTCTTTCCAAGTTTCTGTTGCAAACTCTTTGAGCCCTATAGGAGGGGACGAGTGTAATATCTTCCCTTGCTCATCAACGGTAAATGGGTTTCTCAATTCCTGTGGAAAATTTCGTTTCAATCGTCGTGATAAAACATGAGATGACTCTTCCTTCTCTTGCCCTTTAAAGGGGTGGTCTTTTCTAAAACGAGGTGGATAGGGTTTACCCTTAGCAATGTCTTTTAATTCGTGAGCCCAGTGGTCTTTAGCCCTTTGGTCTATATCCGTGGGATTTGATAAAATATAGGTTAACCCTAGAATAAGACTGATTGTGGTCAACCAAAACCAAAGAAAAATTTTCCAAAAAAGAGAAAGTCGAAAAGGAAATATGCTACTCATGACGATTTAATATAGTAAAATCCAGTCCCTCGTACTGTTTTAATTCTTTGGCTACCATCTGATTTTAAACCTAATTTTTTTCTAAGATTGGAAAGGTGCACATCAATAGCACGATCATATTCGTGCAGGCCCCTGCCCAAAGCAAAAATTGTTAATTCACGACGATCCACCAATTGCCCAGCATTTTGGACTAATAACTGGAGTGTTAAAAACTCTGCTCCTGTTAAGGGCACCAATTCCTCTGACATAAAAAGTTGCCTAACATCTGTTTGTAGACGCAGATCTTCAATAGTGATTTTTACAGGTTGTGGGTCAATTTTTGTGCTCCCGCGTCTTAGAATAGCACGAATACGGGCGGTTAATTCTCTATTGGAAAAAGGCTTGGCCAAATAATCATCAGCACCCATTTCCAAACCAACAACACGATCAATTTCATCGCCCCTTGCCGTTAGCATTAAAATGGGGATGTCTGATTTTAGCCTAACCCTCCGTAAGACTTCAAACCCATCAATTTTGGGCAGGCCTGCATCTAATAGAACTAGGTTGAATTCTTCATCTAGTGCCATTTCTGCGCCTTTTACGCCATCATGAGCGGTATCAACACTAAAGCCCTCAAGGGTCAAAAGCTCTGACAGTATCTGACAGTATTCCACATCATCATCAATTAATAAAAGTTTATTCATAACTAGTTAGCTAGATGTTTTTAAAGTCAAATCTAATGATTATCCTCTCGATTTATGCCCTCTATGACCCTCACAAGGCATATCGGTCCTTGCTAGAAAGGTATCATTTTTGATTTTAAAAAATTTAGCCTTTTGAGATTTGCTAAGTACCGCCAAAATAGATCGTCTCTGCATATTTTTTAGCTCTTTGGCCTTTTGGTGAAGGTCAAATCGTTTTTTATCAAGTTCTTTTTGGGAAGCCTCAATTTTTTTCTGTTGTGTCGCAGAAAGGCCAGCAAAATCTAACATCCTCATTCCGTGACTTGGTTTTCGGGCTTTTTGGTGGCCACAGCTTTGCCTATCTGCTGCCTTAGGTCTGTCTTCCCTGAACTTGGTCAGTTTAGCTTTTTGAGACTTGCTTAGTACAGAGGAAATCGACCTCCTCATACTAAACATTAAGGCTTTTTCCTTCTGACTTATCTCAAAGTGTTTTTTATCAAAGTTCTTTTCTATTTTTTCAATTTTTTTCTGCTGGGAAACAGAAAGATCAAGCTGGGATAAAACTCTCATTTCTCTCATTGGCCTATCCCCTGTACCGTCTGGCTCTCCCTGTGCAAAGGATGCATTTGAAAAAGCAAAGAAGATAAGCATTATAAAGTTGATTTTTTTCCAAATTAACATTTTAGTTCCTTTTTTTTTAAGATGATTACAAGGCAAATTGTTTACCTTGTTCTAAGCTAAACCGCTGATTATTTTTTGAAAGCTAAGCCTTGGTTAAGAGATTGTAAAGTTCCCTAAAAAGCCATCTTTACTTCTTTACAAAAGCTTAACTAATTCCTAAAGCAACCTAAAGAATCATTTGGGTAATATTAGATTCTAAAGGGTACACAACCCTTTTTGCCTCACCATTTAGTGAAGGTTTTACTCTCATTCAGAGTGTTAATTTAAAAAATAGAAATGAGCTATGAAGTATAAAATTGTATTGTCCTTGTTCCTGTTCATTGTGGTTTTTATTTCCTCTTCAATGAATTCCTTTGCTCAAAGAGGAGGCGGTGGTGGGAAAGGTGGTGGCGGTAAGAAACAACAACAATCCCCCGCCAGTAGCTATGCCGGCAATATCGGCCGCTTGGCGTATATTCAGAAATACGGTTTACCAAATTATTATGAAAACCTAACTAATCCTTTAGTAGGTTCTGACAGTGATTTTGCTCAAGGGCGATCTCTTTACAATCTGCATTGTGCAAATTGCCATGGGCTTAAGGGTCAGGGCGACGGCCCTAGTGCACAATACTACGCCAATGTTTCTGACCTGGGTCGCACCTTGGCTCTGCCCTATGCTTCCGAGCAATATCTCTATTGGGTCATTGCTGAAGGTAGCGGACAATTTTCAGGGGACATGCCTCGCTTTTTAAAGTCCGAGGACCAAGCTAGGGCCAGCTCAGATTTAATCAATAGTAATCAGATCTGGCAGGTAATACTTTATATACAAGATTTCAAAAAGTTACCGAATCGAGGTTATTTTGATGAATGAACAAGAAGCAAGCCCTTTTTCTGGTGCCTGCAAAAAAATCAAATCGATTCTATCCAAGCTCTTGGTGATCTGTCTTATTCCTTTTTTCTCCGCATGCAGTGATGAGGTTCCTGTGTACGATCCAATCGAACAGCCACCTCTAGAGTCATTTAATTTTTCAGATATAAATAGTGATTCCTCCGGAAACATTTACATCACAGGCCACACAAATATTTCATTAGGGTCAGCTGTGAACTTAGGGGGAAATGATTTTTTCTTGGCTCAGTTTGATTCAGAGGGAACCTTGGCCTGGTCTGGATCGTGGGGTACTGATTCAGAAGATACAAGCAGTAATATTCAAATTGATGATGAAGGAAACTTGCTTCATATCGGCAACAGCTACGGAATGCTGGATGGGGTTACAGCAAAAGTTAGTAGAGATATCACCATTCACAGCTTTGATACCCTAGGGCAACTCAACTGGTATAAGCAATTCTATACTGACACTGATGATCATATCCTGAATTCGAAATTGATAAATAGTGAAATACAAATTGTTGGCGCTGTTAGCGGTGATTTTCGTGACTTTACTTCTGTGGGGCTACTTGATGCCTTTTTAGTTTCTTATAGTACCAGCGGAGTATTGAATTGGAGCCAAACCTTGGGTTCAATATATAATGATTCCGCTCACGCAATTGCCTTATCTCCCAACGGCAAAACTGTAATTGCTGGAAATGCTTCAGAATCTATCAAGTCAAAGACATTCCTAGGCTCCCAAGACTACTTTGTTGCTAAATTTGATTCTCTTGGTCAATTTGCTCAGCACATAAATTATGGGTCTGAGTATTTTGAAGGCGTAACAGATATGGAAATAAACCAAAAGGGAGAAATTTTTTTAACAGGCCACACTACAGGAGACCTCTTTGATACCTATGTGAGTGGTACTGACCTTTGGATACAAAAACTAAATGCCTCAGGAAGCCAAAACTGGGCAAAGCAAATTGCCAGTACCACAGTTGCTTTGTTCCTAGATTGTATCATTAAAGACGATGCTGACCTTATTTGCGTTGGCTACGTGGAAGATGACTTTGAGGGCCTTACTGAAATCGGGGGGGCAGATATCCTGATTGCTCGATTTGATACCGATGGAAATCAGATATGGATGAAACGTATTGGAACGCCTGCCAATGATGTTGGTCGAAAGTTACATATCGACGGGAGCAACAATATATGGATCGGAGGGAGTACGGGCGGGGTCTATTCGACCCAAGAAGTTTTAGTGAATCAAAGTTGCAGCTTTATTGCCAAAATTAGTGATTTGGGAAAGGTCAAAATTTGGTCTGCCCTTGGAACTGGCTGCACCACATAAAAAACATAGATTCCAGGTTTTTGTCTTAAAGAACCAATAAAATTCTATTGCTATACAAAAGTTTAAATCGAAATATTTTATATTACTTCTCATAGAGGATCTTATGAAGATTGCAGCAAATAAAGAGAACCATGAATTTCATATATTAATTGCTGATAGTTCGACCGTTGACCTTTTTCTAATGGAGTGGATTTTAAGGAGAGCTGGGTACAACCAACTTTTACTCGCTGACAATGGCTTCCATGCTTTAAGTCTATTGAAGTCGAATCCCATTGATCTTTTGATCACTGAATTAGACATGCCTTATTTATCAGGCATTGGTTTATCATTAGAGTTACGTAATCAACCTGATTACAACAGCCTACCAATCATAATGGTCAGCTCAGATCAAGATAAAGACTCCATTAGGGAAGCTAAAGAATGCGGTGTGAGTCATTTTGTGAGTAAGCCCATCAATCAAGAATGTTTCTTAACAGGTTTAAGTGCCTATATATAAAAGTGGCCCTTCCTTTACTATTTCACCACCTTTATTGAGACACAAAATGTAATTAATCAAAATGAAAGAACAAAAAATATTTAGGGGGTATGGGGAATGTTAATTTTGTCTTTCTTTTTCTTTTTTCCCTTTACACCCAATCATCTCTTTGCTCAGGATGATTTTTGGACTGTGAGGTAGAAAGAGCAAACGGCGAGCGAAGTTTCTTATTTCATTTACCCCCTTCTCTACCCCATCCTTGGTTATGATACAGGCACAGGTGTTGCTGTATCTATGCCCAATGGTCTTGGGGATGGAGTCCGTTGCGACCTATTCTCGCATTGAGGGTGGTGATACTGATGAGGCTGATCTATGGAAGTTGGACATGCGTGTCTTAAATGAGATTGCCATTTTTACCTCTCATTTTACG
Organism: SAR324 cluster bacterium; assembly: GCA_033791585.1. Taxonomy (GTDB): domain Bacteria; phylum SAR324; class SAR324; order XYD2-FULL-50-16; family XYD2-FULL-50-16; genus JASJGK01. The sequence continues at coordinate 531 of JASJGK010000297.1, read as the reverse complement.
ATCAGTTTGGCTGATGCCCGTACGGAAGTTTGCACTGTGGCCCTATACGACCGTGGCTGCGATTCCTCTGCTGAGCCCGTTTATCACCTTCAAGTGAATGAGAGGCAAGTTAGTGGGGGCGATTTTAAGGCCAATTTTTTTGAAAAACACCTTGAATTATTTTATGGCATAGCCTTGGGAGTTGTGAGGCCTAAAATATTCTCCTCAGGTGCAAGCACGGCGGAAGAATATAAAGAAGCCTTTAAAAATCATTTGGGCTATGCAAATATTAACAGCCCCTTCTTAACCTGTATGGGTTTGAATATTGATAATACTGATGACCGTAACGCCCCCTTTGAAGGATACCACCTGCAAGTGGAGCGTCAAACAGTGCAAGACAAAAAGGGCAATTGCTGGGATAATGCTGTTGTTGAAAGTTTTTTTAACTCACTCTAGCAAGAATGGCTTCATCATCGATGATTCAAAACAAGGGAAGAAGCTCGTCAAAGTATTTTTGAATATATTGAAGAATTTTATAACAATCATAGATTA
>JASJGK010000296.1:0-5455 GCA_033791585.1 SAR324 cluster bacterium | reverse complement strand
GGTTTTTTTGATAAATTTTTTGGTTTTGAAAACTATAAAGTTGAGCTTTCAAATATTGAAGGCAACTCAAATGATGTAGCAGAGGAAGTTAGGGAGTTAATTGCACAAGAATATAAAGCGGGCAAAATCCTATATATAGATTCATGGATGTACTCAGAAACTGAAGCAAAAATTGCAGCAAACAGATTCAAAAAATCGAGTTGTTAAATCTGAGATTTTCGCTAATTGATGGCTACTTTATTTAATAATAAGGTTCAAAAGAGGGGCTCACTTGAATAGTAGAGTAGCAGAGAAGTGGAATTCCCCCAGTTTTGTGGACAACTTAAATGAAATTAACGGTTTCAAACTCCACTGGAGATAAATACCCCAGAGTGGAATGAAGTCGTTTTGGATTGTAGAAGCACTCTATGTAGTCAAAGACTCTTCCACGGGCATCTTGGCGGGTTTTGAACCTCATTTGATGCAACCATTCTTGTTTCAGTGACTTAAAAAAGCTTTCAACTACAGCATTATCCCAACAATTACCCTTGCGACTCATTGAGCAAAGTAAATTGTTGTCTTTCAAATCTTTCTGAAAGGCATCAGAAGCATATTGCACCCCACGATCTGAATGAAAGAGGACTTGATTGCTCGGCTGCCTAGTTTTCACTGCATGAGCCAGTGCTTGCTGAATCAAACCAGTTTTAATCCACTCTGACATAGACCAACAGGTAACCTTCCTCGAGTGTAGGTCTATAACTACAGCGAGATATAACCAGCCCTCACCTGTCCAAATGTAAGTAATGTCACCTACCCAAGCTTGATTTGCTTGAAGTGGGTAAAACTTACGGTTCAAGATGTTTTGAGCAACCGCTTTGTTATGCTTTGAGTTCGTAGTTACTCTGTATTTTTTCTTCAGTAACGACCTCAAACCCAGCTCTTTCATTAATCGAGCAACCCGATTTACCACACAAACTATGCCTTCACGAGATATAACTGCATGAACTCTGGGAGAACCATAAATTCGTTTAGAATCTGTGAATGCCTTGATTATCAAGGGTTTTAATCTAAGCTCTTCAAGTTTTCTAGCACAAAGCGGAGCTTTAATCCAACGATAATATCCGCTTCTTGAGGCTTCCAAGTAGTCACACAGCTTTGTTACGCTGAGCTTTAGGCTCTGCTTTTTGATAAAATCTTGACTCTTACTACGGGTTCTTGGCAAAGTATGCTACTGCCTTTTTTAAGACATCTCGCTCCTCCTTAACCTGTATCAATTCGAGTTTGAGCTGTTTTAACTCCTGCTGTTCAGGGCTGAGAGATCTTGTGTTTTTAAAAGCTTGTTCCTTATTTTTGCTGTACTTATTTCGCCATTGATAAAGAGAGGCTTCAGAAATACCTAAATTTCTGGCCACTTGGGCATTAGGCAAGCTTGATTCTTCAGCTAACCTTACGGCTTCTAGCTTAAATTCTTTGGTATAGGTCCTTCTCTGTTTTGTTGTGTTCATGATCACCTCCTGCTTTGCAGTTTATATAAAATTAAGGTGTCCTTCAAATCGGGGGAACTCCAAACTGTTAGCTATAAAGAAAAAATACTTTTTAAAAAGGTTTTAATTTATCTTGAAGCTACCAGCTCCGCTTTTATCGTCACCTCTACTTCGTTGCGTCCCTCTAAGCTCTGCTGATAGTTTCAACTAGGGATGAGGGGAGAATAGCCTAAAAACTACTCCTAGGAAGCTTTACAGAGCATTTAAAAGTAAAACCAACACCAAACATCACCTAGCTGTAAATACGCTCCTGAATGGCTTAAGAATTGGTTCATTTAAAGCTACCACTATTACGGTGATAGTATTCGTTGCTTGCTTGAGCAGTAGTAAAGAACATCTCAGGGGTTCGCCCCTTCTAGCCTCCACCACGTTAACAAATCTGTAGTCCTACAGTGCATAATTTCAGTATCTTACAAATCTTCTCTTTTCTTGTGTTTTACAACTAACACATCATCTTTTCTATTATTTCAATCAGTTGACTTTTAAATCTCAGGAGTTCGACCGATTAGTGGTGTGTGGGGGCAAATTATAGGGCATAAAACTCCAGTTGAATATGAAACTATGATGGCAAGTTAAGAACTCCACAAAAATGGATTAACCTTATAATTGAATTGTATTTAAAGTGGAAGTGGGGTAACTTTATAAAATTCCTGAATCTAAATTAAACAGTTACTCTGTTGAAAGGTATCGTCAAATTTTAATTTATTCAGGAAGCAGGTCACATAAAAGCTCAATTGTTGGCATAAGATGTTTAAAAATAGCCACCTATACCCAAATAGGTATGTTTACCTCTCTGTACTCATAGCGGTATGTACATATTTTTGGGTTTATTTTGATTTTCATTCCTCACCTGGCCTCACTAAGGGTAACTCTCTGGGATGGTGGGGATGGAGTGATCAAAAGGCTTATTTTCGTTCTTTACGAGCGTTTAATGGGTGGAATTTTTCCGCAAGCAACCATGTTTATCCCGTTCTATACCCTTTGCTGGGGTCTTTCTTTTTCGATGTAACGAATCAACAACCATTTTTTCTGGTCAATTTAAGTAGCCTTATTATTTATATTATTGTTTTTATAAGGCTTTCTAATCTTTATGTTTCTCAGATATCATCAGTATTTTTAATTTTATTTTCATTGATATTGAACTATGATATTTTTTTGCAATTTGTAATCCCCTGGACTACAACTTTAGTTGCCGCATTTTTTGCAATAGGGATCCTTGGCCTAGCAAAACAAAAAGAAAGGTATATTGCTGGCTCGCCTATACCTTTAGGTGTAATTCCTATGGTTTTAATTACCTTTTGTTTAGGGCTGGTAGCAACTACAAGACCTGTCGATAGTGTTGTTGCCAGTGTTTTTTGGTTAGGCTTAATTTATGGGCAATTGAAATTATTTAAGAACTCTTCGGAAGGACTTAAAAATAAAGAGTTTCTACTAAAAACAATACTTCCCTCTTCGGCATCCTTTGCCACTGGTCCCGTTATTTTCCTGGTTGCTAATAAAGTAATATACGGGGAATATCTAAGTCATTATTTCAGGCAATCTTCTTCAGTCGGTATTAACTTCTTAGATCTCCCTGAAAAGTTTTTCTCGATATGGTTAGACTCTGTGCCTTTATACCTTGAGTCGGGGCTAGCATTGATTGATCATTATCCATGGTTGTTGCTGTCACTTCTTGGGATGGTGTTTTTCTTAATTTTCGGTGATTGGGTACAGAAAACAATAATTTTTGCGATATTAACATATTTTGCATTATACCTGTCTTATAACGACTTATTCCCAAATGGTGTTTGGAGGTATTTCAATATTCATTATTTTAAGTGGGTATTTCCATATCTTGCATTGTTTGCATTACTGTTTTTAGTTTCTTGGATTAAAGAATTTGGTTTAAATAAAAAGAAGGCTTCATACTACCTTTTAGCATCAATTATTTCAATTATTCTTATTCTATCAATTCAGATTAAAACTAGCTTCCAAGCAATACCACTTGAACAGTTTTCCGTAGACAAACACAGAAGCTGGAAAAAAAATGTATTTCATTTCGATAAGCCTCGAATAATTGATTTCATTGATATTGAAGGAGTTAAGGGGAAGTTTCATCATGTGTATTTAGGAAAGCATCTTGTCTCTGTTAATAATAAAAAGTTGATTATTCTCAAAGATTTTAAGGTCCTGCCTGCAAAGTGGGGTATTCGAGTCTTATTCACAAGACCCGTTGCAGCTATGTCTGTTTCTATACAGCTGCACAAAAAAATACGCTATAAATCGCTTCTTAAAGCAAGGATAGGAACCTATACATTTGGCTTAGGAATGCCAAAATTTCTCATCAATCAAGCTGCTCCAATTCACCTATTTGACGAATTCCCTATTACTATTACCTCTGACAAAGACATTGGAATGGTAAGCTATAGAGGGTTTTCAAAACCTGAAAAATGGGGCCGTTGGACAGTTGGTAAAACAGCAAATCTTGATTTTAATTTTACTGCTCCAAAAAAAATAATTGTCCGTATAAGTGGCTTTTCATTTAGCTCAAATGAAAAATTATTTTTTAAATTTAGATGTGGAATAAGGATAAAAAAGCAAATAATCAGCAATAAATCTATGAGAATAGATATACCTTGTGAGTTTACTGATAACAAGCAATCGCTTGAAATTTTAGTCCCAAACCCAAGGTCCCCAAAAGAGCTTGGCATGGGGAAAGATGAAAGGAAACTAGGCTTAGCTATTCTAAATATTAAAATTGACAATATGCCTTAAATATTAAAAGGTCCGGGTCGTACACCTTGCGGGTGGGAGCAAAAACTTGAGCAGTTTACAACTGAGATTAACCCGCTTAGGTGCGGCCCCTAACCTGCTATCATATTTTCACATTCTTCAGGGGATTTGCACTCCAAAATTGAAATTTCCTCCCCTGTACAACCCACCAAAATGACCCACCTCAAAACTAAAAATAGGCTCAAGGCGCAGCAATCCATTTAAGGAAAAATAAACAAAAAAAAGGGGATTTTTAAGGGCTAAACCTAATGAAATTGGGCTATAGCGGAGAGATAGGGATTTAGCCAACCCCTTTAAGTATTACCGATTAACTCTTGTATTTGCAGCAATAGCCCAATAACTGTCCTTGAAGCGGTCGGTTCTGGTTTGTCTGTGTGCTACCAGCGTGTGCTAGTTTTAGATAGGGTTGATTCTGTGAAGCTAAAATTTTTCCAATTAGAAAAAATTAAAAATAAACGCAAGTAGAGGGGGCTGCCGTTGGAGTGTTTATCAGGTAGATGCCAAAATGGCTCAAAAGTGGTAGGTGAGTGGGGTCAAAGTGGTTTGAATGGTTTATTTCTGGACAAAAATCTTTTGAATAGCCTCACCAAGCAGCACCAGATTGATTGGCTTGACAAGGTATTCATTCATCCCTGCATCCAAACACTTTTGTTGATCAGAATCACTTGCCATTGCCGTTAATGCGATTATTGGTGTCATCTGATTTAGTTGACTAGAGTCCCTGATTTCACCTGTTGCCTCGTAGCCATCTTTATTGGGCATTAAGATATCCATAAAAATTACATCGTACTTTGTTTTGTTTGCTAAAGAAACACCCTCAACCCCGTCGTTTGCGAGATCACATGTCATATTGAAACGAGTAAGCATGGTCTTTATGACAGTTTGGTTCACCAGATCGTCTTCCACTAGGAGAGCCAATCTCTTGGGAAAATCAGCAGTTTTACTGTCCATGCCTAATTTACTGTAATCCCCCATAAATGCAGGTGCCTTTGCAAAGGGAAGCTCCACGACAAAACGACTTCCTTGACCTACTTTACTTTCAACCGATATTGTACCTTTCAACAAATCCACCAAGTCTTTTACGATTGCCAGTCCAAGACCAGTTCCGCCAAATCTCCTAGTGGTGGTATCTTCGGCTTGTTGGAAAGGTTCAAAGATAA
>JASJGK010000295.1:0-5979 GCA_033791585.1 SAR324 cluster bacterium | reverse complement strand
TTAAGCCGATTACACTATGCACAAACAATAAAATCTGCGCTTCGCAATTTAAGTGGGATAAAAGAGCATGATTTTTAGATGGAATCAGGTTGTTTAGAATTTGAAAAAAGTCCTCTTTACTAATATTAGCTTTCAAATCGAAACCCTGCCCGCTCCTGCGTTTTTTAAGGATTTCTTCTGCGGTAAATTGCTTAGAAACTATTAATTTCCTAGACTCTGTAACATTTAAATTTTCTTTCCAGTTTTCAGGGAACTGGCTTAGGTCACTTGCTTCTTGGGCTGGTTGCCAAGGCAAGTGTTCTTTGGCGATCTTGCCTGGAGTCCCTTGTAGATCCCAGTCTGTTAGCCCATTTAAAACATCTTCTTTAACCTCGCTGGCTGGTCCAATATAAAGCATCACTTCGGCCTCTTCGGCCTCATCTTTTGGCCAAACAACTTTATCTAAACCCATTAACTTGGTTTGGGTTTTTGAGCTTAAATTTAAAAGTTTAACTTCCCAACCAAAAAGGCTGGCCACAGCTGCAATGCAACCTATGGCGTGGCCCGTATCTAATTGGCAGTAGCGGAAGGAACGTACACCATACTTCCATGATTCACGGACAATGATGGTTGAAAGACCCAGTAAAAAGCCCTCCTTTATGTTTGCATCGGAAAAGATTGGCCCCAGTTCACCTGTTGCTCGAACTTCCAAAGAATGGTGTTTAGGCTGGTAGTGATAAAGCCCCTGTTGCTGCTTTAAATTTAAAATCAAATGGGCTTCTGTAGGGTGCAAGTTGCCACTAGAAGGATTGGCCCGTAACCACCAACTGGCACCTTGGTACTCTTTTTTTCCTGTTAGCCCTAAGGATAACTCTAAAAAAGCGCCTAAGGTCTCTAAATTCAATTCCTGGGTGTCTGACTTTTGAAAAAGATTTAAAGCCGGTGTATCTGTTTTTTGGCTAAAGGGTAACTCAATTTCAGAACAGCCTTCCCAGCTTCGAAAGGGGTCTGGCTGGTTGTCCCAATCCAAAAAGGGCAAAGCATCGGCGTAGGCCCCAGGGTAATGTTTTGAGTGTTCGTGGTATTCTGTGATATTTTTGAGTAATGCTTCCATGGTGGTCTTTTGGGAGTTTATTGATTGTACTTTTGGTTTAAAAAAACGAAATTAAATCTGATTCATAGTCACCGCCCAAAATAAGCACTTCCTTTTCAAGGCTAGGAATATAGCCAGTAAGGGCTTGGGGGAGACATACAATTTTCGAAAAAGGAACTTGCACCGAGACTAATTTATCTCCAAATTCACTTGCCCGTTCTATATCTTGCGAATAGCTGGCCAAACAGTTGTTTCTAATGATCCATTTCTTTTTTGATATTTTGTTCACAATTTGCGATTCACCTTCTGCACTGTTAAACCCCCTATACAGGGTTACAGGTTCACCATCTTGGTAAAAGCGCCTTAAAAATTGTTGGGTATATTCATATAATAGGTCCAATTGAGAGTAGATACAATGGTGATGAAACCTAGGATGCATTTTTTCAGAAACATAAACTTGATATTCTGGTGAGGTCATTCCTCGCAATGGTTCCTTATGAAATAAGGCCCTCAGCCCAAAACGACTCTCCACCCAACCCTTGAGCACTGCCCCTTCTGGTCTGTTGGAATCAAAAAACCAACCCTTTAGTATCCTTATCAGATCTGCCTTATAGGGTTTTTTCTTTTTCCCCTCATTTGATTGGTCTAGGTCCAAACCAAATTGCACCCTTAAGTGCTCAAAGAATAAGGGGCATTGCTCCGCTTCACCAAATTTTTGCAGTACCGCAAAAAAAGATTTGTTAAATTCTCTGACACTATTTATATGCAATTCTCGGCATTCAAAATTAAATTCGTAAGAGGCAATGATTGGTGTTGGGAGTCCCACCAAATTGGAGTATTGAATGTAGGGATTTGTGTCCATTTTACGACAAATTGTTTGTTTTGCTACATAGCGTTTCTTTTGAGACAATCCCCCTCAGCCCCTTAAATTCAGGCTGCCCCTAAAAGAGAAAGCCTTGGTATTAGCTTTGCTCTATTAAGAGGAAACTACGTAAAAGGAAGATCATGAACACATCAAGCTGCAATATTAAAACCGATGACCAAGGTGGAACTAAAAATGCCAACCACCCTTGTTACTCAGAAAAGGCACACCATCATTTTGCTCGTATGCATCTCGCTGTTGCCCCAGGCTGCAATGTCCAATGCAACTACTGTAATAGAAAGTATAACTGTGCAAATGAATCACGACCTGGTGTTGTAGTAGATAGGCTAACACCTGATGAAGCGCTAGCCAAGGTGGCTTTTGTGGCAGACGAGATGCCAGAATTAAGTGTGATCGGCATAGCAGGCCCCGGCGATACCCTAGCCAGCCCACAAAGATCATTTGAAACCTTAGAGAAGATTAAAGAAAACTTTCCAGACTTAAAGCTTTGCCTTTCTACCAATGGTTTGGCTTTACCTAAGTATGTGAAAGAAATTGCACGCATGGGCGTGGAGCATGTGACCGTTACGGTAAACAGCTTCAACCCTGAGACCATGAAAAAAATCTACGATTGGGTTAAGTATAAAGGCAAAAAAGACAACTCCACAGAGGCTATGATTAACTTTATGGTGCAACAGCGCCAAGGCATTGCAGCTTTAGTAAATTTAGGGGTTATGGTCAAAATCAATAGTCTTTTGATGCCTGGTATTAACGATCATGAATTGCCTGAGCTGGCATCAAAGCTAAAAGAAATGGGTGTTTTTATGCACAACATCATGCCTTTAATCGCAAAGCCAGAACATGGCACTCGATTCGGCCTAGAAGGCAGACCCGAGCCGACCAAAGAAGAAATGACGGCTATGCGTGAACAATGCGGCGACATTAAGCAAATGGCCCATTGTCAGCAATGTAGAGCCGATGCTGTTGGCAAACTTGGTGAAGATCGTTTTGCTGAATTTACTAAAGAGAAATTTTTGGCTGAAAAACCAAACTTAGATAATGGCTCAAAAAAACGGGCCATGTGGCGCAAACGTGTTGCCTTTGAGTTGGGTCAAGATGCCCCCAATGAAGATGAGCAGGGAATCTTAATCGCCTGTATGAGTGAATCCCAGGGTTTAGTAAACCAACACTTTGGTCACGCCAAAGATTATTACCTTTATGAAGTTAAAAATGGTGAAGCCTATTTATTGGGTCTGAAGACGTTACCTGCAACCTACTGTAAGGGTGATATTAGCTGCGGTGATAAGGGCGGCCTAATGGACAAAATATTAGGTGCAATGGAAGGGGTGCAAGCAATAGTTTGCCTCAGAGTGGGCCAACCTGTGGCCAAGGAAATTATAGCTGCTGGAATTTTACCTGTAACTGACCAACCTATGATGCCTTTAGAGCAGGCTGCTGTAGAAGCTGCCAGCCGAGTTATGGCCTCTTTAACTGAGACTGAAACAAATCTTGTGCAAGAGGAACAATCATGAAAGTCATGGTAAGCCATAAAGGTGAGGGTTACAGCCTCTATATACCCAAAAAGGATATGGAAGCTGACGTTATAAATATTGAGGGTGATGCTGTATTTGGCGGCACCTGGGAACTGGAAGGGGGCATGAAACTATTCATTGAACCCTTAGATGCAATTCCTAAATTACCACTGACCATGATAGCCAAAAAGGTGTAATGATTTCCATTTTAGATACTACTTTGCGGGACGGGGAGCAAACTCCTGGGGTCAATTTTAGTGCGCATGAAAAAATCGCCATTGCCAGGGGGTTAGATGCAGCTGGGGTTGACCTCATTGAGGTAGGTACACCTGCCATGGGGCCAGAGGAAAAGGCTGTGCTTAAAGATCTATTGAATTTAGGCTTAAAAGCAAAGCTTATTACTTGGAACCGAGCCTTGGAAAGTGATATCGACCAGTCTTTAGAAATTGGGGCCAAGGAAATTCATATCTCCTTGCCTGTTTCTGATGAGTTGATGCAAATAAAGTTGAAAAGTGGACGCACAGAAATTTTAAAACGTCTTTATAAAATGGGGCGTTATTTAAAAAAATCAGCGGTAAATTTTTCCGTAGGTGCTGAAGATGCCAGCCGTGGCAAACCTGAATTCTTGAGGGATTTTGCCATGCTAGCCCAAGATTTAGGCGCCCAGCGTTTGCGACTTTGTGACACAGTGGGGATCTTAAATCCCTTTAGTTTACAACAGCTTTTTGGCTCCTTGGTGCAGGATTTAAACATTGCCACCGAAATCCATAGTCACAATGATTTTGGGATGGCCACAGCCAATAGCTTAACGGCTATGGTTTGCGGTTTTCAAATTTTAGACTCTACCGTTTTAGGTTTAGGAGAACGTGCTGGAAACGCACCTTTGGAAGAACTGGCTTTGGCTTTACAGTTACAAATGGGCACAGCAAAACAAATCAACGCTAAGGAGTTAAAACCCTTGGCCGAGCTTGTGGCCAAGTCTGCCTGCATGCCTATCCCAAAAGGGAAGTCTATAGTAGGCGAGCGAATTTTTTGCCATGAATCAGGCATTCATGTGGCAGGTGTGTTGAAAGACCCAAGGGCCTATGAACCCTTTGCCCCTGAAACGATTGGGGCCCACCGTATGATTTTACTGGGCAAGCACTCAGGTAGAAAAGCCATTATTCATAAACTCAAACAAATGAGCCTACTACCTAAGGACCCAACATCCTTGATTCAAAAAATAAAAGCCTTAGCCTTGACTAAAAAAGGCGGAATTACTGATGTCGAGTTAACCAACATGGCGGCAAGTTCACGGTTTTAAATGTAAGATATTCCTTAGCGTTTTAAGGAATTTTCAAAGATGCCCAATATTGCTGGGCCAAAAACTCTCCCACTCCAATTTCTGAATTGGATTGACCACCTGTCTCGAAGTCATATTCACAGTTTTAAAATTAAGAAATTCCTTTGGGTTTTAAAGAGTCTTCAAAAATGCCTAATATTGTCGGGCCTAAAACTCTTCCACATCAATTTTCAATTTTTGAATTCGATAAGCAACCTGTCGTGGAGTCATGTTCAGCAACCTTGCAGCCTTAGCCTGCACCCAGCCAGCGCGTTGTAATGCGGCTGTAACTCGGTCACGCTCATTGGCAATTTGACTTAAATCTTGCTCTGCATCTGTTTTTGCAACCTGTTGGGTTTGTGTTGTTGAGGCTATAGGTGTCTCTACATGATGCTGGATGGTGCGGCTCAAACAAAGCCCACGGGTACAGGGTAGTGAATCTTCTGTGATCAAAAAATCTTTAGAAGTCATTGCAGCACGCCTCAAACAATTTTCCAATTCGCGCACGTTGCCTGGGAAGTCGCATTGGCTTATGACCTCTAATGTTTGGGTATTGATACCAATTTCTTGGCCTCGTTCAACGCTTAAACCCTTTAAAAAAAACTCTGTCAGGGGTGCGATGTCTTCTCGCCTTTCTCGTAAAGGGGGGAGGAAGATTGGCATAACATTTAATCTATAATATAAATCCTCCCTAAATTTGCCTTCAGAAACGGCTTTTTCAAGGTCTACGTGGGTCGCGGTAATTACCCTTAAATTTACTTTCAAGGTGGACTCACCGCCTAGGCGTTCGAACTCGCCTTCTTGTAGCACTCGTAACAATTTTGCTTGGAAAGGCATTGAAGTATCACCAATCTCGTCTAAAAAGATAGTGCCACCATCAGCCAATTCAAAGCGGCCAGGCTTGGTTTTATTGGCACCTGTAAAGGCACCCTTTTCATAACCAAAAAGTTCGGACTCTAGTAAATTATCAGGCAAGGCTGCGCAGTTGAGTTTGATCAAGGGGCCATTAACCCGAGCGCTATGAAAATGGATTGCCTTGGCGATCAATTCTTTACCTGTTCCTGATTCCCCTCGGATTAACACTGTAGAATCCCAAATGGCAACTTGGGCGATTTGTTCAAAAACATCTAACATAGCAGCCGATTGCCCAACCATCCCTGCGGGATTGAACTTCTTTTTGAGTACTTGCTTT
>JASJGK010000294.1:0-8062 GCA_033791585.1 SAR324 cluster bacterium | reverse complement strand
CCTTGTCAGATTCTTATTGATACTGAAGATAAAATTCATGCCCGGCATTTAGGTGAAATTGCTCAACAAGAAGCACTTCGAATTGAAAAAGAATTTAGCCGCTATCGAAAAGACAATTTAATATATAAAATCAATCACTCCAATGGTTATCCTTTAAAGGTCAACCAGGAACTCGCCGGACTACTCGACTACGCAGCAAACTGTTATGAAATCAGTGATGGTCAATTTGATATTACTTCAGGCATATTAAGAAAAGTATGGAGTTTTGATTGCAGTGATAATATTCCTGAACAATCTAAAATCACACCGCTACTTAAAAACATTGGTGGGGCACCCCGCTACTTAGCTTAGCCGCTGCGGGATTCCGCAGCGGCTTTTTTTTTGTCTTTTTTTTAAAGGAACCCAAATGAACCAAAAGGGGAATAACAAGTACCGAGCCTATAGTCCTGTGGATTTAAAAGGCCGTATTTGGCCAAACAATACTATCACTGCTGCACCTCAATATTGCGCTGTAGACCTACGTGATGGGAATCAAGCCTTAATCAACCCGTTAGATTTAAATCAAAGACTTGAGTTTTGGCACCTCCTCCTATCTGTTGGTTTTAAAGAAATTGAAACAGGTTTCCCTTCGGCAAGCCAAATTGACTTTAAATTTTTGCGCCATTTGATTGAAAAAGGCTTAATACCAAAAGGTGTTGTCCCTCAAGTGTTAGTGCAATCAAGAAAAGAGTTGATTGTGAAAACTGTAGAATCTTTAAGGGGTGCAAAAGAGGCAATTATTCATCTTTACACACCAACCTCTGAGTTGCAGCGAAGGGTCGTTTTTAAAAGCAGCCAAAGCGAAATTAAAAAAATTGCTATTCAAGGTGTTGAGTGGATTAAAGAGGAAATAAAAAAAATTGATGGTACTAAAATAAGGCTTCAATTTTCTCCTGAATCCTTTACAGGAACCGAATTAAATTTTTCAAAGGAAATTTGTGAGGCAGTTTATGAGGCATGGAATCCAATGTCAAAATCAGATTTGATTCTAAATTTGCCTGCAACGGTAGAGATGTCCACTCCAAATATTTACGCTGATCAAATTGAATGGTTTAAAGGGAATTTTAAGCACGATAACTGGACCCTTTCCATCCACCCCCACAACGACCGAGGCACAGCTACAGCCGCCGCAGAGTTGGCCTTAATGGCTGGTGCAGAAAGAGTTGAGGGGACGTTATTTGGCAATGGGGAGCGAACTGGTAACCTAGATTTGGTAACCTTGTGCATGAATATGTTTGCACAAGGTGTAAATACAGGTTTAGATTTTTCAGAACTACCTAGGTTGGTTCAAGTTTACGAAAAATTGACAGAATTACAAGTTTCCAAGAGGCACCCCTATGCTGGTGAATTGGTTTTTACAGCCTTTTCAGGCAGCCACCAAGACGCTATTAACAAAGGTTTACAAGCTTTGGAAAAGAGCCCCTCTGAACTTTGGGAAGTTCCCTATTTACCAATCGACCCAAATGATGTGGGCCAAAACTATAAGGCTTTGATTCGCATCAACAGTCAATCGGGAAAGGGAGGTGTTGCCTTTGTTTTAGAGCAAAATTTTGGTTTTATATTGCCTAAAGCTATGCAGCATGAAGTCCGTTTAGCAGTCCAGAAGATAAGTGATAAAAAGGCTTTGGAAATTTCAGCAACAGAGCTACATGATTTATTTCTAGCTCAATTTGTGAACCTTGAATCAACCTACTCTTTAGTCAAGGCTAAATGGGAGGTTTCAGAGGCCAAGGGTGAAGAGACCCACAGTGAACTGGAGGCTGAGATCATTTTTGAGGCGAAATCTGTCACAATAAAGTCAAGTGGCACTGGCGTTCTAGAGGCTTTGTGCAAAGGGGTAAACAGTGCTTTTGATAAACCTCAAGTTGAAATTTTAGACTACAGCGAACATGCCATGAGCGAAGGTGCAGACGCCAAGGCAATTGCCTATGTTTGTTTGCGTCAAGGCAAAAATAAAGCTTGGGGGGCTGGAATAGATGAAAATCTGACCTTGAGTACCTTAAAAGCCTTTATCAGCGCTTTAAATTTAATCTAGGAACCAGATATCGGCCTTGAGAACAAGGCAAGGCCGACTATTTTTTAAACCTGAGTGTTAACTCTGATTAAATAGGATTGAGCTCTAATGGGTATTGGATAAATACTGTTACTGCTGGCCCTTCAGACCCAACTGCAACATCAAAACGGTAAATAAAACCAGAAATCAAGGCTCTAAACCCCGCACCATAGTTGGTCTTTATATTACTGTTCAACTCTGAGGCGTATTCCGCCACGGTTCCGCGTTCGGCAAAGAAGGCGAGCTGCAACAAAGACTCGACACCACCGAGTAGAAACCAATTAACCTCTTTTTTATCAGACGATAGGTTGTACCTGTATTCAATCGCCTGACTTGCGGCGTTACCAGCGTTAAAGCGCCCGCTTGCGTACCCACGCATTCTATTAGCGCCACCTAAAGAGGCGGCTTGGCCATACCGATTGTACGCTAGAAAATCGTCTACCAATTTATCTTCCCCAGCTTGACAGGCGTCATAATAGGCAGAGCTACTGTCACAATCTTGATCATATATTGCTCTGGCCGTCGCGTCGTCTGTAACGCCAGCTCGGGTGATTGTGGATGTAGACCTGTAAAAGTTAAAAACTAAGGTATCATCCTTTCTCATTGGAAAATAAAGGGTTAAGTCTTGGTCGGTCACTACTGTATCACTCCGCAAAACGTCACTTGCATTGTTAGGTATCAACTTGTGGCCGTAACGAATGCCCTCTCTTGGATCAATTGCATCATCAGTAAAATCCAGGACAACACCATACTCTTTCCCATCAAAACTAGATTTTGATGAGACTGAACTTAAGAGATTACCATCTTTATCAAAAATCTTTTGGAGTTCTGAATCACCTGTAAAACGCTGGTAAAATAATTCTAGTCTCTCTTCCCAAAAGAGCAATTTACTCATATAGAAATTCCCATTCTGCTTAGAGAAAGGGACTATATAATCATCTGGGTCAGAATCAATGCCTCGGTTATAAAGCTGTGAGGAAATTTCTTGTTTAAATTGACCAGCGGAAATAATGAAATGTTCAGTGAAAACAGGCAGGTCTTTGAACATGGTAACACCAATATCAAAATCACCACCTGGTAGAGTCTGCACATAAATTAAGTCTGCAGTTTCGTAGAGGTTGGAAACTAAACCGAAGACAGGCACAGCCTGCCCCACGCCTTCAATTCTGATTGGGGTGGGAGCAAAAAACCAACCAAAATCCGTAGAGCCATTTTCAGGCCTACGCTCTGGGATTTCCCACACCTGCGCAAAAGCACTTTGTGCGAAAAATAAAAGAAAGAAAAATAATAAAATCTTGGATTGGAATCCTTTCATACCTGACCTGATAATTAGAGTATTAGCTCTAACATTAATTAAGAGAGGCTTCTTTGGTCAAGTAATTTTTCCTGAGTAGGGTTAGAATGTAGCCTACTTCACCAAAAACTTTAAACTTCTCTCAAACCATAAACCGTCACAGCCTTCTTTTTTCCTTTTACCAGTTTTTCCCCGAAATTTTGAAATTTCCCTTGGATCTGGGGCGAAACCAATT
Organism: SAR324 cluster bacterium; assembly: GCA_033791585.1. Classification (GTDB taxonomy): domain Bacteria; phylum SAR324; class SAR324; order XYD2-FULL-50-16; family XYD2-FULL-50-16; genus JASJGK01. The sequence continues at coordinate 4,441 of JASJGK010000294.1, read as the reverse complement.
GAAAAATGGACTCAGAAATAATAATAGGGTTACCTAATTCTTTGCAGAGGCCTTCTAACCTACTAGCCGTATTTACAGCATCACCTATCAAGGTAAATTCTTTACGCTCGTTACTCCCAATGGTCCCCTGTAACACTGAGCCAAAATGCAAGCCAACTCCATTTTCTAATCTAGTAAGGCCTTTTTCTTCCCATCTTTTATTCAAATTTTCTAAAGATTTTTGCATACTCAAAGCCGCATTTACAGCCGCCTCACTTGGGTTTGCCAAGTTTAGCAATCCACCAAAATTAGCCATAACAGAATCACCAATAAACTTATCAACAACTCCACCAGCTTCACGAATGGATTTTACCATGGCATCAAAATACTCATTTAATTGCGAAATAACTATTTCAGGTTCATTTTGCTCACAAAAACTAGAAAAGCCACGGATATCAGAAAAAAGTATTGCTACCTTCATCCTTTCACCTTTGTCTTCATTGATAGATTTTAAAACTCTATCTTTAACCTGATCTGATACAAATTGCCCAAAAATGTTATCGATGTGTTTCTTTTCACCCTCTTCTTGGATAAAATTTCTATAGATTTCTAAGGCTTTACTGGCAAAGATTCCCGTGGCAGTCCCTGAAAAAACCATAATCAAGCTTTTAAAAAAATGAATCATAGGGTGAGATATCTCTTGGGTAAAAATAGGGTCACCGTAATCAATACTCACCAAAAGTGGGTAAGCAAGCCAGAAGCAAAAAAAGTATTGGACCCCCGAGGCAACACCTGAAAAAATAGAAAGTTTTTTATCAAAAAACATCCCACTCAAAGCAATAATAAAGAAATAGAGGTGGCTAGCAGGACCATTTAAATAGGTTGCTGCTCCAAATTTGGTTGTAAAATGCCCAATAATAAAAAGAGAGGTTGGTAAAGTAGTATGGGTTAAAACCATAATTACTTTGTTGCGGTAGGAACTTGTGAGATCGTTTTTTGTAAGGTAGTAGCTTATATAGGATATTACAGCACACCAACCAATCCAAATGACTACAAAAGTCATGTGGTGCATAAAGCCCAAAAGCATTAACATCACCATCAAGACAGTGCTTAGAGCGGCAAGATAGAAGGCCGCTTTAGTCCCCTTTGCCAAGGTACTATTGATTTGTTTAGCTAAATGCTGTTCAAATTCGATTTCTTTTTTGTTCATAATCCCCCCTTCCCAAACCATATTACATGCCTATAAATAAGGTCTAGTTTTTTAAGGATCAGTCTAGAAAAAGAGGGTGATTCGCCTCAATGAGACGGGCTTTAACACTGCCAATGGGGATTTCAGAAATAATTTGCAAGGGAATTTTATTTTTATCATTTGTCACCCACAGAAAAAGCCTACCCTTTGCCCGAAAAAGACCTGTTGTACTGTATTTTGGTTCTATGACTTGTGCCGAAAAAGTCTGGCTTTTGCCATTGATTACCAATGCTAAATCTTCGATTCTTATAATCTCCATCTTAATTTTTGCAATTTTTAAATCATCAAAGGCAGCCAATTCAAATTTCAACCCTGGTTTGCCTTGTAACTCATGGGTTCTGCTGAAATAAACAGAACTCAAGGCATCTTGGATTTGACTAGGCAAATTTGTTGTAACCCCTTGGGATTCCCCCCCAGTGGTATTTACCGAGTAGCCCTTTTGTGTCCAGCTTACTACTTTTAATTTATAGTTAAAATCAGCCTGGTATTCTCTGTAAAATGTACCCTCATGAATAATTTTCTCTTGCCAAAGGGTTCTTTTTAAAACTGGATTCCAGTGGCTAGTAATGCGATCATCTACTGTGTAAATCCTTTGTAAAAATGGTGTTGCCCAAGTTTTTGTTTGAAAAACGAGGCATTTTTGTCCCCTTATTTGGGTCTCACCTTCTATGGACATTTCAGCGTAACCTAGGGTCATTAAACCTGAAAAACTTACTTCATATTTAAGTTTTTCCCCTATTTGTAACTCCTTATCCATTATTTCTTCTGCATTTGCAGCCTCTTGACTATAAGGGAAATCTATCAGCCCAAAATTAAGAAAAAACAATAAGATTAAAATTTTAAAAATCACAGGCGCTCCAGTATTGGCAAGGTGATTAAACTTTGCTAAAAAAGATTAAATATGGCAAGGCTATAGAAATAAAAATGACTGAAACCTCATCTATTTACTAGACTTAAATCAATGCTAAATCGTTTGAAACAGATTCACTTAAATTTAGAAGAAGAGACTTGGCTCGCTACTAGGGCCGCTGGCGCCGTTATAGCCGATGGTGAAATGAAAGAAATCCAGTTAAAAGAACTGGGGAAGTACTTTGACTTAATGGAATCCGCAGATGAACCGTCAAAGGCCGCAAAAGAAACTTTAATGAAGGTAAAGCCTCCATACCAAGACTCTCTAAAGGTTGACGATAAAAAGGCAACAGGCATTTTTAGGATTATTTTAAAGGTCATTTCCACCGACTTTGTACTCTGCGATAAAGAAGTGGCTTTTATTTTACAAACTGCCCGTTTACTAAATCTAGACCAAGCCAAAGCAAAGCCTATCATAGATGAAATTATTGAAGATATGCGTTTTGAGTACTTTCTAAAGCTACTAGAAAGCATTAAAAAAGAACAACGAGAATGGTTAAGCGCTGTGATCATTAAAATGATCTATGCAGACAAAAAAGTTACAGCTTCAGAGCGCTCTTATTTAAATCATATCACCCAACTTTTAGACAATGATTTTAATAAGCTGCAACACATGAAAAAAAGTTCAGGCAGTGACCCCCTGCCAGATATTTCAGAACATGCATTTGCTACAACACCCAGAAAAAAAGTCTTCCGCTACCTTACAGAAATTGCCCTACAGGGTTTAGAGTTTGAGCCTCAGGCGTTAAAAGTAGGTAGAGAGGCTGGCAACATTATGGGCCTTACGCCCAAAGAAATGGATCACATTACCCAAGAAGTTCTTCACATTCTACCATTGTTATAGTAAGATAAATCAAAAAAACTATGAGCGGCAGATCAGATATAAAAAAGCAACTTCGGTTTTTGGTCCATGACCATAAAAGCCTTGCTGGTAAAATATTTGATTTTTCGGTTCAGGCTCTTGTACTAATCTCCATTATTTCTTTCACAGTTGAAACCCTACCAGGGTTAAGCCCCGAGGCAAAAAGTTGGCTCCATAAAATTGAGATCGTGACAGTTGCTATTTTCAGTTTAGAATATTTGCTACGTCTTTATGTAGAAGACAAAAAACTAAAATTTATTTTTAGTTTTTTTGGGTTGGTTGATTTCCTTGCTATATTGCCTTTTTATTTATCTATAGGAATTGATTTGCGTTCCATACGAGCAGTTAGAATGGTGAGATTAGTCCGACTCTTTAAACTAATGCGCTATTCCAAGGCTCTAAGAATTTATGCTGATGCCTTTTATCAAATCAAAGAGGAATTGGTTGTTTTTTTATTTATGACTTTGTTTTTGTTGTATTTTTCTGCAGTTGGAATCTACTATTTTGAGCATCCAGCCCAACCAGATAAATTCCAATCTATCTTTCATAGTCTTTGGTGGGCATTAGCGACATTGACAACAGTGGGTTATGGGGATATTTATCCTATAACAGTGGGAGGGAAAATTTTTACATTTTTTATGTTGATGATAGGCTTAGGTATTGTTGCCGTGCCAGCAGGCCTAATTTCAGCTGCGTTAGTTGAAGTAAATCGTAAGGCAAACGATAAATAGTCAAATATCGCATAAATAAAGATTTTCAAAAAAAGGATACAATGAATGATATTTTTGATAAAGTGACTGCGAAATACGCTCTTTTGGGCGGATTGATTATGTCTACCAGTGATGATGACGCTGATGATGAAGAATTTGGGGTAGTCAGAATCTTTATTAAAGATCACTGGAATAGAGAGTGGGGTGATGTAGGGCTAGCTATTGACCAAGTTACCGATGTAAAACACCAATTGTTTGGTGAACCAGAATTGAAAGATGTTCATTTGAAACGCTTTGCAGAAACACTTGCAGACGCTTTTGATGCACAACAGGCCGATCTTTTTTTAGGCTTTTTATATGAAGTAATGAAGGCAGACGGAATAGAAGACCCTGATGAATTTGAAATTTATACTCTTTTTAAAAATGCACTTAACCAAACTTAGAAAAAAAATACAGTTCACAACCCTTTTAACCGCTGGGTTACTCACACTAAGCCCCTTCACGGCCCTTGGTTCTGTGTTTTTTTGTAACCAATTGCCAGATGAAAACATTTATCTCGCTATCGCGTATAAAAAAACGGGAAAATGGGTTTCCCAAGGTTGGTTTTTAGCCCGTAGTGGCCGCTGTTTAACCTTTTCGAAAGAAGGTGAATCAGAGGAGATCTTTTACTTCGCCTATTCAGAATCCAAATCCCAAAGTTGGGAAGGCAGCCAACCTTTTTGTGTTGCTTCC
>JASJGK010000293.1:0-4096 GCA_033791585.1 SAR324 cluster bacterium | reverse complement strand
AATAAAAGCAATAGATTACCCTTTCACTTTAGCTATTAATTTAAACATTTATAGGGTTTTTTTTCAATCAAAAAGGTTATTCAGTCTAAGTTTGTTTTATGTTTTACTATGTAAACTCAAGAAAAGTTTTGCAGAGGCTTGGGTTATTTTTCTTTTTTAAAGAAAAAGCTCAACCTGAGGCTTGGCAGATATGAATAAAAAAGTTATACTTTTTTAAAATTTACTGAGAAACTTTTTATTAAGAATATCAGTCGCATATTCGCCAAACTTAGGTACCAAACCCTAGTCACCATTCATAATAGTCATGGAAAAGAACCAAGATACCCTAGGGGTTATCCAAGGGATATTTAACACCGCCTTTGATCTACCTAAAGATGTAGTCACTCTAGACGCAAACTTGATTGACGATCTTGGCCTGGATTCCATAGATGCAATTGATTTAATTGTTCTTTTAGAAAAAGAAAGTGGCGTTAAATTGAATTTGGAAGACTTAATGTCTATCCAGACTGTTGGCGATGTAATTACTAAAATTGAAGAAGTTCAAGCCTCTTTGAGTTAATGAAGCAACTTGGGGCCTTAACGGTTTTTCTACTTTCCCTGAGTTACCCCTTTATTTTCTATTTTGGCCGTGAGCATTTCGAATTTCGCAGCCTTCTTATTTTCTTTGCCATTCCCCTTTTATTTCGCTTTGTAGGTTTAAAAAAACCTAGTTTAAAGAGTCTGTTAATTTTACTCTTAATCCTGTTGGTTTTTGGGTTTTTACATATTCAAAATAACCCCCAGTTTTTTATGTTTACACCTGTTTTGATCAACTTGGGTTTGCTTTGGACTTTTGGCAGTTCACTTTTCACTGAAACTTGTCTTGTAGAAAGATTTGCAAGGATGCAAAGCCCAGAGTTGAGCTTAGAGCAGTTAGCCTATTGCAAAAGGGTAAATGTGCTATGGTGTGGGATCTTTATTTTTAATGGGTCCGTTGCCTTGTATATCGCTTTGATCAATGACCTATTCCTTTGGACCCTCTATAATGGGATTTTAGGTTATGTGGTCATCGGCCTATTTGGTGGGGCTGAATACATATATCGTCACTGGCGCTTTCGCCACTACACTGGTTCCATTACAGATCCCTTTTTTAAAAAGATTTTCCCTGAAAAGTAGCTTTATAAAAATGTCTTTAAGCCCAACAGAAAAAAAATCAGAATTAAAAAGCCCAGCAGAGCCAGAATCAGGCCGGCAGACTGAGCCAAAATTAACGGGTCAAAGTGAGCCAAAAACGCAGCAACAAAAATCACTACTCCAAGAAAAAGAGCTACAAAGCGAGCAAGACTGGCTTGCCCAAAAAGAAAAGGGTAGCCCCATAGCCCTGGCCTTTATCGTAGGTTTTTTCAAGATATTAGGCCCCAAGTTAACCCATTTTTTAACCTACTTTATTGTCTGGTTTTACTATCTTACCGATGCCGCAAAACGTGGGTACATCCGTGATTACCTAAGTCAACTCCATGAATTTAGCGGGGAAAAAAGTCCCTTTAAGGCTCGCCCAGGTTTTTCTGACTCCATGAAGCTTTACCAGTCTTTTGGTGAAACCATAGTCGACAGGTTTACTAACTGGATAAACCCAGAGGCTGCAAATTTTGAATTTAACTGGGAGGGCCATGAGTTGCTGCAAAATCAGGTAGACACAGGTCGTGGCGCAATTGTTATGAGTGGTCATTTTGGGAATATCGAAGCCTTACGGGCGAAAGCCTCTGGGAAAAATCTCCCTGTGAAAATGTTGATGTTTGTAGAAAATGCCCAGAAATACCTAAAGATGCTCGCTGGAGTAAACCCTAAGGTGATGGACCATTTAATTTGTCTAAAGTCCATGGATATTGGTAACCTAAACCTGCTGCAAAATGAGATAAAACAAGGCAATTTAATAGGGATTTTAGCCGATAGAATCACCCCTGGCGCACCGGGTAAAGTGACCCAAATTCGCATGCTAGGTAAGCCTGCATCTTTTCCACAAGGGCCATTTGTGCTTGCCACAATATTAGAAGTTCCAGTATATACAATTTTTGTAATTAAAACTGGCCCACGTAAATACTCTGTCCAAGTGAAGTCTATTTATGATGGTCAAAAAGTCCTGCGCAAAGAGCGACAATCAACCATTGAAGCAATGCAAATTGCTTATAAAACGGTTTGGGAAGAACTTTGCATCCTCTACCCCTACCAGTGGTTTAATTTTTTTAATTTTTGGAAATCTTGATGAATCAACAGACAAATAAATTAACGCCCTTCAAGGTTGGCACAAACCTCATCACTATTGAAGAGATCAACCACATTGCAGAGGGGCAAACTGTTACCTTAACAGATGATTCAACTTGGAAGAAGATTATAGAAAAGGGTGCCACTTTTTTGATGAAAAACTGGAAGGAAGGGGCCAAGATTTATGGCGTTTCTACAGGTTATGGCGAATCTGCCGACCGTGAGGTAGCCGCTGATTTGATCCATCTGCTACCTATGAACCTTACCCGTTTTCACGGGGTTGGCTTTGGCGCTCACTTTGACCCTGCTACCACCCGAGCCATTTTGATTACACGTTTAGTCTCTATTGCCATTGGTGCTAGTGGCGTGCGTGAAGAATTATTGCGGATGTTAGTCGACTTGATTAATCACGATATCTTACCCTTAATACCTGAAGAGGGTTCTGTTGGCGCAAGTGGCGACCTAACACCTCTATCTTATATTGCGGCTGTTGTGAGTGGCGAGCGAGATGTGCTTTGCGATGGTGTGCAGATGCCTGCTGCCGAGGCCCTAGCTAAAAAAGGCTTTACTCCCTTACAACTTATACCCAAAGAAGCCTTGGCTATTATGAATGGTACTTCTGTGATGACAGCCGTTGCGGCTATCGTGTTCAAAAGAGCCAAGACATTAGCCCAAATCGCCACTAGAATCACCTCTATGGCTGTGGTTGGTGCCAAGGGCAACGCTGCCCATTATGATGATAGGATCTTCGCTTTAAAGCCACACCCTGGACAAAGATTAGTTGCTAAATCTATCCGAGAAGACCTAAAAGAATATGGCGACCGAGAACATGTTCGTTTGCAAGATCGTTACTCCCTGCGTTGCGCCCCTCATGTTATTGGTGTGCTGGCCGACACCTTGCCTTGGTCTAGACAAAATATTGAAATCGAAGCCAATAGTGCCAATGATAACCCCCTTTTAGATGTAGCCTCAGAAGACTTTTTACATGGTGGCAACTTCTACGGTGGCCACATTGCAGGGGTGATGGACGCTTTAAAGCCTATTATAGCTAACCTTGCAGGTTTAATCGACCGCCAAGTAGCCTTGCTAGTTGACCCTAAAACCAACCATGGCCTGCCTGCCAACTTGACTGGGGCGACTGGAGATTATATCACTATTTCTCATGGTTTTAAAGCCTTGCAAATTTCTATTAGTGCCATGACTGCCGAAGCCATGAAGCTGACCATGCCTGCTAGTGTTTTCTCCCGCTCAACCGAGTGCCATAACCAAGATATCGTCAGCATGGGCACCATTGCCGCCCGTGACGCAAACAGAGTATTGGAGCTAACCGAACAGTGTGCCGCCGCTGGTTTGATGATCATGACCCAAGCTGTGGAATTACGTATCAAATCAGGGGAGTTAACAGATGCTCACATTTCGCCTCGCATCAAACAAACTATGGACACAACCAGAGAAATCACCCCCTATTTAGTGGAAGATAGAGTGCTAGAGGGCGAACTTAGAACTCTAACCAAAATGATTCAGGCAGGGGACTTTAAATTTGATTCTGACCTTGAACCAAAAAGTTAAAGATCATGATCGACCCTCGTCTGGAAGCAACAGTAGAGATTGAAATCCCCTTTCACGATGTTGATTCGATTCACATGGTTTGGCATGGCAATCACATCAAATACTTTGAAATCGCTCGCACAGCCTTGACTCGGCTCTTTAATTACGATGTAGCTGAGATGGCCGCATCAGGGATCATGTGGCCGATTATCGAGTGCAATTGCCGCTACATTAACAGTATTTCTTATGGTGATATCATCTTGGTCCGAGCTTGGGTCAGTGAGGTGGAACATAGATTTAAGGTTAG
>JASJGK010000292.1:0-9347 GCA_033791585.1 SAR324 cluster bacterium | reverse complement strand
CGCTCTTTTTATTTTCACTATCAAGTGCATTTTGAAAGTTCTGTTTCAGGGCTGCCGTTAACAATGCAGGTTCTGTACTTAAAAGCTTTTTATCGAAAATTCCCTTGACAACAGGTATAGCTGAAGTTTGGTCTCTAAGATAGCCAAGTTCACTATTAGTTATAAATAACAAAGGACAAGAATGACCTAAAACAATTAAAACCTGGACCATAGAAACCCCATCAATTTGAGGTAAATCTTGCTCAGTCAACACTAAATCGGGCTTAATCATCACGGATTTTAATAACCCCTCTTGGCCACACTTTGCAAAAAAGACCTCGAAATCACCCAGATCATTAATCTGATCCGCCAAATGAGCCCTGTAATCTTCATCAGGGTCTATGATCAAAACCTTTTGTTTATTTTTGGCTGACAAAAGGGATAAAATTTCATCACGTTCTAATTTGAATTCTAAATCATAATATTCATGGACAAAATTTTTCCCGATTTCAGCGACGACATCCTTTAAGCGACTCTGCACGGAATAAAGAGGCATCACTTTTTTAATTAGGTCGTACTTGGCGGCCGCAGCGGGAACCTCGTCATCTTCTGTGAGCAGCACAACAGGAATTTTTAAACCCAAAAGGGTTAAAATTTTGACTAGCGACAGGCCATTTAACACGGGTAAATTTAGAGCAACCACCAAGACATCAGGGTTGGAAGAAACCACTGCTTTTAGAGCATCTTTGCCATTTTCTTCTTCTAAAAATGAAGAAAAATGGCCATTGAGAAGGCTGTCTACCTCCTCCCTTACTCTGCTTTCTGGGTGAGCAATCAGCAAACACTGCATGAAACTTTCCTGTTTATATTTACCCTCTTAATATTATCATACAGTGTCTTAGGTTGGAATCAAAGTGAAATATATTACATTTACAAAGAGCTTGGTTTAAATATTTAATATGACTATTTGTTCACTTTTTCTTGCCACTATAAATCTATTCCGTTAGTCTGGAAGAAAATAATAAAGAGACCATGGCAACAGCAATAGCAATTACAGCAAGTATTTTAGGGGTAGATGCCCATGTTATTGAGGTTGAAGCCGATGTTTCTATTGGTCTTGGTGCATTTAATATCGTAGGCTTGCCCGATGGCCCAATCAGAGAAAGCAAAGACCGCATCACAGCTGCGGTTAATAACTCTGGGGCTGGCTTTCCTATCAAAAAAGTCATTGTTAATCTTGCTCCTGCTGATTTACCCAAGGGCGGAACTGGCTTTGATTTACCCATGGCCTTGGCAATTTTAGAGGCCTCTGAAAAACTGCCCCAAAAATCCCTGAAAGAATATTTGATCGTCGGTGAATTGAGCCTTGAGGGAAAATTAAGAGCCGTCAATGGTGTGCTAGCTATGGCCTTAGCTGCAAAAAAAGCAGGGATCAAGGCAATGATCGTTCCTAAAAAAAGTGCACCTGCAGCAAGCCTTGTGCAAGGCGTGGCAATCTTTCCCGCAGCTAGTTTAAATGAAGTTTTAGACCATTTAAACGGTTACAACATGATTCAGCCTTATGTGGGCCAAGGCAATATTACAGAACCTCCGCCCATCTTGCTCGACTTTGCAGATGTCAAAGGGCAAAATACCGCAAAAAGATCGCTAGAAATTGCAGCGGCAGGCCGCCACAATCTGCTTTTTTCAGGCCCCCCCGGCTCAGGTAAATCCATGCTGGCTAAACGCCTTTCAGGAATATTGCCTCCCATGAGTTTTTCTGAATGTTTAGAAACCACAAAAATCCATGGCATTGCAGGCAGACTCAGCCCAGATGAAGAACACCTACAATTGCGCCCCTTCCAAAGCCCACACCATTCTGTTTCAGGCGCTGGTTTGATCGGCGGCGGCACAATCCCCAAGCCTGGAGAGGTTTCTTTGGCTCACAATGGAGTTTTGTTTTTAGATGAACTCCCTGAATACCCGAGGCAAATTTTAGACCTCCTGCGTCAGCCTTTAGAAGACAAAAAAGTGACCATCTCGCGGGCAAAAGAAAGCCTAACCTTTCCCACTGATTTTGTTTTGATTGCCGCCATGAACCCTTGCCCCTGTGGCTATTTAGGCGATAGCGTGAAATCTTGCAGGTGCCCCCAGGCCCAAGTCGAACGTTACCGCACAAAGGTTTCAGGCCCCTTGATGGACCGCATTGATATGCAAGTCGAAATGCCGGCCTTAAGTTACGAGGAAATGAACTTTTCTAAGCAGGGTGAATCCAGTTTGGATATTAGAGAAAGAGTTCTCAAAGCGAGAGCCGTGCAAGAGCTCCGTTTTGGCGATGATGCCTCTTACAATGCTAACATGAGCCATAAAGAGGTAGAAAAATACTGCGCCTTAAACGAGAGCGGCCACAAGCTTTTAAAATCAGCCCTGACCAAACACAGGCTTAGCGGCCGAGCCCATGACAGTATTTTAAAGGTTTCCCGCACCATTGCCGACTTAAGCGGAGAAGAAACCATCCAACTCCATCATTTAGCAGAGTCCATCAGCTATCGCTGCCTGGATAAAGAGGTGAATTACTAGATAAACCTTGTTAAATAGGGGGAAAATGCTTTTTTGATGTACGAAAAGGCAAGTTTTTTGCTTGTATAGTGATACAACTCAAAAGAGCTACAAAAATGGTCACATTTAAAAAATTATTACTCTGCCTTGCTATATTTTGCGCCACTACCCCAAGCTTGATTGCTAGTGAAATTTACCAAAGCCTAGTCAGTTATAGAGCCTTAGCCATGGGTAACACAGGCGTTGCCAGTGCTAATGATGCCTATTCCCTATCTTATAACCCAGCTGTGCTTGCAAATGTGGAATCCTGGTGGTTGGATGTAGGTGCTTGGACAGTAGAGGCTAGTGATGGTTTGCAACCCTTAGATGTAGCTTCTAATATTGTAGATATCCAGTACCCTTATATTAGCGAAACTGGTCTTTCTGATTCTTATCGAACCGATTTCTTATCCCAAACTTCCCCCCATATTAGAGCCAATGCAGGGATTAACTTTGCTGCTCGCATCACAGGTTCAGGCTTGGCAATTGGTGGAAATTACGCCCGTGAAGTGACCATTCAGGGCCAAGACGACAATAGTGTAATTTTCCAGCGAAATGAACGAATCACACAATATGGAATGTCTGTTCCCCTTGGCAGCGGCCAGTGGGTATTGGGCGTTGGACGTAAAAAAATTGAACGCAAAGATGCCACCAGTGATGCAGATTCTACCCCTGTTTTCGGGGCCTATGAAACGGGTTCTGTTTATGATGTTGGGTTGCTCTTTCGTTTCGCTGGCGCCTCTAGGAGCACTCTAGGGATCGTGATGCAAAACGTCGGTGGCCTAACTTTAAACGGTGTAGATGATGTAGAGCCGCAAGAAGTACACGTAGGCTACAGCATGAATTTAGAAATGGGGCCTGTGAGAGTTGTGCCTGCTTTAGATATAAGAGGGGTGCAAACAACCCGAGAAAAGACCAACCGTGTTCACGCAGGCCTTGAGTTTGGCCTTTTTCCCAATGACACAGGGGGCAATTTACTTACAGCCCGAGTGGGAAGCAACCAAGGTTACGCTACCCAAGGTGCCGAATTGAATTTTTTTAATCGCTCTATCTTAATTGGCTACACCCGCTACTACGAAGAAATTGGCACCTCTGCTATTAAGGAGCAATCCAGCAGAAGAGATTTAGCTTACCTTTCTGTTGGCTGGTAGCGGCTTTACTTAAAAGTCTGGGCTACCTATACTTAAGTCCAAACTTTAAATTTAAGCCTCGATGACTCAGCTAAAAAGATTCCAAGGAACCGACGGGATCCGTGGGAAGACAGCCAATGCAGATGCATACAACTCAGCAGCCGCAAGCGCACTTAAAGGTTGCAACCCCCTTGATTTTTACCTTGAGCAAAGTCTGCTCACCCCTCAATTTTTTAAAGGTTACTGTTTTGCCTTTGCCAATATATTACTAGAAGAGCAAATTGCTAAAAAGGATGACCTTATTATCATAGGCTCAGACCCCCGCGACCCCAGTGGTGAGTTTTTGGAACAAGCTACCCAAGGCATTGAAGCCGCAGGCTTAAAGGTTTGTAATGTGGGAATTTTGCCCACGCCTGCCATTCCCCTTTATATGTTGCACTCTGGCGCATTGGGTGGGGTTATGCTTACGGCCAGCCACAATCCCCCAGACCAAAATGGAATCAAACTTTTCCACGCCCATTTGGGCCTGAAGTTTTTACCTTTAGACGACGAAAAACTAACAGCCAAATTATTTGATTTGGATTGGAATTCTCTGCTCAAAGAATCCCCCGAAAAAAATAGGGTCAACCACATAACCGAGGCCAAAGAGTTCTTTGTGGCCTTGCATCTTGACCCGAAAAACTCTTGGGGGAAGGTCGCTGATTTTTCAAATACTATACTAGCAGTCGATGCTAGCAAAGGTGCAGCAACGCCAGTGACGGAAGAAATTTTCCACGAGTTCAACTTTGCTTCAGTCCATGTTTTTTGCAAAACAGGCCCTGTAAATTTGGATTGCGGAGTGGCAAATATCGAAGGCAAAGAATGGATTACTGCTGAAATGGTGCTAGGGGAAAATGCCAGTTTCAAAAACTACCAAGCCTTAACCTCAGTCTTTAGCTTAAGTGAAAACCCTGAGGTGCAAGGGGGCCAAAAAGAGTTGGTTCTTTTGGTCTTTGACGGCGATGCCGATAGATGCTTTTTACTCTACTACTTCCCTGAAAAAAATGCTTTTCGTGTCCTCAGTGGTGATTCCTTAGGGTTAATCCAAGCTAGATATCTGACAAGCCAAAATCAAAAAGGCGAATTCATCCACACTGTTGAATCAGATTTTGAACTCTCAAAGGCTGCCATTAAATTAGGTCAAGAGGTTCGGCTGACGGGAGTGGGCGACAAATGGATCTTAGCTAGGGCTTGCTTGGGTCTGGTTTCAGAATTTGCTAAAAGGTCAAATGACCAACGGCTAACGGACCTCTCTCAAAGGGAACCTGCAAATTTAAGCGGTTTTGAAGCTTCTAAAATCATGGGGGAGTTTTTCGAAAACTTATCTCTTGCCAATGCATCAGAAATCATAGAAACCAACTTTCTTTTGGGTCTTGAAGAGTCGGGCCACTCCATTACCCCTACCACCCTACAAACGCCTTTTGGAAAAAGCTTGGCCTTTGCTGGTAACGGGATCAAAGCTGGGTTAAATGGGCTTGCCGCCTTGTCTTTTGAGACTAACAGAAAAGAACTGGTAGAAGAAACCTTTGAGGCGGGATACAAAAAAACCTTTTACATCTACCACGTTGATAAGGCTAAACTCTTAGGAGGAAGCCCCTATTTAGCTGACGCCGCCCCAAAATTTGAGCAGATGATTGCAATGCATTTAGGGTCAGAAATTAAAACTCAAGTCCTTGCCTTTGCCGAAGAGCCAGATCTTTACTTTATCGAGCTAAACAAAGATGGAAAAAAACTAGGCGCCGTATTTTTACGCAATTCAGGGACAGAAGACAAATCCGCTCTCTATTTAAGAGGACCAAAGGTTTTAGGTCCAAAGCTAAAGGGCCTAGGCTTTGAGCTACACCAAGAATTACTAGCCAACTTAAAAGAACCCTCCAAAGAGCTTTGCCAGTTGGAGTTGACTATTTTACACTCCATTTCAGAAGAGCCGAAAAATGTTAAAGACCTCAAAGATATAGAAAAAAACTATGGAAATCAGACACTTAATATGGCATTACACGAAATGGAACACAAACAAGATTTAATTTTTAATCAGGCTGGGCTTTTCAAAATAACCCCAAAGGGGTTATACCTTTTAAACCAGTTGTAAATCCTAATTTTTTGGAGCGACCATGAAGATTTTGGTTCTAGTTTTTAGCCTTTTTTTTGCCCCCCTTAGCTTTGCTGTTGCGAAAGATGCTGTTGAAGTTAAAAGTAATTATGTCGGCAAAAAAACAGGAAAAGCACCCGAAGTTATCAACCCTAAAAAGGTTTTACTCGCCCCAGGGGCTGTCCAGCGTATTGGCAAAAAAGGCAACAACTTAGAAATCGAATATGAAAAGATGCACCCCTCAGGCAATTTTCCAGTGGTTCGCATCCAAGGTATCCCCTTTAAAATGACAAACCGAGAAGAGAAGCTTTCCTTTTCTTGGAACAAAGCTGGCTATGACCTTTTTTGGCTAAAAAAGGGCAACCAAGTTGCTCTGCTTTCTTCAGCCGATTTTGCTGAAGACAAACTGACGGCAAAATCCACAGCAGCAAAGCACCAAGTCATAAAAAAGGGGTTGGTAGTCACAACAAAACGAAAGAACGGTAAAACGTCTAAGTTAAAAGTGACAGATGTGCAGAAGGATAAAAAAGGGAGAATGAAAAAATTCTCAACTGAGACTTACGCTGAGAAAGCAGGAAAAGATTACCAAAGCGAGCAGAATATTATGGCTCCAGAAGTAGAAAAGCAGTATGAAAAGTCGGTTAATGGCGAGATTTTGTACATCTTTACTTCCAATAAAAATGGCCAAATCTACGTCTACTATAAATAGCGATCGCCTAGTGTTTGGATAGGTATTTAAGTATTTCTCTACGGCTTTTAGGCATAACTGCTTGCCAAATCCAGTCATCATTAGGCTTAACATCAGAGCTTGTAACCACTTGGACAACCATACCATCTTCTAAAATCTTCTCTCTAGGGTAGCGAAGATTATCAATAATACCACCTGTAACCTCAAAGCCTAGCTGGGTATGGATCATAAAAGCAAAATCTAAAATTGTAGAGCCGTAACGTAATTCAACAACATCCCCTTTTGGAGTCATAACTTGGATGGTCTTGGCTTTATTGTGTCTGAATACATTTTCAATTCTAACCTGATCCCCTGCTACATCTAAGTAAAGCTGCAAAAACTGTTGGTAGTTTTCTGACTGATAAACACCCTCTTGGATCAAAGTAATCAACCCCTTTCTATTTGCTTCTTGGTAGCCCTGGGTAACTATTTGCAAGGAAACCACCTCGCCGTTGATCATCACTTTAGTCGTTAGCCCTCGCCACCCATTGGCTTTTGGGTTAGAAATAAAGTCTCTGATCGACAAGGGAACAGATCGCATTTTTAAATGAAGTTCCCCTAAGATTTGGTAACATTGAGTGGGGCCAGTGACTTCAATAACGACTGATTCCAAGATGTGATCCACATCTTTTCTCTCCAATAAAAAGGCCTGAGCCTTCACAAAAACGGGGGTTACCTGAGCTACAATTTCCGGGGAAGTAGAAGATTTTATGGCTTCTAAAATATTGTCAATCGCCCCAATTCTTTCTTGGTAAAGTTTAGTTAATTTTTCTTTGACTCTAAAATAACTCTTTTTATAAAGTTCTTTAAAGATTAAGTCTCGTAACTTTTCTTCCACTTCGATCAAGCCCAACCCGTGGGCAACTTCACAATAGATATTCAGGGTTTCTAAAGAGGTTGATCTTTGTTTGCGGCGGGTTAAAGCTTTAAGGTCAGACATATTATCTAGTCGGTCTAACAATTTTATTAAGATCACCCTAAAGTCAACTTTTCCTAACTCAATGATTTTAAATAGGGTTAAGCTTTTAGACTCCTTAACTTTTGTCAAGGCTTCCACTAAGGTCACAACGGTTTCACCAAAAAGCTCTTTTATGGAATCTTCGCCATATTCTGTGTCTTCAATCACATCATGGAGCAGGCTTGCAACAATGCTAGTTGTTCCCAGATCATAATCAAGGGCTAAAATAGCAACCCTCACTGGATGGATAAAATAGGGGTCACCATTTTTGCGCAATTGCCCCTGATGTGCCTTTTTTCCAAAGGCAACGGCCTGTTGGATAAGGTCATAGTCAACAGCATTATTCCCTTCAATCCCTTTATTTAAGGTATTGATTTCACCTTGCAAACGGTTTTGCGGGGGGCTCATATTAGCGACAAACAATTTTTAACTCCAAAATTAAATTAGCTTAAAGACGTTCACAGTGACCAGATCCCAAATTTGGGAGTTCTCTGGGGAAACCAGAGCGGCGGCCAACTTCTTGTAATAAATTATAATAGCTACAGGCGACCCTTCTTCTTTTACGGGCAATGTGGTGGAATTTTGTGGTGCTGGCAAATTGATTTTGCACAGAATACAAGATTCGAATCGATTGGGCGCAATTGGAGCCTGCAAGTTTTAAATAACTAACTTCTGCGCTTCTTTTGAAGGAAGCATAATAAATTTTAGACCAACCTTGTGCGTTTGCAGCTCTATCCATGCTAGCACTAAAGGGAACTTCCTTTTTTTTAGGTGCCACGGGATCTTGGGCAAAAACTATAGCTTGAGCAGAAATCAGGCTGTAAGATAACATTAAGCCAAGCAACAGTGGTCTCAGTTTCATCATTTACTACCAGCCTCTGACGCTGCCAAAGGAGGTGGCTCATGCTTTTTATTTTCTTCGATGGTTTCTATTTGAGCTTCGGTTAAATCAGCTCCTAAAAAATTGGCAGCTCTCATGTTGCAGCCAGCAAAAGTACAATTGGAAAAGCTGGCACCTGAAAAATCGGCCTTATCGAAAGTACCTTGTTCAAAAACGTTATCACTCAAGGTTGCACTGGTAAATTTTGCGTCAGTAAAATTAGTTTGTTTTGCCTTCACACCTGAAAATTTAGCCCCAATCAGGCTAGCACCTTTAAAATTGGCATTATTCATAAAGACTTCTGCCAAGTCTGCATTTTTAAATGATGTACCCTCCATGCTAGCGCCAGCTTCAAGCTTTTTCTTCATTAAGGTTTTAAGTTGGTCTTTTCCTGAGCGAGAGGTATCGGTAACTTCTTGGAGTTTGTCGTTTGTATCTCGCAAGCGACCAGCAAGCATAATCGCAAAGTTTTTATAAAGTTTAAAAGCCAAGAGCACGTTGTGCTCGCTTAATACAGCAGCCGAAATAGAAAGCACAGTAGCACCACCTTCATGGGCGGTAGCTCGTGCAGAGCGGGGGGATTGGTCAATTACACCCATTTCGCCAAAACAGGCACCTGGTGCTAAAACAACCAAAATTTCTTCTTTTCCCTTGCCTAAGGGTCTGGAAATACGAACAGTTCCACCCATGATAATATACATTTTATCACCAATGGTTCCCTCTTTAAAGACAATCTCATCTTTCTGAAGGCTTTCACTTTTTGCAATTTTTAAAAGAGCAAGAAGCTCACCAGCAGTAAAGGATTTAAAAAATTCTACTGATTGCTGGAGCTTGATAAAAAGTTCTTTTGATAACTGCATACAAACCTAATTTCAAAGCTTGGGTAAGCCCAAAGCTGTAGTTTTTTGAGATAGCAACACAATTTCTCCCTTGGAAAGGGGGACCTTGCGATTATATTTCAATTTTGG
>JASJGK010000291.1:0-2775 GCA_033791585.1 SAR324 cluster bacterium | reverse complement strand
AGTAAAAGGAAAGTTTCATAGAATCAAGGGGCGTTATGCCCCTTTTGCAATTTTTGCTTGTAGGCAAAAATTCAAGCCTAGCGGCAAACGGTCTCATTGAAATGAGGGTTAAATCCATTTCAATGGCATTGAAACGCCATTGCAATAAGGGGCATTTTCATTGAAATGAAAATGGATTTTGTATTTAATAAAAGCCTCTAGGCATTTACCTAGCAAGGTTGCAATGGTTTTGCAACCATTACAATGGCAACCTTGTTTTCATTGCAATGCCGTTACAATGGTTTTCTTTTTATTTAAATAATTTGTGTTGTGTCCAGAGTGGCCAGCTCAATCTAAATGATTAAGGGGCGATCTGATTTGAAATTAATCTGCGTCTTCAGGTGGGTTTTCAGTGAAGGAAAAACGCAAAGTGAAGAGTAGGCGGAAAAAGTTATTTGTTTTTGAGTACTTGTTGAAATTGATCATGAAAGCCAAATAAAGACTCAAAAAAGCCATAAGGATTACAGCAAGTGCTATATTTAGAAGCATGGCAAATTGAAGGTAATAAAAATACCACTCATCATTATGGTAAAGGTTACTTGCTCCGTAGAATTTTGCCATCACTAAACAAATTGGGTGTTTCATAAGGATGCTTATCATTATATATGGCTCCATTTTCGCAAGTGGCATCATTACTAATAAAAAAACACCTGTGAACACGACAATCAATTCAATAGAATTTGATACTGCTTGCGCCCCAAAAAGATAGGTGAGATAGAAATCAATAAAAAATAGAAGAATATCCAAAGAAAGTAGCTTTAAGGCCCAGCTTCTTAAAACAAGAAGCTGGGCCCATGCCTTACTTAAAGATCGATTAAGTTGAAGTCGCTGCGGAGGTAATCCCATTCAAATTACTTTATAGGGCGATTTCGAAACAACAAATTTAGTTCGGAAGAAGATAGTAAAAAAATTATTTGTACCTGAAGTTTTATTTAATTTTATAAGAAAGAATAAAAAATATGAGGCAAAGGTCACTAAAACAAAAGCTAAAATTAAGTTTACAACCAAGGACACACCATAAAAACAGTATAGAATTTCTCCAAGCTCGCTACTTAATCTATAATATAGCAAATTTAGTATTAATAGGATTGGCATTTTAAATAAAACTAAAATAGTAATGATAGGCTTCATAAACCAAAGAGGCAGCAAGTACATCAAAAAACCCAAAATTCCAGCAATACAGAAAACAGGGTAACTGAAAGTTACTATTTCAAGTTCATACACTATATAGTAAAATATATTTAAATAAAAAACAAATTCTAGAGTTATAAAAAAAAGGGCTAACTTCCTGAGCAAAAGAAGTTGAGCCCAAATTTTTGTTAAAATTTGATTGAGTTCGAGTCTCTTAAGAGATTGTTCCATTCAGAAAAGTTCTCTGCAAAAAATAAAAAAGTAATTAACCCCGCAGTAGCACCAGTAACTGCAACAGGTGTAAGTATAAGAGTAATTGCTGCATAACTGATAGCAACTGTTAACCCTGCAGCAAATACAATAGCAGCAGGTTCTAAGTATTGAGTGATATTTACTTGATTTGAATTTCTCTCTGCAAGAGTATAATTCTTTAAAGATGCTAGCGCAGCAGTAGCTTGTGCCATATTTTCGTTATTATTATTTATTTTATCAAAAACCTCAAGGTAGATTGTCACTCCTGCTTTTCCTTCAAAGGCAGTTTCACCAATTTCCTGCTTTATTACTTGGTTTTTTCTGGAACCCTTATAGGCCACAGGGGTAGCTTTGTAGCCTGGCAGGGGTGTAAATCGATACTCTGAAAGAGCTAGCGATGCCTCGTATTCTGAGCCTAGAAAATTAAACTTAAAACCAGCATCCATGGTAATTTTTCCCTTAGCCGTTACCCCCATTGAAGCAATAAAGTTATGAATATCTGCCTTTACCACCAGCGAATCTTTACTGATTTCAGTGCTGAAATTTATGGGGCCATTTTTCTGGCAAGCGACATCTAGCTCATAGGTTACCGTTACTGTCGCCATCTTATTGGGCCCAAAAGGTATATTTTCCGTAGTGACCTTCAAGGCTTCTGGGTCAATTTTAACTAAATATGCTGGGCAGGTGACTCCGTCAGTTGCACGGTTAGCTTTCTCGTCTGCTGGTGTTTTTGCGGCCAAGGGTTTTGGAGTTGCTTCTGGGTTTGCTTCATTTAAATCCACAGCAGGCAGAATCAGTTCATGACCAGGCAAAATAATTACTATATCATTATCTCTGTATTTCACCTTGTCTGGGTTGGCCTCTGCGATTTTGCGCCATAAATAGCCGCTGCCATAGTGTTTTTCTGCAATGCCCCACAGGGTATCGCCTTTTTTGATACGGTAGGTTTTCTCGCCCTTTTTAGCTGCTAGATTGGTGGGGGTACCACTCGCTTGGGCTTCCAGTTTTAATTTATGCTGCACGCAAGGTAAGCTTTCCCCATGTTTCACTACTTCTTTTGGGATACGACTTGGGTGCATAACAAGCTTCCCTTTGTCGTTTGTAGTCACCCAGTTTGTGGCAAATTGTTTTGCTGCAACATGGGGGTTGTATTTATGGTAGGTTGCAATTTGCTTGTCGCTTGCTATCCATAATGAAATTGCAGGGTGGTAGAGATTTACTTTGCCATTATGCTCCTCAGCTCTCCCATATAAAAAAACCATCTGAGGAAACATAAGATAAATTGTTTCAGCGTGGAGATCTCCAAATTCTTGGCATACTCTCTTCTGGATTTGGATTCTTTGTGATTTGGAA
>JASJGK010000290.1:0-4476 GCA_033791585.1 SAR324 cluster bacterium | reverse complement strand
GCTACCTTCGTATCTCTTTTGCTTTACAGGGACAGGGGAACGAGTTCGATAAGAATATTCTCTCACATCAGTGTAATCCACTTCAGGTTTAACTGGTGGCGGAGGTGGAGCAGGCGCCTTGGGTAAAGCCATGCGACTTTTCAGACAGCCACTCAAACTCAAAGAGATGAATAAAATTACTAATATTGATGAGCCTTTCATAATTAACCTTGGGTTATAGGGCTACTTCTGCCATTTTCTCGTCACGAACGATGGCATAAATTGTTTTTTTGTTGGCTAAAATCCGCACTGGAATCAAGTCTCCACGCTTGGCAGCTTTCATAGCCACGCCTAAATTGGTCAGGTAGATACTTTTAGAGCGGTAAAATATCTTGATCGGTGCGCCCTTATCTACAATCACAGGTTCTTCAACCAAATTAGCCTTCAAGGCTTCATTTCGATTGATGTCTCTTTTTGCTTGTTGGCCAACAACGAGGTCACTCCCTGGGGAAAAGCCTGTTCTTTCTTGGCTAATATTTTTCATTTTTCTAACAAGGTCGCCTTGAGCAATTTTATCCCCACGTTGGATTTTACCCTTTGCCACAACCACTTCATCAATCACGTCCACCTTGGCTCTCACCATTAAGGTTTTATATTTTTTGTCGTTGTGCATAATCTGCACCTTCCAAGAGGTGTGACCCCCAAGGCGGTCGGCCTTGCCAACACGAGATATCTGAAAGCTTGCCTTACCTTCTGGTAAGTATTGGTCCTTGATTTTTGAACGGATGTTGACTCTTACTTCATCATATTCTTTATAAATACCTTCAATAATTTCATGGAGTTTAGCTGAAATATCCTTGGCACTTACCATTTGATGGCTACGGGTAATTTGTGCACTCTTCGGCATTAGAAGTTTGTATTGACCTGACCTTAAAACACGATTGAGCCGAGACTTCACCATTGAAGACGTAATGGGGACGCTTTTACCCGGTAGGGGGCTACGGCCAATGCGGATTTTTGCCAAATCACCAATTTTTTCGATATTAAAACCATCTAACTCAGCGATATCCCCTAATCTATAGTCATCACCAGTAACGGTGATTTCTTTTAAGATGCGCACTTCGATGGTATCAATACCATCAGCAACAACAGGAGACACAAAGGCTAGGCATAAAACACCTAAAAGACTAAAAATGCGAAGAAGTTTGTTCATGGTATTTACCTAACTAGGTTCACTGCCGTTTGTAACATGTTATCAGAAGTCTGGATTGACTTTGAATTTACCTCGTAGGCTCTCTGGGCCACGATCATGTTTACCATTTCGTCTACAACACTAACGTTTGATTTTTCTAAAAACCCTTGGGAAAGCATGCCAATGCCTTCTGTCCCTGGGTCACCAGCAATGGGTGCGCCAGAAGCTTGGGTGGCCATAAGCAAGTTTTTACCAATTGGGTTTAAGCCCGCAGGGTTAATAAATTTTGAAAGTTGGATGTTACCCACTCTAGTTGGGGTGGGGTCGTCGCCCACTAAGATCTGCACCACACCATCTTGCGAGACAATCAACTTGGTCGCTTCAGGGGGAATTACTAGTTCAGGCTCGATAGGGTAACCATCACTGTTTACCACTCTACCATTATTATCTCGCTGCCACGCACCGTCACGGCTATAGGCAATAGAGCCATTTGGCCGTAAAACTTGAAAGAAACCATCACCATCAATAGAAAGATCCAGATCGTTACCTGTGTGGGTTAAGTTACCCTGGGTATAAACTTTCTGGGTTCCAATTAATTTCACACCGTGGCCCTTGTGTAGGCCTGTTGGGGAGATGGTATTGGAGGATGTTGCCGATCCTGGCACTATCTCATTGGAATACAAAAGGTCTTGGAAATTATTCCTTGTCTTTTTAAAGCCGTTGGTATTGACGTTAGAAAGGTTGTTCGAAATTGTATCAATCTGCGACTGCTGGGCACTCATGCCCGTTGCAGATGTGAAAAGGGATGTCATCATGGCTCAATCCTCCTTGATTGATTAGTGCTAAATTCTAGCAATTGTAATTGATTTTTCATCTAGTGAGTCGTTACTACGCATAGCTCGTTGCGCGGCTTCAAAGGAGCGGTTCACAGTGATCATATCAACCATTTCTGTTACTACGTCTACGTTACTGCTTTCATACACACCCTGTGCAATTCGAGGGTCTTTTTGGGGCATGGCGATTTGCTTATCTGAGCCTGGTGCCCAGTAACCGCCACCTAGCTTAGTTAATCTGGTTGGCTGTTCAAATTTTACAACTTGCAACTTATCTACTAACTGGCCGCCTACAATCACAGCACCATCAGAACCGATAGCCATATCTTTACCGCCAACTAAAATTGGGCCTTTCTCACCCATCACACGGTCGCCTGACTTAGTGATAAGAAATCCTTCTTGGTCTTCTAAAAATCGGCCATCACGGGTGTAAGCTGTGCCTTTAGAACCTTGAACCACTAAAAACCCATCATTTTGAATAGCAATATCTTTGGGGCTAGAGGTAGGGATAATTCGCCCTGTGTTCATCTGGGGGCTTACATGATCTGGCATCACAAAACTAGTGCCACCACGGCTTAAAGGGGAAAGGTAGTTTTCATGAGCAAAGGATTCTTCTTCACTTTCTAAATCTTGTTCAGAAAACTCTGTATACATCTCGCGAAACAGCACTTGATCCCGCTTAAACCCTGGGGTATTTGCGTTTGCCAAGTTGTTTGCTGTTGCATCCATTTGTCTCTGGTTGCCTTTCATTGCTGAAAGTAGCGTGAAAATCGAATCCATTCCTATCCTTTTGGGTGGTTTATTTGGCCTTTAATTACCCTTTAAGAAATGCACCAGCCATGCCATAGCCTTTGCATTTTTTCTCATTGAATCTCTATTTCTAGACCTTTAGAATTGGCAATAACTGCCCAACACCAAGAACCCTAGCCTGACCTACATATTTAGAGGGTAGAAAAGAATAAGCAGGCCTCTTATGCAAACTTGCCCTATCTGATAGAATAGGCTTGCTGCCTTTTCCTCTATCACTTTCATTTGCTTTCTCTTCACTGGTTTCGCTTTCATGATCCGTCATCATTTTAAGTTCGTTCTTTTATATTACTTTACAAAGCAAATGGCCTGCCAATTAGGGAATTGCTACCCCTTGGAATTTAAAATATACAAAAAACCAATAAAATATTTAAACTTAAAGATCGGCGCAAATGACCTAGGCAAGCGGTTTTTTAACCATAGGATTCAATTCTTTGCTTCTGGTTAGATTTTCAGTATAATGAAGAAAAACCCTAAAAAGGTAGCCATGAAAACACACCAAAAACACTTTATATTAGTTGTTAGCTTCTCTCTGCTCATCGCCTTTATATTGGTTTACCTCTGGTATCCAGGTAAACTCATTGGCCCCCACGACACCCCAATGCCAACAGAAATGATCACGGAAGTGGCCCCCGACCTAACATCGCAGATGCAAGATGGGGCGCAAGACCTAAAAACCGAACACGAATAGCGACGACAAAAACCCAGCCCTATGAAAATAAAATTTATAAGCCTAACCCTGCTCACTTTCTTTGCCCTGTTTCTTCTTAGCCCTGCCGCCTTTTCTACGCCTGCACAAACAAGTAAGCTTACAGAGTTGGAGCAGAAGGTTGTAGCCTTGGAAGAAAAGCAAAATCTTGAAGACCTACAATCTGAAATCATTGTCCACGATGAGTGGCTAAAACAATTAACAAAAGCTAATGATAAAAATGATCACAAGTTAGAAAGAGTAGAGGACAGGGTGGAACACAGGATCGATCAAAACAATGACCAATCAAATCTTTACTTTATTATTATCAGCCTTAGCCTTGCAGTCCTGACCATTGTTTTAGCGGCAATAGCATTTTTTGGTTTTCAAAATTTCAAAGAACTAAAAAACTTAGTTGAAGAAGCAAAAATAACCCTAAAAAAAATAAAAGAGCATAAGGAAGAAGCAAAAGCTTTGAGTGATGAGGCTGAGGTATCTAAAAATAAAGCGGAAGCTAGCAGAAAAAGAACTCAAGAGATTGAAGCCGAGGCAAAAGAAAACTCTTTAAAAATATCCCTCACTCTAGAGAATCAAAAAGCAAACCCTGAGCAAAAAGAACATGCAGAAGAAAATGTTAAAATTCTAAAAGAAGCTCCCGAAGAGGACAGAAATACATTTGATTACTGGTATGCTCTTGGGATTAATCAATTCAAAACAAAAAAATTCCCCGATGCAATCATCAGTTTTGAAAAAGCACTCGAATTTGCCCCTAAAAGTATCGAAGCCCTAATGGGAAGAGGCTATGCTCACAGTGAAGCTGGGGAAGACCCATTGGCTATTAAGGACTTTAACTATATCATAGAAATGGGGGAAAAGGGTATTGTAAACATTCAAGAAGAAAAAGAACTGCTCTCCATCGTCCATGGCTTGCGTGGAATTATTTGCGCTAAAAACCCTGATACCTATGATGAAGCACT
>JASJGK010000289.1:0-21390 GCA_033791585.1 SAR324 cluster bacterium | reverse complement strand
TAAAAGTCTTTTAGAACTAGTTGAATTAGCCAAGCCCATTAGCTTTACCTCGCTGAATATTTTTTTAAAAGATGAACATCGTGATTTAGTTGGCCCTGAAAACTATAAGTTGATCAAGCAGGTTTTAGAAGAAATGATTCGTAAACTGAATCATTTACTCCCTCTAAAACGGTTTTTTATCCTTGAAACGGTCAATTTATTCCAAAGCCCAATATCCTTAGGTAAATTGATTGCGCCCTTGTTTTTGCTCGAAGGCAAGGACCAGCAGATTGCTGTTGCTAATTTCATCCGCCCCACTTTTTTAAGCATTCGCAAAAACATTGATGTTTTAACGTCCAATGAAAATCTCTTTGATTCCGAGAATATTCAAGTGGAGAGAGGTAGGCTTTATTCTTTTGTAGATGATATCGCCAAGTTGTTTTTAGAATTTTTTGATACCCAGTTTGTGGAAAGCTTTAAAATTCAAGACTCGCCGGTGACATTAGCGATTGAAATCATCAAGAAAAATCCCATTTTTAACACAAAAACAGCGGACCAAGATCCAAATCATATGATCTCTGATCCTGCAGCATTGAGGCTGCAGTTACTTGAATTCATTGCTTTTTTCCAGTCTCATGAAACGCTTTTTAATTACGCTTCCAAAAGAAATACCTATAATAAACAATTTTTAAAAAAGCTTACTGTACCAGGCAAATTTGACAATATCCAACCCATTGAAGTCAGCTTGATATTAGCAGGTTCTTTGTTGCAAAACCCACAATTGAAGCCAGATGAAGCATTGATTGATGCCATGGGAGATGAACAGGAGTTTGAGCAGCCTCATGTCTTAGATAAAAGAAATCGCTTCTTTGACCAGCTTAGCCCAAGCAATATCAATAAAGTGATTAGGGAAGTGGAAAATACCTTTAAAAAATTGGGTCACGAAGAAGTTGTTGAAGAATTTCAAGAAGTAGAATCTCTTTCTATGGGAAGCCTTTTAAAACGAACTTGGAAGTCTTTTTTTAGTTTTGGTGAATCGTTGGTTAATGCAGCTACGGCACCCTTTAAAATGCTATTTGCATTATTGATGAGCTTTTTTAAGTCATCAGAGGTTCAAGAACCTGCAGTGCAGATTTCTGAAGGTGACGGCTCCAATGCTGTGGAACAGGATGGGACGAGACAAAGTTTTGTTGAAAAAGCCAATGGCTCTGTTTTGGTGTCAGCCCAAAAGTACAATATGGTTTCCACTAGTCAGGTTTTATTTCGTGGGCCTTTTTTTGGTGCCACAAAAAAGGATTATAGTTACAATCTTTTACTTTTTAAACAGGATGAAAAACGGTTAGAGCAAGCCTTAGTAACCTTTCAAGCATTATTCTCTAGCTTGCAAAATAGTGAGCACATGAGAAGTTACTCCCACCCAGAAAAAAAGAGTTTAAAAGAGCATTACCTAGCTTTAACCTTTGGACCTTACCTGATTACCTTAGGTGATACTTTTGTAATGCCCAAGGTTGGTTTTGACCCTGCTAAAAGCCAGTTGTTTCCCTTTATTTTACTCTTTAAAAAGTCCAACGAAAAAGTTGAAGGCCGGGTTTTGAGTCGAAATGTTTTAAGTTCAGGCCAAAATTACGACGAAATGCCTGTAACTTCTAAAAACATTCGTATTTTTTATGAAACTCTTTTTCATCTACTCCACTTGCTTCCTGAGCATCATTGGAAAAGTGACGAAACTCAAAAGCTATTGCATTTTTTAGTTTTAGAGCTGGAACAGGCTTGGTCTGAAAACCCTAAATTTTTATTTTTAAATGGGCCGCCAAAAGTGTAAAGGTAAAGTCTCCCTGAAATCTTAGGCAGGTTGATGGCTCAAAATCTGAGTTACCGCCAAGGTGTTTTATTTAATAAAAGGGCAGGCTGGAGTTTTCACACGGGACCTGTTAGCTAACTAGTTCACTTTTGTTTTTGTTCTTTAAGAGCTTTTACTTTTAAAATTCTTTTTAGTCTTTCTGCTTCGGTCTTGATTCCTTTCAGGGTTTTATTTAATCTTTCTGATGCCTTTTTTACTAAAGCCTTGGCCTTTAAGGTCTGAGTCTTTTTTTCTGCTAGATATTTCGGCTTATTGCTGGTGATGTAGAGTTTCTGTAAAGCCAAAGCTTCTTGTCGAAAAACCAAAATCTGAATCCAATCTTTATGGGTTAGAGAAATACTAGTGTGCAGACTGGGATTGAGGTTTTTGTAGATTTCATAGGCCCTTAGAGCCTCTTCCAATTTTTTGATATCCCCTTGGACTTGTCCTAAAAGTGTTATAAATTCCGCCTTGGTACCTTTTTTTGATTTGACGAGGGGAATTGCACGCATCAAGGGCTGATAAGCTTTTATACTTTCTTTTTCAATGGCCTTAAGAAATTTTTTGAATGCTAAAACAATGGAAGCATCCATTTGAATTAGTTTTGTTTTTTGGTTTAAGCTCAATTGCCTTGTACCAGATAGGGGGCTGTTAGCGCTTAAGGGTTGGTTTGAAATATCCAGTCGCTGGGCAAAGGTTGGCAATGCGGAGCTTGACCAAAGAGAAAGAAAAAAAAGGCAAAAAAGAATATTGAAATTATTTTGCTTCATACCATTGGTTTTTCTCTTTGATTAGTGCAATCAGCGCTTCCACGGCCAAAGATTCATCGATGCCCCGCTGAACACGTGTCTGCCCGAAGTATAGGTCTATTTTACCTGGCCCACTGCCGACATAGCCAAAGTGTGCGTCGGCCATTTCTCCCGGACCATTGACAATGCAACCCATGATGCCAATTTTAATGCCCTTTAGGTGAAGGGTTTTAGATCGAATCATCTCTGTTGTTTTTTGCAAATCGAATAGAGTCCGCCCACAGGAGGGGCAGGCGATGTAATCTGCTGCAAAGGATTTCACTCGTGAGGCTTGTAGATACAACTCTAAACTGGCATGAGCATGCCTATTCAAAGCGTTGGGGAGTAAGATGAAATCAAAAAAGCCTTCACATAAGATACTAGAAAACTCTGTCTCAAAAAAGATATCCCCTTCCAATGTGGGAGCCACCAAGCCTAAGGCAAAATCTTTGGGAGTATCCCTAAAAAAGGCCCTTAAAGCAAATAAACTCGGAACCGAGTCCACAATTAGTGAGGGTGGATGATTCGCCTTTTTTAAGGCTGTTTTGGTAAGGTCTTTAACTATAGGAATAGTCTCACCATTAACTAGAACTTGATTTTCAGAGTGGCTATAAATGAAATCTGCATCTGCAACAGGTTGCATAGATTCATAACCAATCAAAACAGGAGCACCTGAGGTAATGTCTCTGCCATTTAGGCGATGGACCCCAGGAGTAAAAAGGCTTGCTCCAAGGAGCCGTTTAAAATCACCGCCTTGCTCATCGCTGGCGGAAAGTTGCGGCTTGCTTAAGCATTTGGCAATTTCTTCAGCCACAGGGATTTCATGGTGTGAGTCTTCTGCCAAGGAAACTCGAATGGTATCGCCAATGCCATCACGCAGTAAAGAGCCAATGCCTACTAAACTTTTAACTCGGGCGATAGGGCCTGTTCCAGCTTCAGTTACACCTAGATGCAATGGAAATTTACGATCTGCGTCTTGCCTGGTAACCAGTAAACGATAAGCTTGGTTAACAATGATGGGATTAGAAGATTTTAAAGAGATGATGATCTGGTCATAATCCAGTTGGGTGCAAAGTTCACAAGCCTCCAAAGCCGATTCTACCATCCCTTGAGGTGAGTCTCCAAATTGAAAGATCATTCGCTCTGAAAGAGAACCTTGGTTTACCCCTATACGTAGTGCACGTCGGTATTTTTTTAGATTTGTAATTAAAGGCTTTAAGGCTTCTAAAAGTTTTTCTCTTCCCTCAGAAAACTCTGCATTGCTATAGAGCTTACCACTACCTTTAGGGCTGTCTACAAAGTTGCCAGGGTTAATTCTTATTTTATCAAAAACCTCTGCTGCATCAATGGCTAAAGAAGGATTGAAGTGCACATCAGCCACCAAGGGAACAGTCAAACCTTCGGTTTTCATCCTTTCTTTTAGGCGGAAAGAAGCTTCTAACTCTTTGTGTGTAGGGAGGCTCAAGCGAATGAGTTGGCAATTTACATCCACCAGTTTTTTCATCTCAGCAATTGCTTGGTCGAGCTTACTTGCTGGATTTACCAGCATAGACTGGATTAATATTGGAGCGTTTCCACCGACTTCAAGGTGGGCAATTTGAACTGACTTAGTAAGGTTTCTTTTGTAGCTAGTGGGGTAGGGAATCTGTAGCATAAGGACAAGCTAACCTGAGAGGGGGCTCTCAGGTTACATTAGGTTCCGAATTTATTATTCTTCGTCTTCTTTAGCAACGGTTGGCTCGACTATGATCTTCTCGATCTTAGGCTCAAGTAAACCGTTTTTAAACTCAATTTGCGCTTGTGACGTTGGCTTACGCCCAGACATCCCTTCTGCAAGGCATGTTTTACCAGCGTAAAGATCTTTTGCTCTTTGAGCCAAGACGTTGATCTTTTCAAACTGATTGATTGCAGGAGTTTCTAGATATTCTTCAATAAAATTTAAGTAGTTCATAGGGTTCCTACATTGCGCTTAATAAACGTTCAGCCCTTTCTAAATAGGGGCTTTGGGGGAATTGACTTTTAAGGTCGTTGATATTTTGTTTTGCTTGGTCGAACTTGGAAAGACCATAGTAAGCCTCTGCAATTTCAATTAAAATCATGTCGCTAGGTCGCTTGTTTAAGGCACTTTTAAGTAACACAATGGCCTCTTCAGCTCTATTTTGGTCACGCAAGATGTTGGCCAAAAATAGATTTGCCACTGGAAATAAACCAGCTTCAGGCTTGAGTTCAACGATGATTTTGTTCAAATCAGCCTCGGCCTCTGCATATTTTAGTGTACTATAAAAAAGATTTGAACGCTCAAATAAAGCTATTTTTTCTTCGGGGGTGCCCTGGTTTTCTTTAATAAAATCGTTTAATTCAGTACCATGGGCCTCTAAAAAAGTACGACCATTGCCACCGCTAGCGACCATTTTTTGTTGGATAGCGTAAAGTGCTTCAGCTCGTTTAACTTCGGCTCGTTTGATACCTTGAATAACCAAGTAGACGGCTACAATGATAACCACAATGGCAATGCCAAGATTAATAAAAGTTTTTCTTCTTCTGTAAACAAAGTCAGCAGCATGGAAGAAAAAATCATCCATGGCTGGTTTTACAGGTGCTTCTTCTAAGGGCAGTATTTCTTCAGTCATTGTCATTTTTTTTAAATTAATACTAAATTTTGAAGCAAATGTGAGAAAGGAGCAAGGAAAAAGTTATTTATTTTTCCTTGTAGGCTTTTAAATTCAACATTTGACAGGATTTTGTGTCTTTTAAGGCTTAAAGATCGATGCGAATCAGCTTTGTTGGTTCTTTAATAAAAGTTAGTGCGTCGATTTCCGACAAAGCCTGAGCAACATTTTCTTCCTTTGCTTGGTGAGTAAAAATGACCACAGGCACGGCTTCACTCTTACTTTTTGAACGATCTTTTTGTTGCATGGCTTCAATAGAGATCCCATGATCTCCAAGTATTTTAGTAATTTTAGCCAAAACGCCAACTTCGTCTGTCACGGTAAAGC
The DNA here is from genome assembly GCA_033791585.1 of SAR324 cluster bacterium. Classification (GTDB taxonomy): domain Bacteria; phylum SAR324; class SAR324; order XYD2-FULL-50-16; family XYD2-FULL-50-16; genus JASJGK01. The sequence goes on along the minus strand of JASJGK010000289.1, from coordinate 15,787 downwards.
GAAGGTAATAGGCCGTCACAGTTTCAGAAATAGGTTGGATTTTTTGCATCTTGAGTGAACCCCATTCTGCCGACAAAGGGGGAACTAGATTTCCTGTCCCAGCTTTTAACTGGCGGGCAATGGCAACTACGTCAGAAACAACAGCGGAAGCTGTGGGGTGTGACCCTGCTCCAGCGCCATATGTTAGGGTTTCCCCAACAAAATTCCCCTTTAATGCGACAGCGTTAAAGGCGCCATTGACACCTGAAAGGAGGCTTTCTTTGCTCACCAAACAGGGGTGAACACGTCCTTGGAATTTACCATCGACATTCACAGCCTTGCCTAGCAGTTTAATTACAAAGCCAAATTCTTCAGCCACTGCTATATCAATGGATTCAATTTTTGTAATGCCTTCGGTGTAAAGTTCTTTAAATTCAAAAAGTCCATTAAATGCAATCTTCATCAATAGTAGTAATTTATGGGCAGTATCCACACCTTCAATGTCAAAAGTGGGGTCGGCCTCAGCAAAGCCTGCCTCTTGGGCTTCTTTTAGAGCCGTACCAAAATCTTTCCCTGCTTTGGTCATCTGGGTTAAGATATAGTTAGCTGTTCCGTTGATGATTCCTGAAATTTCTGTAATATCATCACCAGAAAACCCTTCCTTTATGTCTCTAATAATAGGGATGCCACCTGCTACAGCAGCCTCAAAACCAAAAAGCCCTCTTGATTCATAAGCTGTTTTAAATATATTGTCGGCATTTTCCGCAATCAAGGCTTTGTTTGCAGACACAACTGATTTCCCATCTTTTAGTGCTCGAATTACAATAGCTTCTGCCTCTTCAATGCCACCAATCAGCTCAAGAACGATATCAATTTCAGGGTCATTTAAAATATGCTCAGGGTCATCACTCAAAGAAATACCCTCAAGGCTCACAGCCCTTTCTTTCAGTGGGGTTTTGGTTACAGCCTTGGTAATTTTAAGATTTAAACCTGTTCTTTTGGAAATGATAACTGCGTTTTGGGCGAGTTGCTCGATAACACCTTGGCCAACTACACCAACACCGAACAGTCCAATGTTGATTTGCTTTATTTCGTTCATAAGGTCATTTCCTTTGAGATATCCGAATTTAAAAAGTTTTGTAAATGTTGTAAAAAGTTAGAAGATTCCAAAATTCTTTGTTCATTTGCGCTAATATAAAAATAATCAATGATCTGCTGCCCAATGGTAGTAATGGTCACCTGTGCAGGGTTGATTTTAAAGTGCGCTAAGGCGCTCATTAATTTAAAATAGCAAAATGGACTATCATAAAGGGAAACCTTCAAGGCTCTTTGTTCAATTTTAACACGTTCAAAGCCCTTATCCTTGGTTTCTTTAACCAAATAGGCTTTGTCAGGTTCAATAAAAAATTGAGTTTGTATATTGGTCTTTTCTTGACTCTTTTTTGGGGAATTGTCCAGACTTGGTAAAATGAGCTGGTCAATTCTATGCTCAAACTGACTAATATCAATGGGGCTAGCATTTTCCTTTTGGGAAAATTCTAAAAAACCCACATAACCCATTCTACCATCTAGATAATGGACTTGGTTAACCTTACCCAGTTCGATATTCATACCAAGTTGACCTAGTACAAAGGCAATTTTTGCATGAATAAATACATCCTTAGTAGAATAGAAAAATAAGGTGTCATACTCGCCTTTTTGCCCTTTCAGTAGTGTAAATTGCATTTCTTTCAATTTATAGCTCTGCATTTCCACAACTTGCCTGGCGATTGCCATGGGGCTAGTAGAGAGCAGGTACCTGTTTGGGGTGGCCGTAAAAAACCAATCTAAAACGGGGCTAAGGTCTGTGAGCAGTTTAGAGGCATCATCAAAGGTTAAACAGCTTTTTAAGGCTTGGTGAAAGCTTTGCCTGTGTTTTTCTAGAGATTTTTTATCCAGTTCCGAAAGAGCTAAAAAATGAATAGCACGACCTAAGATCTGTGATTTCGGCTCAAGTTTCTTATAGGTTTCAGGGTTTATCTTTTTTAAAGGTTCCAATAAAAACTCATCCAAGCTTTTTAAGATACAGCTTTGTAAGATCAACTCATAAAAAACAATATCCTTAATCTCATTTACTTTAGAATCTAAAAATTCTTCCACAATAGCACTAAGTGGCTTCTCACTTTTCCCTGTTCTGTATTCAATAAGAATATCTATGGTCTTTTCAAAGAATTTCTCTAAGTTACCTGCTTTATCTTTCAGGCTTGCATTTACAGATTTAAAGTCAGATATATTAATTAGGTAGAGTAAAATCAACTTTCGAGGGGATCTATCTGTTAGCTCAAAAAAGTTTACAATTCCTAAGTCCAAATGGGTTTCTAGCTGGCTAAAGCGTACAACTGATTGGTGGTGGCGTACAAGTAACCGGATAGTGTTCAATACATCTGCATTCTCGTCCCAACCTAAGCGCATGAGCATTTTTGTGCATAGGCTTGGGCCGTGTTGCTCGTGGTCGACGTATGGATTTGTTTTGCCAACATCATGAAAAAATGTGGCAAATTTTAGGGCAAAAAGGTCGTCTTCATTTAAAAAGGTCCAAAGCTGGGCTTCGCTTGCCTTAAACTTTCTTGATTCAACCTCGGCCTGTTTTAAGGCTAAAAGGCTATGTTCACAAAGAGGATGATCGTGAACATTTAAGTTCCGAAGCAGAAATCGCATTTTATCTACCTCTGGGAGCAAGATCCCCAAAAGGCTCTTGTGTTCACCTGAGAAACCCAGAGGGCTTGCAATTTCCAGCATTTGCTTTACCGCAGAAGCTGCGTATTCAGCAGTAAAAAGGTCTTTGATAAAATTTTGGGCTAACTTTTGTGGTAATTTCTTGCCTTTGCTGATTAATTTAGGGACTTGGGCGCAAAACGCATCCAAAATCCGTGGATGCAGCAAAATACCCTTTTTCGCAAGATAGAGAAAGAGCTCAAAAATGGGAGTAAACGATTTAAATATCTCTTTGATCTGAGCCTCAAAATCCACAGCATGAATAAAACTGATATCCTGGGGTTCTTCAAAACCAGGCAAGGCAAAGTAGATGACTTGGTTACGGCCTAGATGTTTGATAACCCGAAAAGAAGTGAGTTCGTCATAGCTGCGACGGTTCAGTAGGTTCTCTGTGATTTCTTCACTCAACCCACTTACTTTTTTTATGGAATAAAGCCTATATCTATCCATTTCATCAATGGTGGTAAAACGAGAACTTAGCTTTAAAAAGGCCATACTTACAGTATCCTGTAGGTAATCTAAGGTAATTTCCTTGCCCAAATGTTGGCTGGGGAAATCAATTTTAGTTAAGTCTTCTTGATAGTATTCCCAAAGACCTATGAAATTTCTAAGGTTGTTGATATACTCTAAAGCTCCAGTTAAATTCTGTTGCTCTGTTTTGGATACAAATCCCTCTTGCCCAAGCAGTTTTAGCAGAGTTTTGGAAGAGGCAGAACTAGGCCTGTAGAAAATCAAAGCCAGCCAAAGGCTGTAATTTAAGTGCCTTAGGCCCCCAAAGCCTTCTTTTAGATAAAAGGTTTCATTGCTACTAGGGATCAAATCTTTTTGTTGCTTCACCAAAAAACGAGACATCTTTTCGATGGGTAGGATAGCGTGAAATTCTAATTTCAAGGCCTTGAGTTTGTTTAGGTCACCAATGAGCCTTCTTCCCTCTAAAACTGAGGGCATAGCATGCAGGCTATCTATTTCTTTAAAGCGGCTTAGGTCTTCGTTCAGTTCAAAATATTGACTGGCAAAATCTAAAGGGACCCCTTGGAATAACTCCTCTAGCCTCTTGATTAATTCCTGCAAGATTAGGCACTCAATTCCGCTTAAATGCGCAATATCAAGCACATATCCGATATCAATATCGCTGGAAAAACTGAGTTCGGAGCGACCATAGCCACCGCGAGCGAAAATGCAAAAGGGTAAGGATTTTTTGCAGATTTTAGGATGTTTTTTTAAAGCAGGTTCGACATTTTGTAACTTGTTTATCTCAGTTTCTAGCTCGGTTATTTCGATTTCTAACTTTTCAAATTGTGTATGATAATAAACATATTCAGCATCATCTGTTTTTTGTGTCGAATGATCGGAGTTTTTTAAAAGGTGGCCTAGTTCATCCAGCGCCTTTTGCTTATGAGGCAAATTTTTGCACAGATAATCCAATTTTTGTGTTGTTTCTTTTTGCAATGCTTGGGTAGCTGCAGCTTCTTCTTCTTTTACAAAGTCCCATGAAAAAAGAATCCAAGCATCTAGCCAATTGGTATAGTCTGCTAGTTCAATAAAAGAATTCGTTGATCTTAAAACCTGAACTGACATGTCTCTGCAAAAGGGAACATAAAATTCCTCGAAGACTCTTAAATAACAATCCTTTCTAGGGCTAAGATTCTCGAGGGTAGGCGGTGGGCAGTCTGAGATTGCTTTTGCAAAAATGTTTTGCAATTCTTTAATTGTTGGTTTAGGTATTGTTTTATTCATTTTAGTTCTTCCTTTTATCTTCCTGCCGGAATTTACCAAAGTCAAGTATCCGCTTTTCAAAGAGCTTAAACTTCTTTAAAAAGATTATACTACTAACGTAAAAGGAAACCATGAGTAAAACCCTAATTTTTTCTGGTCTTGGCCTCAATTGTGAGCGAGAAACTGCCTATGCCTGTGAAATTTCAGGCGCTGAACAAGTTGACATTGTTCATCTCCTTGATTTTTTAAAGGGGGACACTAAATTAAGCGACTACGATTTAGTGATTTTTATTGGTGGGTTTTTAGATGGAGACTACTTAGGTAGCGCAAGGGTCGGTGTAAACCGCTTTAAATATGCTGCCGAATTTGATTTAAAAGCAGAATTAGAAGCTTATGTTGCCTCAGGTAAGTTGATTTTAGGCATTTGCAATGGTTTTCAGTTTTTAGTTAAATTGGGATTACTTCCCTTTGATGAAGATTGTATGGTGAGCCAGTCAGCTTCCTTGACGCAAAATTCCAATGGTCTGTTTGAAGACCGTTGGGTGAACCTTGTCATTAACTCCAAAAACCCTAGTCCATTTTTAAAGGGGATAGATTCTTTATATCTTCCTATTCGCCACGGAGAAGGTAAGATTGTGGTGAAGGACCAAAAATCACAAGACCTGATTCATGAGCAAAATTTAGGCGCATTGTATTATGCCGACAAAGAGGGTAATTCGACAGCAGAATATCCTGCCAACCCAAATGGTTCTTGGGAAAATGTTGCAGGTTTAAGCAACGTAGCTGGCAATGTATTTGGCTTGATGCCCCACCCAGAAGCATACAATCACGTGACAAACCACCCCCATTGGTCGCGGAATCCCGAAGAAAATTCAGAGCCTTTAGGTCTTAAAATTTTTAAAAATGCCTATCAATACCTAAGTCAGAAGGCATGATCTACTTTGATGCCGCTGCCTCTGTACCTCCAGACCCTAAACTTTGGGCGGCGCTAGCTGAACTTAACGCTCCTTTTCTTGGTAACCCTTCTAGCACCCACCCCATGGGCCGTAAGGCCAAAGAAGTTATTGAAGGGGTTCGCTCCCAATTTGCCAAAACGTTTTCTGTTCCCAAGGAGGCAGTCCTTTTTTGTAGCGGTGGCACCGAGTCCATTAACATGGCTTTAAAGGGCATTGTTAAAGCTTCAAACACTCTTTTAATCTCTCCTTTAGAACATCCAGCCGTAACTAATGCCGCCAAAGCACTAGAGGAGGCCGGCTGCGGATTGGAATTGTTGAGCTTGACCCCTGAGGGCCTGATTGATTTGGAAGGGCTGAAGGCCCAGCTAAAATCCAAACCCAATTTGGTATCTATCCAGGCGCAAAATAGCGAAACAGGCTTGATGCAGAAAGTAAATGAAATTGGTCGTTTAATAAAACAAGAGTCACCAAAAACCCTTTTTCACGTCGATGGCGTTCAGGCCTTTACAAAATCGAACTTAACTATAAAAAACATTGATTTACTTTCGATTAGTGGCCATAAATTTAGGGCCTTAACAGGTGTAGGCTTATTGATATTAGGTTCAAATTTGGCCTTAAAGTGTTTGCAAGATGGCGGTGGGCAAGAGTTTGGATTGCGCAGTGGAACTGAAAATGTGAATGGAATTTTTTCATTGGGTTTTGCAGCAAAGGAAGCCTTTACAAATGTTGTTGAAAAACAGGCTAAGGTAGAAGTCTATGCCAAGGCTTTACTAGACTATTTGCAGTCTGAGCTAAACTGGGTGGAGCCTTATCAACCACTAAATAAATCACCTTATGTAGTGAGCTTGTGGCTCAAGGGGTTACTTGGGGAGGTTGCCTTAAATCATTTAGGCCAGCAAGGGGTAATGGTATCTACAGGCAGCGCATGCAACGCTAGAACTAAAAAGCTTTCCAGTACCTTAAAGATCTTAGGTTTTAGCGACCAAAGGATAAAAGAATCCATCCGCCTCTCTTTTCACCCTGACTTTTTAGAAGTAGCCCCCGAAGTTGTAGGGCAAAAGATGGTTGCTACTTTAAGGGAACTCAAAGCTCTAATGCCCTAAGAAGCAATATTCTCAGATGCCAATCTTAGGCCCACAACCCCTGCAATAATCAAAGCTAAACTTCCAGCTTTGAACCAAGTCATAGATTCTTGATAGAAAAAAATTCCTATTACTGTGATAAAAGCCACACCAAGAGCACTCCAAATAGCATAAACCGTAGAAATTTCCATGTGTTTTAGTGTCATCGAAAGACAATAAAAAGCGCTGGTGTAACCGCCTACAACGACTATCGAAGGAATCCACTTAGTAAATCCCTCAGCTTCTTTTAAGGCTGTAGTTCCTATCACTTCTGAGGTAATGGCTATTGTTAACCAAATCCAGGGGTTCATAATTATCCTACCTTTGTTTCATTACTTCTCTTGATTATTCTTTTTGTTTAATCACATCAATTCCAGATTGCCCACTTCTGATACCCCAGTTTTCAGGTGGAGCTTCAATTAGAATAACTCTACTGGCATCCGTTTTATGACCTGAATCGGCTATCAATTGGTTTACAGCTTGGTAAAATTTTCTCTTTTGATCTAAAGTCCGACCTGGAAACAGAGTCACCTCAATCAAAATATAAGCGTTTTCAAGGTTTAATGGAAGATAAAAGTCTTCAGGCAGGTACTCAAAAATTCGAATCAAGCGGTCATTTTTGGGGATACCAAAGGATAGCACTAGGATGTCTTGCAACTTTGAAGCGAACACTTTTTTGGAAAAAGATTCCCAAGAGGGTGTTATATGGACTGCAATACTAGGCATAGTTTTCCGTTTTAAAGCTAATATAAAGGCAAAAAAAAAGCCCTGCAAGATGAATCTTGCAGGGCTTCGTTTGTATTGGGTTGTAAACTAAAGTTACATCATGCCAGGCATTCCGCCCATGCCACCCATGCCGCCCATAGGAGCGCCACCTGCACCACCATCTTCACTTGGAAGATCGCAGATACTGGCTTCTGTAGTGATCAATAGACCCGAAACGCTTGCAGCATTTTGCAAGGCATTTCTTGTAACCTTAGTAGGATCAATGATGCCAGCAGCAAACATGTCAGTGTAGACTTCGTTTTTAGCATCGAAACCGATATTAATATCAGAGTCTTTGATCTTAGCAACAATTACAGCACCTTCAAGGCCTGAATTCTTCACGATCTGACGTAAAGGTTCTTCAAGAACCTTTAAAATGATGTTACCACCAATTTTCTGGTCACCTTCAAGCTTGTTAACAGCAGCTTCAACTTCAGCTTGGATGCGAATTAAAGCAGTACCGCCACCAGGAACAATTCCTTCTTCAACAGCCGCACGAGTTGCATGCAATGCATCTTCAACACGAGCTTTTTTCTCTTTCATTTCGATTTCAGTTGCAGCACCAACGTTAATGATAGCAACACCACCAACCAACTTGGCTAGTCTTTCTTGTAGCTTCTCTTTATCATAATCACTGGTACTTTCTTCGATCTGAGCACGAATCTGGTTCACACGTTGCTTGATTAGGTCAGAGCTGCCAGCACCGTCAACGATGATACAGTTATCTTTATCAATAACAATAGACTTGGCAGTTCCTAACTGTTCCATAGTCATGTCTTCAGACTTCATTCCACGCTCTTCAGAGATCACTTCACCACCTGTTAGCATAGCGATATCTTCAAGCATTGCCTTTCTTCTGTCACCAAAACCTGGCGCTTTAACAGCACAGCAGTTTAGAGTTCCACGAAGCTTATTTACAACTAAAGTAGCTAGGGCTTCGCCGTCAACATCTTCTGCTACGATTAAGAAAGGTCGACCTTCTTTTGCTATGCCTTCAAGCACAGGAAGGATGTCCTTCATGCTGCTTACTTTTTTTTCTACTAAAATAATGTATGGGTCCTTAAGTACACATTCCATTCTATCTGGATCAGAAACAAAGTAAGGGGACAGGTAACCACGGTCAAACTGCATACCTTCTACAACGTCTAAGGTTGTTTCTAGGCCCTTGGCTTCTTCAACAGTAATAACACCATCTTTACCAACTTTATCCATTGCTTCAGCAATAATTGTGCCGATAGTTTCGTCGTTGTTAGCTGAAATTGAGCCAACTTGAGCAATTTCTTTGTTGTCACTTACTTCTCTTGAAAGTTCATGTAAGGCCGCAACAGCAGAAATTACAGCAGCATCAATACCGCGCTTTAAGTCCATAGGGTTTGCACCAGCAGCTACATTTTTTACACCTTCACGGAAGATAGCTTGGGCCAAAACAGTTGCTGTAGTAGTACCATCACCAGCAGTATCACTAGTCTTACTGGCTACTTCTTTAACCATTTGAGCACCCATGTTCTCAATTTTGTCTTCCAATTCAACTTCTTTTGCTACAGAAACACCATCTTTGGTGATCACAGGAGCGCCAAAAGATTTTTCAATTACTACGTTTCTGCCCTTTGGCCCTAAAGTAACCTTAACTACGTCAGCAAGTTTGTTGACGCCTGCAAGTAAAGCAGCTCGGTTAATTTCGCCAAAACTAATTTGTTTTGCCATTTTTTAATCCTTGTTTATTTTTAAAATTTGTTTTGGGGGTTAGCCTTCGATGATTCCAACAATGTGCTCTTCGCGCATTAGGATATACTCTTGACCGTCGATTTTGATTTCAGTTCCTGAATATTTTTCGAAAAGGACGTTATCTCCAACTTTCACATCTAGAGCAATAATAGTTCCGTCATCTTTTCTTTTACCTTTACCAACAGCAATGATTTCGCCTGCTTGTGGCTTTTCTTTTGCTGTGTCAGGGATGATAATGCCGCTGGCTGTTTTGGTTTCAGCTTCTTTGCGCTTTACGATCACACGATCGTGCAAAGGTTTGATATTCATTGTATTACCATGAAATAAGTTATCGAATGGGGAAATTTAATCTCCCAGTTTTCTCTGCTAGCACTCAAAGGTAGTGAGTGCTAACATCACATATTAGACAGCCCTAAAAAAAAGATCAAGTCTTAATAAAATATTAGCTCAAGAGGTTCTTTTCCTAGCATTGAGAAGGGCCTAAATGAGAATCCTCAATGCCTATTTTGAGAACCTTTCAAGATGAGCTTAGATAATTAAAAACAGGATTGAGGTAATTATTCCGCTATCACATTTTGCAGGCGGTAAAACTTAAAGATCGAATTTGGCTGGGACAACTTCCGAGAAGCTAAAGACATTAAAAAAATTATTCTTTTTTTTAAATTTTTGTAAAATGCAAAGCTGACCAACCCTGTGGGAAGGCTGGCCAGACAACCCCAGGCTATTATTAGCCTGAAGTCGATCGCCCTAATTCAAGACCAAAAGCCTTTTGCTTTTGGCATTTACAATGTTAGTGCTTTAGTCGACTCAATTAGGACAGCCCCTTTTTGGGAGACCCAAAAAAGGAGTAGGCTAAAACTTCGAGTCGACTAAGCTTTTTGACAGGTGCAAAAGGCTCTAATTTCGGTTAAGCCTGAGGCTGGTCGCCTTCAAGCAGAGTGCCCTCAGTTCCAGAGCCTTCTAAACCAGAAAACATACGAACCTGCTGTACTAATTTATCGAGAGTAGCAGGGTTGGCATTCAAATATTCTTTAGATTTTTCACGTCCCTGGCCGATGCGCTCTTCCCCATAAGAATACCAGCTTCCGCTCTTTTTCACGATGCCAGCATCTACGCCAACATCTAAGAGGCTACCCAGTTTTGATATTCCCTCACCAAAGGATATATCAAGTTCCACAACTTTAAATGGTGGGGCTATTTTATTCTTAACTACCTTAACTCTAATTCGGGCACCAGTAACTTCATCCCCATTTTTAATGTCTGTAACTTTTCTAATATCTAACCTGATAGAAGCATAGAATTTTAGGGCATTACCACCAGAAGTGGTTTCAGGGTTGCCATAGACAACACCAATCTTCATGCGCAACTGGTTAATAAAGATAATGCTGCAATTGGATTTTGAAAGGGTACCCGTTAGTTTCCGAAGGGCTTGACTCATCAATCTGGCTTGCAAGCCCATGTGAGAGTCACCCATTTCGCCGTTGATTTCTGCTCTAGGAACCAAAGCTGCTACGGAATCAATAATAATCAAATCTACACCGCCACTTCGTGCTAGGATATCTGTAATTTCCAAGGCTTGCTCACCGTAATCAGGTTGAGAAACAAGCAAATCATCGACGTTGACACCAAGCCTACGGGCATAAGATACATCAAGAGCATGCTCAGCATCAACAAAAGCTGCTACACCACCTTGTCTTTGAACTTCTGCTATAGCATGAAGGGCAACGGTGGTTTTACCAGAGGACTCTCGTCCATAAATTTCTATTACACGGCCAACAGGAAACCCACCTGTACCAAGAGCCATGTCTAAGCCTATAATTCCAGAGGAAGTTACAGGTACGTTGATTTGTGCGCTAGAATCCATGCGCATAATGGCACCCTTACCAAATTGTTTATCGATTTGGGAAAGGGCTCCCTCTATTGCTTTTGTTTTATCGTTATCCCACATTGTTATCTCCTTTTGATTTACTGAACATATGAAAAGTGTACAAATGTATTCTTTTTTGTGCAAGTTAAAAAATCATTTTTTTTTATATGTTTATTTGGGTCTTAATAAAATTAGTACTTGAGGCACTTTTAAATCAGTGTTATATTGCCTTGAATTATAATAAATTAGTTGGAGAATTCATGAAAAAGACTTTGCTGCTTTTGGCATTACTATTAATACCTAGTCTACTTTGGGCAAGTGGAGGTGGCGGACATACAGGGGAATTGCAATTTCCATTGAGTCTCGATGCGTATCACGACAGTCATATGGACTCAGTTTCTGAAAAACTTTCCCACCGAATGGAAAGTGAGCCCCTAAACCTTTGGGCTAGCCTTATCTTCGCCTGTGCTATTTTTCACACTTTCTTGGCTGCTAAGTTCACAGCCATGGCTCATCACTGGGCTCATGAACACGAAGAAAAAATTGGCGATAACTCTATTATGCACCGTTACGATGGTGAAACTATTAAAGAAGTCAGTTTCAAAGCTGAGTTGTTTCATTTCCTTGGAGAAGTGGAGGTCGTTTTTGGAATGTGGACCTTAGTTTTAATGGCCGTAATCTCGTCCAAATTTGGCTTTTCAGGCGCTGTATCTTACATTGATTCTGTAAATTTTACAGAGCCTATGTTTGTTGTGGTGATCATGACTCTTGCTGCCACTCGACCTGTAATACAGCTTTCAAAGCAACTTTTAGGCATGTTTGCCAAAATTGGAAAAAGTACCCCCGCCGCTTGGTGGTTTAGTATTTTGACCGTGGCTCCATTACTAGGGTCTTTTATTACTGAGCCAGCTGCCATGACCATTGGTGCTTTGCTTTTGTCTAAACAATTTTACCATTTAAAGCCTACTAAGCGCTTTGCCTATGCTACAATTGGCTTACTTTTTGTGAATGTTTCAGTTGGTGGAACCCTAACCCACTTTGCGGCGCCACCTGTATTAATGGTTGCAACTAAGTGGAATTGGGATATGGCTTTTATGGCAACCAACTTCGGTTGGAAAGCTGCTTTAGGTATTCTTATTTCTAATAGCCTTTATTATGTAATCTTCAAGAAAGATTTTTCTTTATTAGAAGACCATGCACCTGAAGTGGAAGCTACAGACCAATCTCGGCCCCTTTGGGATGACCGAACCGAAGCTGTGCCACTTGGGATAACTGTAGTACATGTTGGCTTTTTGGCTTGGACTGTTTTAACAGCTCACCACCCTGTATTGTTCATTGGCGGTTTCTTATTTGCTTTGGGTTTTTTACAGGCAACGGGTCACCACCAAAATCGTTTAGATTTAAAGCCTTCCTTGTTAGTTGGTTTCTTCCTAGCTGGATTAGTAATCCACGGTGGTCTACAAGCTTGGTGGATTGCTCCTATTTTAGCCAGTCTTGGTGAAGTTCCATTGATGATTGGTGCAACTGTTTTAACAGCCTTTAACGATAATGCAGCTGTGACTTATCTGGCCAGTTTAGTGCCTGGTTTTGGTGATAACTTCAAATATGCTGTTGTGGCTGGTGCCGTAACAGGTGGTGGTTTAACAGTTATCGCAAATGCACCAAACCCAGCTGGTCAATCTATTTTGGCTCGCTACTTCGATGGTGGAGTAAATCCTCTATTTTTAGCTGCTTCAGCAATTGTTCCAACTATCATAGTTGGTTGCTGTTTCATGATGCTTTAAAATAGTTTCTGGGCTAACTTTTCCTTAAGTTTGCCCATTTCCTTTGCTAAAATGCACCAGAATTCAATAAACTTGTATTCTGGCGTATTTACCTGCACTTTACAGAGAAAATTGATTCTAAGATGATTTTGAGAGGTTATTTTTTTGTGCAATTTTCTTTACAGCTTGCCTGAATGATCTCTGATATAATATTCCTTAATCTTGCAGGAGCCAAAGCCTCCCTTCCCAAATAAAACAAAATTTGACCACCATGACCAATCCCTATTTAATTTCCGAAGCCCTAATCGAAAAATATTCAAAGAGCGGACCCAGATATACCTCTTACCCAACAGCACCCATTTGGGAAGCAGTTGATGTAGAAACACAAAAGTCTTGGTTTGAAGGGGCCAGAAACTCTAAAAAACCAGTATCCCTTTATTTCCACATCCCTTTTTGCAAAGAACGCTGTGCTTATTGTGGCTGCAACACTATGATCACGAGGACCCAAGATAAGGTGACTGGCTATGTTGATTTTATATTAAAGGAATTGGAATCTTTAAAAAACTTTGGTTTGCAAGGTCGTACTTTACGTCAAATGCATTTTGGCGGTGGAACACCTACCTATTTACTCAATGGCGAATTCACCGCCATCATTGAAAAATGTAAGGAACTATTTGAATTTGAAAGGGATGCCGAAATAGCTATAGAAGTCGATCCTAACTCAACTCGTGAAGGGCAATTAGAACATCTAAGCAGACTCGGATTCAACCGAATTAGTCTTGGGGTACAAGACTTTAATCCTGCTACCCAAGAAGCTGTAAACCGAATTCAAACTATAGAAATTACTGAAGATCACTTAATACAAGCCAAGGAGCTCGGTTTTACAGGGGTGAATTTTGACCTTATTTATGGCCTTCCATTCCAAACATTAGAATCCTTTACCAAGACTATCAAACAAGTCATAGAGATGAGACCCGATCGGTTGGCTCTTTACAATTTTGCTTACCTTCCTTCTCAGATCCCTAACCAAAAAGTTATTAAGGAGGAAACTTTACCCGACGAAAAGGTGAAGACAGCAATCTTTTTCAAGGCCATCGAGCTTTTTACTGAGGCTGGTTACGAATACATCGGCATGGACCATTTTGCACTGGTAACAGATGAACTAACAAAGGCCCAACGAAGTAGAACTTTATATAGAAACTTTATGGGCTATTCTCCGAAATCTGGAGTTGATTTGTATGGGATTGGAGTAAGCTCCATTGGGGAAACAGACGATTTTTTTGTTCAAAATGAAAAAGAACTCAATCCTTATATGCAAAAAGTAAATATGAATGGCATTACAGGGACTAAAGGGCTCAAACTGAGCGATGATGATAAAATCAGGAAGTGGACTATCTTACGGCTAATGTGTCACTTTTATCTTAGTTTCGACGAGTTTCAAACTGAGTTTGGATTGGATTTTAAAGAATACTTTGCCGAGGAATTAAAATCTCTACCAGATATGGAAGCAGATGGCCTTTTGAAACAATTCGATGACCACATTGAGATTTTTAACCCTGGTAAATTACTAGTACGAAATATTTGCATGGTATTTGATGCCTACTTGAAGGGCAAAAAGGCCCCTAAGGTTCAATTTTCTAAGACACTCTAGGATGTTTTAAACTAACGTTTTTTTAAATCTTATACCTAAAAAATATGGCCCTTTTTAATTTTCACGCAATCGACGCAAAGGGTAAAAATAAAAAGGGCAAAATTGATGCGGCAAACCTAAAAGCCGCTAAACAAAATTTGCAGTCCCAAGGCCTGATGATTACTGATCTGAAGGTATCCCATTCTACAAATAGCTCAAAAAATAAGGGTAATAAATCGGTTTACAACGGTAAGGTATCAAGTAAGGTTATTGCCAGTTTTACTCGTCAGTTTGCAATGTTGCAAAAGGCTTCTGTGCCTTACGATCGCGCTTTAGAAATTTTGATCCAAGAAACGAAAGACCCAGAGTTTTTACACGTTTTAAGTGAGGTTAAATCTAAGGTTGTCGAAGGTAGCCCCTTTGCTACAGCTATTGAACCCTTTCCTGAACTCTTTCCAAATATGTACGTGGCCATGGTCAAGGCTGGTGAAACAGGGGGCATGTTACCAAAGGTTATGGAAAAACTAGGCGCTTTTTTAGAAGCGACCGAAGAGCTAAAAGGAAAACTGCAAAATGCCCTTATTTACCCCATAGTGATGAGTTTTGTTGGTTTGGGTATTGTAGGTTTTATGCTGACCTTTATCTTGCCTAAAATTACCCCTATTTTCACACAGTTTGATTTGCAATTACCCCTACCCACAAGAATAGTGATTGGTCTAAGCAGCTTTGTTTCCGCTTCTTGGTGGCTTTTGGCCCTTATTTTTGGTGGTGGTTTTTTTCTCTTTCGTGCTTATAAAAAAACCCCTTCTGGTGCCCTTAAAATCAATCAAATTAGCTTAAAGATGCCTGTGCTCGGGGGATTATTAGCAAAGGTCTATCACTTCAGATTTGCCCAGACCTTGAGCGTTTTGTTAGCTAGTGGTGTTGCCGTAAAGCCCGCCTTAGATATTGTTGCTAAGGTTACTGGTAGCCCCGTTTTTGAATTGGCCTTTGAGCAGGTACAACAAGATGTGACAAAAAAGGGTTTAGACCTTTCTCAGGCTTTAAAGAAAACAGAACTTTTCCCAGCATCTTTAGTGCAAATGATTCGCATAGGTGAAGAAGGTGGCCTGTTAGAGGATATGTTAGATCAAATTTCAACTAGCCTTGAGAAAGAAGTCGCTCAGACTGTACAGGGTGCCGTGGCTCTTCTAGAACCTATTTTAATTGTCACTATGGCTATTGCTGTGGGCTTTATTGCAATATCTGTTATGCTACCCATGTTTGAGTTAAATCAGATGATTTAGTGCTTTGAGTAAAAAATTTAAGTTAAAAAAAAGCCCTTTTGCTAAACGTTAGCAAAAGGGCTTTTTAGTTAATATGAAAAGTCTTTTATATATTTAAAAGTTGCCTTTAGGCCGCAGGTTCAACAGGTGCCAAAGGGGCAGTAGCTGGTGCTGCTACAGGAGCCGACCCACTTGGGGCAACAGCGGGGGTTGGTGAAGGCGTAACTGGTGCTACGCTTCCTGATG
>JASJGK010000288.1:0-5225 GCA_033791585.1 SAR324 cluster bacterium | reverse complement strand
CACAATATCAAGCCTATAAAATAAATATATAATATGAATAGCAAACCTCGCCCAATTGTAAAAGGATTCATTGCAAGGCAAATAAGCTAATTTTCCCCGTTTATTTTAAGATTCTTTTTCTAGGGCGACTGAAGAGCATAGCACGTATTACCCCCTTCTTTTAATTTCTTCCAAATTTCCCCTCAAAGAGCTGTCACCAAAACTCTACCTGATCCAGACCCTATAGAGTGCCCCTAAATTTAAATTAAAACTGGCAGTTGAGTGGTATCATGCCCTATACACCAACATTGCTTGCAAACCCTGCCAAAGCAGAAACAATGTAGGTCAGTATAAGCTTTCACAAAAGTAAGTTCAGCTTTGTGTCTACTTGTAAAAGTCTGCGGCTTTCGCCGTTATTTGCAAAGGATAAATCTTTCGGGGGCACTTAATTGCTTCGCAATTAACCCTAAATAAGTGTTGAGATAGAGGAAAGGCTATCGATTGTACCCAAAACAGGAAGGCTAGCGAGTAGGCTTTTTTCAGCGGGGAGATTAGTGCGAGCGGGGGAGTGAATGTCAGTAAGTGGAAAAAACTAAGCTTTAAGCGTAATGCAAGGCCTTTGCGGCGGCCCTTTTAGAAGGCAGTTCACGCAGGCGAAAACCAAAATCACCTGTCCAGCCTTTTTTGGTGTAATCCACCCATAGCCACTGGGGTGTTAGTTCCTCCAGTTTGGTAGTGGGAAAATCGACAACTTCAGGCTCACCAACTGTGTCTGAAACAGAGCAGGCTTTGGTCATCACAGCTTGGAAGGCAAAAGAGAGATTTTGGCTGAGTCGGTGGAACTCTAAATTTTGAGGGAGGGGTTTGCTGTAGGATGCGTCCATTTGTGCCTCACCTGAGTAAAAATAAACTCGTTTTCGCAGCAGGCAGCTAAATAAAAGTTCCAAATGAACCAAGACAGGTTCTTTTGTTAGTTGTTTCTGGGCCTTTTCAGATAGGTGAATCTCAATTTTTTGTGGGTTAAATTTCGACATGGCCGCTCAAATGATTTGCTCTAGCTGGTTTGCTTTAGTGTGCTATAGATTTAAATGAGCTGTGATCCTCTACATTAAATCCATATCATGGACTTGTTTCCCTTGGTTAGGGATGGCTTTTCCCGATTTTAAAACCTTTAAAACCATAGCTTCGGCAGCCTCCATCGAGAGCTTATCGAGGTTGATCATACCCACATCAATTTTTTTGCAAAGAGTAGCAAACCAAGATTTTTCTTCTCCATCTAGCTCGCCATCCACCTTAGCCATAGCCGCAACTGTGAGCAAAAATGCCTGCTTGCTCCCTTTAGAGCTTAGACCTTCAACAAGGGATTCCATATCCTCTTCAATGGGAGTCTCAAAGTCATCCACCTCAAAGGGTTGGATGCCACTTGCACCCATGATCTTTTCTAAAAAAGCAGCTTCTTGGTCCACAATTTTATTGTCTTGCTGGGCCATTTTAATGGCGCCCTTCAATATAATATGGGCCTCTTCTTTGGTCACTTTCATCGATTTTTAAGTTGGAGTGTATGTCAAAGATTATTAAGGATTATAGCCCTCTTCTTGTAAAATTGCAAAAGTTTTGCTGTTTTTTATACAAAAATAGTCCAACTAAACAAAGAAATACTGGGGCTTTAGTCTTCCCGCTGTCTGCTCATTTGCAGACTTTATGCTCTGTACGTTGGGGAATAGAACTATTTTGAGGCTGGTCTCGGGCTTTGCACAATAGCTCTATAAATTCAGTATCTGACGTATAGATTGGATAGAATGCTTTTACGGGGAGATTAAAAAACTGTGCAATTTGATCCATAAACATAATATTTGGGCCATCTTTTTCCCATCGATAGAGTGTTTTTTTACAAATGTGTGGAAAGGGAGTTTTACCTAGCAGTTCTTTTTGTTGGTAGCCAAAGAACAATCTTGCGTTGCGGAGTCTATGCCCTATGGTAAGGTTCTGCCCTTCAAAAATTGAATTTTTATATTTAGTCATTTGTTGAGCGATTTTAGGTTTTCCAATTAAATCTCAACTATTGTCACTTTTTTTATATGTAAGTAATTGGAGTTTTCAATCCAGCCATTGGGTCTGTTTTGACTCTAGTGGCTCTTTGCTGTGACGTTGAAAAATTTAGACATTGATGTACTTCTAGTTGAATTTTATAAATTTTGGTATCCACCAAAAAGGGGAGAGTCCCTTTTTTACTATAAAAAGTTCAATTCTTATCCCCAGTTTGGTGGAGAATCTCCACTTTTTTTCCCCCATTTGGCGGAGAATTTTCAGGTTTATTTCCGTTTTCCTCCCCTATTTGGGGGAGATTTATCAATTCGACTTCAATGTAAGGTTAAATTTCTTTTTTTTTTAACCATAAACAATGGAATAACCATGAATATGAAACAGGACACACGTAATTTTAACAACTTGCTGTCTGACCTAACTGTGCAGCGAATACCACAAAACGCAGAGGATAAATCTAGACTTTTTCAATTATTTTCCCTTAGATATGAAGAATACCACCAGTGGGTTAAGCCGCCTTTTGACAAAATTTTATTAGATAAAGACCCGTTTGATGATGTTGTTGATTGCCACTATGGTATTTTGCACGACAATACACTTGCAGCTTGCCAAAGAATTATCTTAAGACCCCAACCCTATATGCTTGAATATGCTTATGATGGTAGATTTTCTGGCCTTAAGATTGAACCCAATTCCGCGGAGGTTTCAAGGGCTGTTGTAAGGGAAGAATATAGAAATAAAAAAGTTTCAGACATGTTTAGAGGGCATACAGCTTTGTCCTTTTTACATAGAGAGGCATATCGCATTTGTTTGGAGAAAGATATTGAGTGGATTTACTTTGCATCTGTTTCAAACGTTGTGAGACTGGCTTTAATTGAGGGTTTCCCCTTTGAGACGATAGCAGAGTCAACGCTAGAAAACGGTGACGTGATCGTTGTTGCTCGGCTTTCCTGGAGGGAGTTTGAAAGAAAGCTTTCTTCTAAGGCAAAGGGGTTGAAAATGCTCGAATGGTTTCAGTCTTAAATATGTTTAATTAGTTTTTTTGACAGGGCAATTGCTACTGCATTTGCCCTGTTGCTTGCATCTAACTTTCTATAGGCGTTGTCCATATGGGTTTTAACGGTTGATTGTTTGATGCTTAAAATTTTAGCAATTTCTATATTGGTAAAACCTCTTTGCGCCTGGTCAATGCATTTTGTTTCCTGTTGGGTAAGGATGTTCCCACGTAGTTTCGTTTGGGTGTTATCTATAGCTACTAAAATGTAATAAACAATTGAAGATAAAATAGTTTGATTGTCTTGGGTATCCTCAATGTTTGGCCCAGCAATGGAAAAAACTAACCCCTCTTGGTTGAAATTGTTTTGACAACCTATGGTGATTCCGTTTTTTAATTCTGAAAATTTCTTTGATTTTTCTATAAAACTTATTTGTTTATTGGAGTTGTCTGTCGCTTCCTTTTTACACTCTTCAAAGGTGTTGCTCCAAAATTGGTATTTTCCGAGGGACTTAGGAGAAAAGTTTTTTAAAACTATC
Source organism: SAR324 cluster bacterium (assembly GCA_033791585.1). GTDB lineage: Bacteria > SAR324 > SAR324 > XYD2-FULL-50-16 > XYD2-FULL-50-16 > JASJGK01. The sequence goes on along the minus strand of JASJGK010000288.1, from coordinate 1,670 downwards.
GGGTCAACCTTATAATAACGTCTCAATACGTATTCAACAGTCCACAATTTTGGAAAAGTGTTAATATTGAAATGTGATTTTACCTCTTGGTCGTAAACAACCAGTGTGCAACTCCAAACAGAAAAGTCTATAACATCCTTTAAGCTTTCAATTAGAATTTTCAAATCTGCTTTTGTGTCACATTTACTAGCTTGCTCGATAAATTGAAGGGTGAATTCATTTTTTCTCACAGTAGTTTTCATGCTCCCTTTCCATCCTGAGATTTTAGCAAGGTATGCAGTTGTGACTAGCTTAACCCTCGGTATTTATCTCACAAATTGTTTGTAACTTTGTACTCCTATTTTGAATACTTCCTCCCCTAAATCCAGTCTGTAAAGGCCTTAAGGTCATGAAATTTGATAACTTTTTATTGGCAAACAATAGCTAAATATTATGGATTTCCATCTCGTCTCTATTATTTTTTTTAGAGCTTGTAACCTCAGGTGTATGAATGTTGTTTGCTGTTAATTCGAATTCATTAAAAAATTTGATAGCAGATTATGACTAAAACAAATTTATTAAAAAATTGGAGATTGATTCTATTAAAATTTCCCCAAAAGAGAAATATTGAACTAACAATGTAAATTTGGAGCAAGGAAGAAGGAACAAGAGGAGGGAAAGGGAAAGCTGGAGGGGTTAAGAAAAAAGACCAATGAGGGCTTGGTCTTGCTGCCCCTCGGCTAATTGCTTGGGGCTTTTAGCATTTTCATCTAAAATGCTTGGGTCGGCATGATGATTTAGTAAGACTTGGGCAATGGTAATATTGTTTTCTTTGATCGCTCTATGTAGCGGTGTGGCCTGCCTGTGATCTTGCAGGTCTGGGCTAGACCCAGCTTGCAGCAGGGATTCAAGAACTTGGGCGTGACCATTAGAGCAGGCCCAAGTAAGAGCAGACCAACCTAAGTGGTCTAAATGGTTGATTTTTTTTAGAACCTTTTGATTTGCTAAAAGTAAGCCTGTAGCCTCAGTATAGCCCCAGGTACAAGCGCACATCAAAGGGGTAAGTCCCTCTCCGTCCCCTTGGGTAGGGTCAAGGCTTTTTTGTTTTAAAAGGTATTTTACTATCTGAATTTGATTTTTATGCACTGCCCAAAGTAGAAGATTCCAGCCTTGCTCGCCTTGGTAGTTGACAGGGAAACTTTTGATTTGAGTGATAAATTTTTTATTTTGGGCTTTTTGAATCAACTCAACTAATTTGTTGAATTCTGTGCGATTCCGCTGTTGCTGGTCATAGGCAACGGGTTCCTGATTTGTTTTATACAAGTATTTTGCCTTCATAGGCAGGTGCATTTCAGGGTGTAAGGCTAGGGCCCTAAATTCTTCTTCGCCAATATGATTTTCTAAAAAACCCCATAAATCCAGCCCAAAAAAATTTGCAACTTCCTGAAGTCGTAAGGGGTTTACTCCCTTTTGTTCCCACCTGCGTAAGGTTTTTAGTGAAACCTTTGGGAAATCAGGCTCATAGAGTAGCCCTTCTTGGGTATAACCTTTTATCTTTCGAATCCTGTTGAGTCTTTTCCCCGAATGAAAGTCTTCAGGGCTAGAATCTTGGAGGATTGTGATTTTGGCAGTTGCTTTTATTTTGGGCTTCATAGTATAAAAACATGAACGAATGTTTACTTTTTTTAATA
>JASJGK010000287.1:0-7316 GCA_033791585.1 SAR324 cluster bacterium | reverse complement strand
TCCAAGAAAAAATTACATGCAAATTAAAACACACTAAGTCATTTTAATTAAATCCAACTATTATTATCTTGAATAATATTTAAATTCGTTATAACTTGTTTTAAATTCAAAGGTTAAACTAAGCCACTTGGCTTTCATCATTAAAAATTAGGAGATTTTATTATGAATTATCAAACTTTTCATATTACTGGGACTACTGAGGGGAAAAAAGGCAATAAGGTTGTTACTGCAAAAATTGACGGGGAAAGCGTTTATAGCATAAAAGGTGATACCGTCATCATACATGATACCCTCATGACAGCATCCCCTGATAACGGAAACTCAGATGAGATAATTAAAGGTATAGGTCAATATGGTGGCAAACTTGTCTCTGATCGCTTCACAGCTACAGCTACCTATCTTTCATCAGCTGATCCAAGGCCCTACACAGTTCAAATGACGGGCCTTGTTAAAGGTGGAGTGCTAACAGAACTTCATGGTACTGATAGCAGTATGGTCGAAAATGATGATATGGGATTAGTAGGAAACCTGGGATTTTGGTAAATTGAGGTAGATAATTCTCTGGGGGGCATTTCTCCCCTGGGGATTATTACACAGCCAATTCGCTCAATTGCCCTCTAAGTGTAAGGCTTAGAAACTATCCCCAATAGATAAAAAATAGCGATAAACCCTTTGGGACAAAAAAATGAAAGTTGAGTTAGAAGATAAAAACAAAAGGGCAGCAGCCCCTCTGACTAGAAAATTACAAGGTGATGTCGGCTTAAAACCTGGGGATAGTAAGGTAAAGTTTCAATTTACCATGCATCTATTTGAAAAAAAGCAGAAGTCAAAATAGGAAGTTGCTTAAACATTAGGCAATTCAAATAGGTAAAATAGCAAAACAGGAATGATTAAAAACTCTTTGCCCCAAGTTAAACTAATTCTCATGCCCTTTTTTGCGGCTGGGACACCCCTCGCATCCCTAAGTTTATTAAAGTCTGCTTTACTTGAGCAGGGTATTCCCTGTGAACTCTCCTATTACAATCTAAAATTTGCCGAAAAAATCGGCGTTGAGCTTAGTCAAGGAGTTACCAAAGGGGATTATATTTCTCTTGTCACCGAATGGATATTTACCCCGTGCCTACTCGGACCTCGCACCAGCCAACAAATTGCCGACTATTGGGATGCTGTGACCCCACACCTCAATGATCAATGGTTTGAACAACTGGAAGAAATAAAGGTAAAGATAATCCAATTGCAGCAATTGGCAGAGATTTTTATAGATGAACTTGTAAGGTCGAATGATTGGTCACGTTACAAAATTGTTGGTTTTTCCTCCACTTTTACACAGGATATTGCCTCGCTGGCTTTGGCAAAACGAATTAAACAAGAGTCCCCTGAGACCATAATCGTTTTTGGCGGTGCTCACTATGAAGCAGAAATGGCAACTGGACGAATGGAGGCCTTCCCTTTTATTGATTATGCCTTTACCTCAAATGCCGATGTTACCTTCCCAAAATTTGCCCAACAGGTGTTAAATGGGGTGAGACCCCCTGCCAGTGATGGTATCATCGCTAGAGACCAAAAATCTAAAAAGCTTCAGATCCCAAACCAGTTGTTCACACCTGTGACCGACTTGGACCAACTGCCCCCTTTAGATTACGATGATTACTTTAAAGCATTAAGTACTGCCTTTGATAAGCTTACAATTCAGATTCCCTTTGAAAGCGGTCGTGGCTGCTGGTGGGCAGCAAAACATAAATGTAGCTTTTGTGGGTTAAATGGTAAGTCTACGGCTGCTTATTCAAAGTCACCTGAGCATCTTTTAAAAGAGATGAAGGTGCTTGTAGAAAGATACGGTGAGAGGTCACAGTATTTTTTTGATCTTTGCTCCAATATGAATTTGGACTTTTTTCAAGGTCTATTCCCTAACATGCCTCGCTATAAAAAAGGAAAGGGCCCTGTCTATTTTGGAGAAATTCGAGGCGATTTAGGATTAGAGAAAATTAAGGCCTTAGGGGAAGCAGGTTTTAAAGAAGTGCAACCAGGAATAGAAAGCTTAGATGACTCAATACTCAAGCACATGAAAAAGGGGGTCACCCTCATTTCTGTTTTAGAGACTTTAAAGCATTGTACCTCTCTGGGAATCAAGGCCAATTGGAACATACTTCACGGATTCCCTGGCGAAGACCAATCTGCCTATGACCGAATAGCGCTGTTAGTGCCAAAAATATGTCACTTCCCCCCTCCCTACGCCCTTGTAAAAATGAGGATTGACCGCTATAGCAACTATCATCAAAACCCTGCTAAATATGGAATTGATGAACTTCTCCCCTTAGCCCATTATCAAAATATATACGGTTTAAACCTAAAACAATTAAAAAAAATAGCCTACCATTTTGAAGCTCCCTGCCTAAAAAATAAGGATGTGGAGTACTTAAGGAACTGCATGGATGTTGTTGGTCTTTGGATGGACGGAGAATTGAGAGGGACCTTGACAGCCTATCTGGATGAGGGAGGCTGCATGCTTATTTGGGATACACGGGGCCTTGGCAACGCAGAGTGGACCTACCTAGACCCTTATTATTCCAAAATATTAACTGCTTGCAATGAAATTACCAGAATAGCCAGCCTAGAATCACAATTTGCTCAAGACATGGGTCAGGGGGTAGGTGCAATTATTGAAGCCTTGGACGAGCGAAGCTTGATCATCCAAAGTAAAAGTAGACTCTTGAGTTTAGTGATTATCCCTGAAGGCTCTGTACTTGATTTTAATCCACCTGAGGGGCATGAATATTTGTCTTTAAAATCACTACCTAGTTACATTTAAGGTTTAAAGCCAATAAAGGCGATGTCATCTTGCCTACTGTAGCCATTTTCAAAGGAAGCAAACTCCTTAAGAAAGGCATCTTTTTGTTGCTTAAAAGGCAGGTCAGAAATCTTAGCCAATAGGCTTATAAACTTTTTTTGGCCCATGGGGAAACCCTTTTTTCCGCCTCTTTGGTCAGGTATCCCGTCGGAGCAAAGATAAAAAGTTTGATAGTCTTTCAGGGCTATTTCGTGATTAGTAAAGGTGTAGTTTGGATTCGAGTTTCGGTAACCCACGCTTTCCTTATCCCCTTTAATGCTGGTTACCTCTGAATTTTTTACCAGGTAGAGTTGCTGTCTGGCTCCTGCAAAAATCAGCTTTCCCTCATCATTCGGAATAAAACAAATTGCCCCATCTAAACCATCATTAGCAGCTCCACTCCTCTGGTGATAGAGTAATTCTTGAAGATTTTTTGTTAACTTTTGTAACATGTTTGCTGGGTTGCTTACATGCCCTTCCTGCACCAACTGTTTGATTGTTGAGGCCGCAAGCATTGTCATAAATGCTCCAGGGATGCTATGACCGGTGCAATCGAGAAGAATGATATAGATTCCCTCTGGGCATTTATCACAAAGGTAAAGGTCTCCCCCGACAGTATCCCTCGGCTCCCAAAAAATAAAATGCTCTGCCAAGGATAGCTCAAGTAGGCTTTTATTCGGCAATAAAGAATCTTGAATTTGCTTTGCGTAGGTAATTGAACCTTGAATCATGTCTAGGGCGCTAGCTAACTCAGTCGTTCTTTTTTGAACCTTTTCTTCTAATATTAGAGTTTGGTCTTTTAAGGTTTCTACAAGCTGAGCTGAAGCTCTTTCCTTTTCTTCACGGAGGTCTTTAATGCGTAGCGCCATATAGGCAGAAAGTATGATAACCTCAAGGCAAATGCCTAGCTGCCATGGATTATTGATGATTTGAATGCCCTTTTGCACGTTGAGCATCTCCATAACTCCTCCTGCAATTGGAGGAAAAAAGGAAAGGGAAAGTATCCAGGCATTTTTTCTTCTTTTAACCGTATAAGTTAGGGCTACAAAGAGTAGAGTTAAAACTAAAAGAGCTGCTACATTATTTGCGAGTAGCGCAGCCCACTCAGCGTTAATAAACCAAAGAGGGTAGCTTATCAAAAGAAAAAACACCAAGGAGTAGATCCAATATAGGATTACCTTATTTTTTTTTGTGATCCCTAGCATCTTGGTACAATATTGAGCCTGAAAGAAAAAACCTACTGCAAAAACTCCTGCTGCAGTTGTTTGATTTGTTAACCAGTCTGGCCACATTGAAAGGTTAAACCATGCCTCTACAAGCCTGTCTCTAAGGATTAAACAAATGGAAATTGACCAGATATAGGCCGAAAAGTAAATCCCCTCGGAGGACTTAAAAACTATACTCAAGATAAGGTTGTAAAGCCCCATAATAAGCAGAACCCCTAAGATCAGAGCATAGGAGGTATTCGCTTTTGTCATTTGACTATAAAATTGATCTTTTTTGTATATTGAAAATTCTTTCAGGGCGGTAGAGTAGCTACGATATTTTATAAAATACTGGTTTTTTCCAGGCTGCAAGTAAAGATAAAAGTAGGGGTAAGGGGTCAATTGGCCTGGGTAAAGTCCTTCCCCTTTAAAAGACCTTATACCTATTTGTTGAAAGGTATTTTCCTGCAGTCTCCAAATTTGGATTTCTTCAACCCAGTCTTCAATGTATAGGGTTCTGTTTAGCTGCTTGTTAGAGCTGTTAAGTAAGTCAAAACGGCCCCATGTGATTCGTAAGTTTGTGCCGTCCTGGGGGTATTTGTTCAGAAAGCTTGTGTAGGTAATAAAATCAGAAGCCTTTTTTATAAGCTTGATCAAGAGTAAGAGACATTTTAAAGTCTGCAAGCAGCATCAACCCTATTCTTATGTCTATCTTAGAGTCTTCTTCTTTTACAATTTGTACAGGCACCCCCCCCCAGCATAGATATTCTGTGAAGGACAGGAGGCAAAAAACACCAGTAATAAATAAACTAAAAAAAACCTGCCGCTAAGTCTTATTGAATTGTTATTTAAAAGGTTATCCATTTTTTACTGGGCTCCACACTAAATAATATTGCTATTCTTAAATGCCATTAAATAAAATCAATTTAGACCAATCTAGAGCTTATCTGACAATATAATTTTGTGCAATAAAAAGTAGCACCCTCCGATTCAGCGGGGTTGATTGCAAATAACTTAAATTTTAAACCTCTATAGTCATGGAGCTTTTTTAAATTAAATCACAATTTGGAAATCCCAATAAATTATTTATAAACAGTATTTAATCCTAAAGTATCAAAAAACTAAGAGCTTGCTTTCCCCCTTACATAATAATGTAATGGAGCCTTTACTAATGAACTCAACTACTTTAAAAATCAGGTGAGGTAGCAATAAAGTCTTAGGTGGGAATCGATTTTGTGAAAAAGTGAATGGTTTCTAAAAGGGATTTCACTTCTCTTCTTAAACCATCAGCCACAGAATCCAACTGGGAAATGTTGCTTCCTAGGCTGGTGTTTTGAGCAGAAACATGGTCTATCACCAAATTCAAATTCTCTTCCATGGCCACAAAATCATGATCCAAACCTTCAAGGTTTTTTTGGTTGGATTTTGCCCGATCTAAAACGCCACTGCTACGGGTAAACAAACCCTGGGATTTTTCCCGCCCGAAGCCTACTGAGGATTTTATATCTTCATGTGCCTTTTTGCTTTTTTCTGATAAAGCACGGACCTCTTTGGCGACTACAGCAAAGCCCTTGCCCGATACCCCAGCCTTGGCAGCTTCTATACTGGCATTTAAACTTAGCAGGTTAGTTTGCTCGCTGACATCCGAAACCTGGGTAACAATTTTTTCAATGATCTCAAACTGCTCATTTACCTTAGCGATTGATTTTGCAATTGACTCAGTTTCGCTAGTCATCTCTCTCACATCGCTTAGGCTTGCCTCCATGGACTCTTTGTTGCGCAAGATAATCCCACTCAATTCGCCGATACGGGTGTTTAAAGAGTCGATAGCTTGGCTAATTTCATTTTCAAGCTGCTCAGTTGATTTGGTTAAATCCAAACTGCGGTTATCTATGCCAATTGCCACAGATTCCACCTTTTGGGTCACTTTACTTAAGTTGTTTAGCATGCCGCCAAATGCGTGGCGCAAACGGTCTGAAGCACTTTTAGGCAAAATAGAACCAGTCAAATCACCTTCTGAGGCATTGGTTGCAAGATTTGCTAAGTCGGCCAGTTCGGCTAACAGGCGATTAAAATAAACGGCCACCTGTTCTTCGGTCCCTCCAATTTCGACAGGCACAGCGTGATTTAAGTCACCTGTCTCAATTGCTCTGTGTATCCCTGAAACCACGTCTTGCCAAGGCGTTATAGCGCCATGTTCTGAGATATTTAAACCTCTTTCTTCATCATCAGGGTCGACTCTCATACCTATAAATTTATGCATTATCGAAATTAGCACATAGGAAATACCAAAAGACCACACAAAAGCTGTAACAACGCCTAAGGCTTGCACCCCCAACTGAGTTAGCATAGAGCCACCTGCGTAATCTTTCGGGTCCATAAAAAAGGTCAAAGAAATGGTGCCCCAAACGCCGCAAAAGGCATGCACAGGCACAGCCCCAACGACATCATCAAGATGAAACACTTCTTCCATAACCCGCACACCCGTATAGGCTATCATACCTGAAACCGTGCCAATTGCCGCAGCCCCTATGGTATCCACATTAGCGCAGCCAGCGGTTATACCGACCAAACCGCCCAAGAGACCATTGATTACCATATCCCCTTCTGGCAAATGCATCTCAGAAAACTTCCAGCTTAACAGAGAGGCTGCAAGTGCCCCAAACACACCTGAAAGAGTAGTATTAATTAAAATCAAACCAATTGATGAATCCCCTGTAGTAGTAGACCCTGCATTAAAGCCAAACCAGCCAAAAAAGAGGATAAAAGCCCCCAGATAAGCAAGCAGCATATTGTGTGGTTGGATCTTATTTACAGTGCCATCAGGGTTAAATTTCCCAATTCTAGGGCCGATGATAATCACACTAGCAAGGGCAACCCACCCGCCGATAGAATGGACCACTGTGGAACCTGCAAAATCTATAAAACCCAGGGATTCTAACCAGCCAGCTTGGTCACTATGGAGCAAACTGCCCCAGGCCCAATGGCCAAAAAACGGATAGATTAAAATTGAAATAATGAAGGATAAAAAGACATAAGCACCAAACTTCACACGGCCAACAATGGCACCTGAGTCGATTGTTGCTGCGGTCCCCACAAAAACCACTTGGAACATAAAAAAGAGATTGGTCCAGGCATCTTTACCTGAAATCAAAAAATCACTAGTCCCAAACCAGCCCCCATTGGTTTCACCAAACATAATCCCAAAACCTAATATCCAAAAGGCCGCGGCAGATATTATAAAATCAGCCATGTTTTTAATGGCGACATTAATAGAGTGTTTC
>JASJGK010000286.1:0-10622 GCA_033791585.1 SAR324 cluster bacterium | reverse complement strand
AGCCCGCCTTTTTTTTGTTTTTTCTTTTTGGCCATTGTTGCTTGATTTGTTAGAACCCTTTAAAACTTATAAGTATAAATTTTAAATTATTGTTTAAATGCTTGGGAGTGTTGAGTAGACCTTAATAGAGCAAGGATTTTTAGGCAAGAATATTAAGCAGTTGTTACCAATGTTAACGAGAAGCGGTAGGTTTAGCCTACCCCTTAAAGGAACCCGTGGCCAAAAAGAAACAAGAATTTGAATGTGCCGCCTGTGGCGCTAGGTCGGTGCAGTGGCAAGGCCGCTGTAGCCGTTGCGGCGCTTGGGACCAACTGATAGAGGCCCCTGCCGAAGACAAAAGGCAAAGGTGGGTAGAAGAGATTGGTAAGCCTACCAAATTGGCTGAAGTTGAAATTAATCAAGAGGAAGACCGTTGGAAAACGGGGGTCAAAGAATTTGATCGTGTAACAGGTGGCGGGGTTGTAAGGGGGTCTTTTGGCCTTTTAGGTGGTGCGCCGGGTGTTGGGAAATCGACCCTTATTTTGCAGCTTTTAAATCGCTTGGCTAAATTGGGCAAAAAAACACTTTATGTTTCAGGTGAAGAGTCCTTAAACCAAATTAAGGCCAGAGCAGATCGGCTTTTGGTGGACCAAGGGGATATCGTAGTGATGGTCGAGTCTAACTTGGAATCGATTATGAAGGGCTTAAAAGACTTAAAAGCTGATTTTGTGGTGATTGATTCTATCCAAACTCTTTATGACCCTCGGCTTGACGCAAGCCCAGGCAGCATTACCCAAGTCCGTGAGACGGCGCAGGAACTATTAAGATATGCAAAAAAAAATCACGTTTCTTTGATGCTAGTGGGCCACGTGACCAAAGGGGGCGACCTCGCTGGGCCTCGAACATTAGAGCATATGGTGGACTATGTATTGTATTTGGAAGGCGAAGCGAAAGAACATTTACGAATTTTAAGATCTGTTAAAAATAGATTTGGTGGCATCAGCGAAGTGGGGATTTTTCGGATGACTGCCCAAGGTTTGGCCGAAGTTGCCAACCCTGGCGGGATGCTTTTAGATAAATTCACTTGGGGCCAATCAGGCGCTAGTATCTTTGCTGCCTCAGAAGGCACCCGAACCTTTTTTTTAGAGGTGCAGGTCTTAGCAGGGGATACTCAGCAAGCCTATCCCACACGGATGGCCAATGGCATGGATAAAAATAGACTGTTAACCTTGGTTGCTGTGTTAGAAAAAAACTTGGCCATGGATTTATCTCGTAATGATATCTATGTAAATTTAGCTGGTGGATTTAAGGTTACAGAAACAGGCATGGATATGGCCGTTATGGCAGCGTTACTTTCTTCCCATCTCTTAAAGGCTCTGCCAGAAAAGAGCTTATTCATTGGGGAGGTGGCTTTAAACGGCCAGTTTAGAGAGGTTCCCAACCTAATCGAAAGGATAAACGAGGCCGAGCGCTGTGGATTTAAAAAGATTTTTTACCCCGAGCGAGCCGACCTTAAAAATGTTAATTCTGGGGCAGGAGTGGTGATGCAGGGGATAAAAACCGTGAGCCAGCTTTTAGAATTAATTCAATGACTGAGTGCTTTGCAGAAACAGAAAAAGGCTTGGTCCTACAAATTTTAGCTCAGCCAAAGTCCTCCAACATTAGTTGGGGCAAGGTAGTAGGGGGGAGGATTCAACTTCGACTCAACTGCCCACCAGTAGAAGGAAAGGCCAATGCTGTAGCCCAAAAATGGCTGAGTAAGGTCTTTAAATGTCCAAAAACAGAAGTGCGCCTCCTTAGAGGCGAAAAGGCAAAAGAAAAGACCTTCTTGCTCACTTCTTACGATCAAGGTAAGTTCCTAGCATGGAAGCAAGAAAATTTATTATAATTAGTTGGGTTTTAGTCCTAATTTCCCTAAGTTGCCCTAGTTTTTCGAATGCTGAGGGCCTACCAAGTTTAGATTCTCAGATCTCTATGGCCGAGATGGAAGACAGAAACTTTATCCAGGGACTTTTTAAAGATAAAAAACACCAATTTGCCTTTGAAGAAGCAGGGCATTATTTAAAAAAATACCCTAAGGGCTTTTTTAACGATGAAATGCACTTTATTCGGGCCCAAGTTTTTGAGATTCGAGGCAAAGAACAAAAGGCCATGGATTCGTACCAAAAGGTTCTGGTGGGATACCCTACAAGCAATTTTTTAGAATCCACCTATTTCCATCTAGGGCAATTAAAGATCAATTCAGGGGAAACAACTGCCGGTGAAGCGCACCTAGAAGAGCTAAAAGAACGCTTCCCCTTTAGTGAATATTTAAAGCGAATCCATTTTTCTAGTGGGCAGGCAGCCTATAACCAAAAGGAATACAGCCGAGCCATCCCCCAACTACGCTCCGCCTATAAAGATGAAAAACTCCCTTCTGAGCAACGAATCATCGCCTTAAATTATCTGGCTTGGAGCCATTTTTATGTCAACGATTTTAACGAGGCGGAAAAGCTTTTTAAACGAGTTTTAAAATCTAAAATTGGTGCCTCTTACAAACCATCCATTGCTTTTCAAATGGGCCGTTTGCAGCTGAAAAAAGATAATTTCAAAAAGGCGAGAGCTTGGTTTATCAACCAAAAAAGTCGTTGGCCCGACCCTAAATATGACGCAAAAAGCTTATTTTGGTATGCTGAAAGTGTTTACCTAGCAGAACAAAAAGACAGTGAACTCTTTAGTGAATGGGATAAAAAAGAAGCCTTAAAATCTTACAGTGAAAATTTAGCAGCCTCTAAGCCTTATCAACCAAGAGAAACAAGGCTGCACCGTGGTTGGTTACGTTTGAGCATGGGCCTTGAAAATCTGGCGCAAGAAGATTTTGCCTTTTTGCAAAATACCTATGCCGCTTCTCGCAAAGACAACAACTTAAGTCTGTTGCGGGCAAATTTATATTATAAAGCTGGGGATTTTCAAGCTTCAAGCCGGGTCTACGAACAAACCTTGTCACAGGGCGAAGGGAATCTAGACCGTGAAGAGGTAAACTTTTTGATACTGCGCAATGACTTTAAACTGGGCCAGTGTGATAAAGTTGTTGATCGCTCAAAGGTCTTGGGTCGCTTAAAAGAAGGCACAGAAAAACGCTTGGCCTATGACTTTTATACAGGGGTCTGCTCTGAGAAAATTAAAGATTGCAAACGTGCTGTTTGGCACTTTAGGGTGATCCCAGTAACAAGCCAGTACGGCCGTGAAATGCTTGAGCCAGCCCTTGCCTGCTACCGAAACCAAAAAAGGTCGAAAGAAGCCATCCAGCTTTTAACAGAAGCCTTAAAGTTAAAAGACCTAAAAAATAGAAATAAGTTGATCCGCACCAAAGGCCAGACCCACATGGAACTTTCCGAGTGGCCTCAGGCTTTAGTCAGCTTTGAAGAATTGGTAAAGGTCGACCCAAAGGCTAGGCTGAATCCTTGGGTGCACTTAGAGGTGGCAAAATGCCATGACCAATTGGCTGTAGAGTCCATCAATAGTATGTTTGAAGGCCAGACGGGCGTATTGCCCCCTGACCAACATGAAAAAAAGGCCCTTGCCGCTTACGATCAAGTGAGTAAAAAATTGGGAGGCAGCAGCCCCGCAACCCAGCTTTCGATTTTAGAAATCCGTAGAGAACGCTACAAGAAGTATAATGATTATAATAAAGTCATTGAGCTTTATGAGCAGTCCATACCCTTAATTTCTAGCCCCAAACGCAAAGATGAGCTGATTTTAGAGGTGGCCCGTTTTCACTTGAACAAAAGAAAAGACCCAAAGGCTGCTGAAAATTGGGCCTTACGGCTGCATGATATGGCCGCCAGATCAGCCAACTTTGAAGCCACTTTAATGCTCGCAGACTTAAGCTTGAAAAAGAAAGACCCCCAAAAGGCGGTCAAACTTTTGAAGGTTATTCAAAAAGACCTCAAGGATGGGGAAAAGGAATACTTTAAAGTTAATTTTAAATTAGCCGAGATTTTACAGGCCCACAAAAAGTGGAAAGAATCCTTAGGCTTTTACCAAAAGGTCGCCAAGGGCAAAGGGGATCATCCTTTAAAGGAAAAGGCGACGCTGAATATAGCTACCATCAAGAAGCATCTTAAATAGTATTTATTGGGGCCAAGCTTTTTATGGCTAATGGCTTTGCTGTAAAAAGCCCTTAACTAAGGCTTGCGAGGTTTCGCTTTGTAATAGTTTCATAAACTCCAAAGCCTCACGTCGGATTATTTCTTCTACAACTTCATCCGATTCACGCATCATTAATTTCTTGGTAGCAGTCAAGCCCTGCGCAGGCTTTTTAGACAACGAAATGGCCACTTTTTCAGCAACTTCTAAGGGGCTTTGGTCATCACCAAAGGTCTGGTTGGCAAACCCAGTGAGAATGGCCTCGGGCGCAGACATAATCCGCCCTAAAAGCAAATATTCCGAGGCCTTTTTTCGCCCAATTAACCTTGGTAAAGACCATGTAGCGCCTGCTTCTGGCACCAAACCTAAGTGGATAAAGGGAAAGGATATATCTGCTGTTTCGTGCAAATAAACTAAATCACAGTGAAGCAGCATGGTTGCCCCAACGCCCACAGCGTGGCCCTGGACAGCACCAATAAGCACCTTGGGGAACCGAGCGAGGCTTTGCAAAAAATCTAAAATGGCAATTTCCCAATCACGGCCTACACCCTTAGAAAAATCTTCTAGGTCGTTGCCGCTTGAAAAGCTTGGCCCAGCGCCGATTATAATGGTGGCCCTAATTTCAGGGTCTTCTGCTGCATCATTCAAGGCTAGGGTAAACTTTTGGTAGCCGCTAAGATTAATGGCATTTAGTTTTTCAGGCCGATTCATTTGGATAATGCTATAGCCATTCTTTTTTTCAACTTTGATCATTTCTACTCCTTTGAAAATGCACCATTTTTTATATTGTACCCAAGATATGAGAGAAAACAAAGCTTTTTTCTTTTGCGGCTAAGCCAAAGGCTTCTAGGGAATGGCTGGGCTAAGGCGGGTAGGTTTCTCTTGGCTTTAAACTCGCTGGTTTGTTTGCTGCCAATTTTTATTGTGTGAGTCAGTATGCAGCGGCCCCTGTTTCGCCAAAGCCTTCGGCTTTAGGCTACTTAGTGTAAGCGATAAATGACTTAAGAAAAGGGAATCGCTTTGCAATTAACGCTTTTCAACTTGATTCACCCCTGTAGCTATGAAAAGATCAAAAGAGGAGAAAAGGGAATTTGATCTATGAGCGATTTACTTAAAAAAATGGGGATAGAAATCCCAGAACAGGATCAGCCAGAGTGGGCCAAGGCCTTGGTGAATCTTTTAGAAGAGAAAGAAGAAGAGATAAATTCACTCACCCAAAAGGTTGCCGAGTTAACGGCAAAAATCCCCGCTGAACTAAAGACAAAAGAACCCCTCCCTGCATTAGAAGTTCCCGATGGGCCACAAAATGCCGCTAGCTCTGGGCCTGCTTCAAAGGGCCAGACCTATGAAGAGTTAGAGCTACCAGAAGACCCAGAAACACAGCCAGAAACTACCACAGAAAAGTGGAAAGCCGACGATGATGATTCCATTTTTGAGGACCCTGAAGAGGAGGGAGAAGAAGAGGAAGAAGCCTTTGACCCCCGTTACCTAGTAACCATCGACAGCGACTTAGAATACCTAATCCCTGAGTTTTATAAGCTCCGTTACCAAGAAATTAAAGATTACCAATTGATGATCTCCATGGGCACCTTTGAAGAGATCGAAGCAGTTGCCCTCGCCTCTAGGGGGGCCGCTATAACCTTTGGTTTTGAGTATTTAGGCAAACTACTTTATGCCTTTGGCCTATCCAGCAGGGAACCTATTAAAAAGAAATTAGAAAAAATCCTCTTTGAGATTAGTTTTTATATGGACCAAGTAAGGATAACCTATGGTTAAGGTCAAGGGGGCAAGATGGCTCAAAAATTAATCCTCTTGGTAGAAGCTGAGCCAAGTATCGTCAACCGAGTTGAAGATTGTTTAACTTCTTCAGACTACGACTTTTTTAATGCTATCGATGGCGCTGAGGGAATTCGTAAGGTATTTGAAATCTATCCTGATTTGATTATTGTCGACCTCGCCCTACCCTTAATGAGCGGGATTCAACTGGTGCGGACCTTAAACTTCTTAAAGTTGCAAGTTCCTGTTATTTTTATTGGGGAACACAGCGAGTTTACAAAAAATAAAGTGAAACTTCCTCATGTCAAAGATACCTGTGTGAATCACATGATTTCAGAGGAGTTAGAAGCCAAGGTAGAGGCCGTTTTAAATGACCCCAGAGGTTTTGAAGATATTAAATTAGAATTGGAACCAGAAGAATTTTTAGGTTTTTTATCAAGGGAAGACCGCAAAAAAATCTTGATAGCTAGCGACGGGCCCACTGCGAGAAACCTATTCAACCAATTGGATACTTTGGGCTATTATGAGCTTTACATTGCCACAGATGGCAGAGAGGCCCTGTTTAAGGCCATTAGTATTCAGCCTGACTTGATCATTGCTAGCACGGATCTAACCATCTTAGAGGGCAAAAAATTGGCGAAACTCCTATATATTTTAGGCCATTCCCTGCCCTTGATTTTTATGCAATTAAACCAAGACCCGATAACCCAAGAACAATTGAGTAAGCTTGAAGGGGTAGTGGGTTTTTGGAGCACGGGGCAGGCGTTAAATGAGAGAAAATTCCTCTTCGATGAGGTGCAAAAAGCAGTTTCTTTAAACGCTAGAATGTTGAAAAACCTTAATAATGCCTATAAAGAAATAGACACTATGAACTTAAAAGCGGGCATGGGCTCCAACGATATTTTAGATGACCCAACTCTGTTCCAAGAGTTTGACGATGTGGACTTGGATTAAATTATGGCTATAGACTTAAAAGCAATTTTGATTGGCCAACCCACTGAAACAATGGGCGCCTTGGAAGATTCAAAAGTGAAGGTGATCGAGGTTGCTGATTGCTTACAAGGGATCAGAGGGATCATCCGCCATCGGCCTGATTTTGTGCTTTGCAGAGTCGAGCTTGAGGGCTTAAATGGCTTGAGCATGGCTCGAATTCTACTCATGTTAAAGATCAATATCCCCTTGATTATGACAGCGCCTGAACATAAACCAGCTCATGAAAAGATTGTGGAAAATCTGCCTAATGTGGTTGGCTACTGGGCTGAAGCTGGGATTTACTACGACCTTAAAAGATTTGTTGAAAAGTTTAAAAGGCCAAGCTCAAACAAACGAGATAAACCCCAAACGCCCTATAGCTTTAAATTTATCGAGCATGAATGGGCTAACTTGCTAGAAAAGAGCAATAAAAAAAGAATTTTGCTCATTGAAAAGGATGAGTTAACTCGAAAAGCCATCTTAACTAAGTTGAATAAAATCCCCGGCTTACAACTCTTTACCTGCCAAGATGGTTTAGAAGGGCTTTTGAAGGCCCTGTTTATCAAGCCCAACTTGATACTTACAGAAATTGATATTCCAGAGATCAATGGTCTGGCTTTGGCCCAAATACTTTATGTTTTAGGCAAGCCTATTCCTTTGGTTTTTGTCACGGCGAACGAACAAAAAGAGGTCAAACGCAAAGCCACCAACATCGAAGGGGTTGTGGGGTTTTTGCATAAATCTCGCCTGCCTAGACGTGGCTTTTTAGCCATGGCCTTGGCCCAGTACTTACAAAAAAGTGAACGCCTGCAATCGGCCATTGGTGAAAGCTATGAAAAGGCGAGAGTGGATAACTTAGAAACGGAAAAAGACAGCATTATTTAGACTGCGCTGTTTTAGCCAGTTTTTTAGCTAAATATTTAGCCAAATTTTAAACTAAAGCGTATATTACCGTTTTGATCAAAGGGGCAAGGCCCAACAATAGAAACTGAAATGGCTGAAGAGGGTACAATTATCGAAGAGGCAAGCTTAGACCAAGAGACCCAAGCGAGGTCTGCTTTGAGAGATCTAGCAGGGGCCTTAAAGCTTTACGCCGCAAACTCCTCACAATTTTTTGTCGAAGACCTTGACTCTGAGCTTCTTGCCTCTTTAGGTTTTTTAGGGGATTTGCCTAAATCCGCTCCAAAGGTTAGAAGGCAAAGCTTAATTCAGACCCAAACTCAGACTCAAAATACTGGGCAACCTGAGCCTCAAAGTCAGGCACAAAACCAAAATCTGACTCAAGCAACAGCTCAGCCTTTAAATCAAATTCTAGATTCGCAAGGTTTAAAGCCCCAAGGTTTTACCCCAAACCCCGTAGTCGCCAAGGCCGACCTGGCCCCTGAAACACAACCAGCAGAAAACCAGACCCGAACCCTCGACCCATTAGCGGCCAAAAGTTTAGATTCTTTGCATTTGAGAATTAAAAATTGCTTGGATTGTGATTTAGGTCACGCCCGTGTGAACTTGATTTTTGGCCAAGGGAACCAAGAGGCAGATTTACTTTTTATTGGCGAAGCGCCAACAGCGGAAGAAGACCGCTCAGGGAGCATTTATAACTCCCCTACAGGTAGGTTGCTATCGCAAATTATCACCTCAATTGGCATAAGTCGCGAATCAGTGTATTTCTGTAACACCTTAAAGTGTAAGGTTCCAGAAGGCGCAAAGCCAACAGTAACCGAAATAAAAGCCTGCTCAGGCATACTTGGCAAGCAAATTGCTTTACTAAAGCCAAAGCTGATTGTCACACTTGGAAATGTGGCAACTAAAGCCTTGATCCCTAACGCTGGTCCGATCAGTAAAATTAGGGGGACTGAGCAAGTGTACCAAGGGATTATGGTCATACCGACCTTTCACCCTAACTACCTAACTCACACCCATACGCACCTGCCCCAAATGTGGGACGATATGCGTATTATCAGGCAAAAGCTTTTTATGAGTTAATGGCCTAACAAAAAGTCATCAGCTGTATTGGCCTCTTTGGCATTTACAAATGATTCAAAGTGATCTTCAAGATCAATGACTTTAGTAATTTTGCCACCGCTTTTTAGAAATTGATCCACTGCTGATTCAACATAGTTTGTGTCAGGCTGGAAAGTACTTTGTGTCTTTCGTTTTCGGCCTCTTTTAGCAGTAATAGAAGTTCTCATGGCGTTCTCTCATTTTAAGGTTTGTGTAATATAGAACTCGGTGAATCCTAACCGATGCCCAGTTCTCACCGAGTCCTACTTTGTCGATCACAGACGCCTTTCCTGTGATCTATGCCTGTACTACTGCGTGGACTGTGCCACCTTGCCTAAAATCTTTAGATTAAAATCAATTTTGATTTTAGTTCATTGAAATAATTGCTATAAAAAATCAATTTATTTCCCCCTGTTTTATCCCTCTTTTTCCCTTAAATTTCTTCTTTTTATATAAGATACTGATTTTATTAAATTTTAATAATTTTTGTAAATTTAGTCTAATTATCCCCACAACTTCTTTTTTGTCCCTCTGGCTGCCACTTTTGTCGTAATTTAATGTAGAGCCTTTGTTTTTCCATCTAACTAACTGAATTTATACCCTAAATTATTTACCCTACTATAGGATTGTGGTGATAATTGCTGGGCTATTTTGGCCTAATGACTATAGAAAACAAGGGTCGGACTTTTTTGGGCGAGGTCGCCAAAATTGACGCTTTTTTCTGGTTCCTCTACAAATAGAGTAAGAAAATAACTTAAGGAGATTTGATGGAAGAGCGACAAGGGATTGCAGCATTAGTTGTAGGTGGTGATTATTTTGGTTTTGAAGTAAAACGCATTCAGCCTTTGCAAAAGCTAGACTTAACCTTAGTTGAGTTGGTTCACAAGGGCACAGGGGCGAAAATGATCCACCTTGCCAATGAGGATGACAATAATCTTTTTGGCGTTGCCTTCCCTACGACCCCGAAAGATTCTACAGGTGTGGCACATATATTAGAGCATACAGCCTTGTGTGGTTCTAAAAATTTCCCTGTTCGTGACCCCTTCTTTTCTATGATCAAGCGTTCAATGAATACCTTTATGAACGCCTTTACTGCCAGTGATTGGACTATGTACCCCTTTGCTAGTCAGATCCCCAAAGACTTCTATAACTTAATGGATGTCTATCTGGATGCTGCCTTTTTCCCGAGCCTGACAGAAATGAATTTTAGCCAAGAAGGCCATAGAATAGAATTTGAAACCCCAGGCGACCCAACTAGCGATTTACAATATAAGGGTGTGGTTTACAATGAAATGAAAGGTTCCATGAGTCAGCCTTCTAGTATTTTGCATCGTGCTTTAGGCGAGGCTCTGTTTCCCACCCTTACTTACAAAAATAACTCAGGTGGTGAGCCTAGTGATATCTTGAACCTAAGCTGGGACGACTTAAAAAAATTCCACCAGACCCATTATCACCCCAGTAATGCCTTCTTTTATAGCTATGGAAATCTACCCCTGTTAGATCACCTAGAAAAAATTGAAGGAAAGGTACTAGCTGAGTTCACTGCTATAAAAACAGATACGGCTGTTGGCCGTGAAACCCGTTACACAGCGCCCCAAAAAAGAGAGGTAACCTATCCCTTGTCTAAAGAAGAGGATGATGGTGCCTCAAACCAATTCCTAGTTGCTTGGTTGACCTGCGATATCTTAGAACCTTTAGAATTATTGGCTTTGCAGTTGATCAATATGGTGCTTTTAGGTTCTTCCTCCTCACCGCTTCGTATGGCA
>JASJGK010000285.1:0-4205 GCA_033791585.1 SAR324 cluster bacterium | reverse complement strand
GCTTACACTCAAAAAAAAAGACGCAGGCTTTTGCTTAATAACATGTTGGCGAAGACAACTAGGTTACTTAAGACATTTTTGGCTTATACAAAAAAAAAAAGACGCAGGCTTTTGCTTAATAACATGTTGGCGAAGACAACTAGGTTACTTAAGACATTTATGGCTTACACTCAAAAAAAAAAGACGAAGGCTTTTACTTAATAGTATGTTGGCGAAGACAACTAGGTTACTTAAGACATTTATGGCTTACAAAAGGGAGCTATTAAAGGCGATAAATAGCTTAGGGAAATTTATTCGCTGCGCAAATAACAAAAAATGAGCAAAAAAAAACCCACTTTTTAGGGTGGGTTTTTTATTCTAACTCGTATGATTTAAGATTTTAAAAAGTAAGATTACTCTTCTAAAGTACTTAAATCACCTTCATCCTGCCCTAAAGCTCTCGCCTTTAAAACACGGCGCATGATCTTACCACTACGGGTTTTAGGTAAGCCTTCAACAAAGTTAATTGCCTCAGGTCTGGCAATTTTACCCATGTGGGTTGCCACCTGTTCTATCAGCTCCGCTTCTAACTCTTCAGAGCCTGTAAAACCTTGGGTTAAAATCACGTAACAGTGGATTGCGTTACCCTTTAACTCGTGAGGCAAAGCAACAGCAGCGCCTTCACTAACAGCAGGGTGACTCACTAGAGCCGACTCAATTTCGGCTGTGCCAAGTCTGTAACCAGAAACCTTGATCACATCATCTGTCCGACCAATGATCCAAAAATAGCCATCTTCGTCTATTTTAGCTGAGTCGCCTACTGTGTACCAACCTTGCTTCTCGTAGGTGCTCCAATAGGTTTCTTTAAAGCGCTCGGGATCTTGGTAAATGGTTCTAGCCATTCCCGGCCATGGACTTTTGATAACCAAGGCCCCTTCTTCACCAGCGGGAACATCATTCCCATTTTCATCCACCACACCCATCTCATTACCAAAGAAGGGCTTGGTTGCACTGCCAGGTTTTAGAGGTGTTATTGGCAGCGGCGTGATCATAAATCCACCCGTTTCTGTCTGCCACCAAGTATCCATAATGGGGCAATTGCCCTTGCCAACAACATCATGATACCAGCGCCAAGCCTCAGGGTTAATGGGTTCACCAACAGAACCCAGTATGCGTAAGCTACTGAGATCATGCTTTTCAGGCCAAGACTCACCGAAACGCATTAGGCCCCGAATAGCAGTAGGTGAGGTATAAAGGATATTAATCCCGTACTTTTCCACGATCTGCCACCAGCGATTTGGGTAGGGGTGGTTTGGGGCGCCTTCATAAAGCATGGTGGTCGTCCCGTTAATCAATGGCCCGTAAACAATATAACTGTGGCCCGTGATCCAACCTGGGTCAGCGGCACACCAATAGCGGTCGCCTGGCTGAATATCAAATACCATTTTATGAGTGGTGCCAGCATAAACACTATAACCACCGTGGGTGTGGACTAAGCCCTTTGGCTTGCCTGTAGAGCCAGATGTATAGAGCAGAAAGAGCATGTCTTCTGAATCCATCTCTTCGGTTTCACATTTTGAGCTGGAATTGGGTAAAGCACAAAGATCATGATACCAGTAATCACGATCATTTTCCATTTCCACATCGTGCCCAGTACGCTTGACTGTAACAGCGGCGTTAATAGTAGGGCAATGTTTCAAGGCATCATTTACGATCCCCTTTAAATCAGCAACTTTTCCCCTTCTAAAACCACCATCAGCAGTTACCAAAACCTTAGATTTTGCATCTTGGATTCTTGTAGCAAGTGCATCAGCACTAAAACCACCGTAAACCACAGAGTGACAAGCGCCAATCTTGGCACAGGCCAGCATGGCAAAAATCAACTCTGGAATTTGGGGCATATATATAGTGATAATCTCACCCTTTTTAGCGCCCATGGCCTTAAGGATGTTGGCCATTCTTGATACTTCTCTATTTAGAGCATGGTAGGAATAGACTTTGTTATCCCCAGGCTCCCCTTCCCAAATGAAGGCCACTTTATTTCTATTGGCAGTGGTCAAATGACGGTCAATAGCATTGTGAATGATGTTCGTTTTCCCACCAACAAACCACTTGTAAAAGGGTTTATTGCTGTCATCAAGTACCTTATCCCACTTCTTATACCATTCTAAAGTCTCTGCTTGCTCCGTCCAAAACCCTTCCCGATCTTCTATAGATCTTTTATACATCGCATCGTAGTCTTTAACTATAGCATTATCTAAAATTGATTGTGGTGGGTTGTAAAATTTTGGATCACTCATATTACTCCTTAGTATGGTGAGTTGAGATAGTTTTTTTTACTCCTTATATTTTAACACAGAGAACTAGAAGGATCAATGATCTCTTATTAAATTTTTCTCTTTACCACCGCCTTATGCCTAACTTTATCATTTTTTCGCAAGAAAGATTACCAATCGATTTATAAATCGAGGCACTTCTATTTTTAATGAGTCAAAAAATCTTGTTTTTTGGGAGGGCTTATATAGCTTTTTTAAATATGCCTATTCTCAGATAATAGCCTCCATGAGCAATATCTACTATTTTTCAACTACAATAAACATTACTATTATGTTGCAAATTCACTAAAAATCTAATTCAAAGAGGGGGAGTCAGATTTACGAAAGACACTTTTGCCTCAATGCCGCCTTATGGCTGAACGGGAAACTCATCGAGCTTAGAAAATAAACATATAAGACTAGTACCTCCCTCCAGAGCAACCTAACCCCTTGCTCTATTGGGCCTATTAAAGGAGTATAGATGTTTTAGGATTAACCCTGCCGATGCAGGAACCATGAAATTGCAAGCAGAACACCCTCATGTCAGAAATTTTAGACCTCATAAATGATGGCGATGCTATGGTCCTCACAGGTCGCACCGAAGCGGCTGAGATGTTACTTAGCCAACCTGACCTGATTAAAGAACTGGCCACAGCGCTAGATAGTCCCCATGTGGGATTAAAATCACGCGCCTTAGAGGCAATGCGCATTGCCTGCGAAAGTAATCCTGAAATAATTTTACCCATTAAATTTGCCCTTTTAGATTGTTTTGAAGCTGCCACCTCTTGGCAAGCCGTGCAAAATCTTTGCATCCTGCTCCCCTTTCTGGGCTTGACCCCTGAAGAGATGGAAAGCCAAATGCCAAAGCTTTTTGGCCTTTTAGAAAGCAAAAGCCGCATCACCATAGTCAGCGCAATGCAGTGTTTAACAGAATTTGCTTTGGCCCACAGACCCTTTAAGGCTTTTGTTGCGCCTGAAATTTGGAAACTCACTCAATCAGGTGCAGCGTCTGCCCAAGCTAGGGGAAAAAAGCTGATGAAACTGCTAGAGGCTCTTTAATCTAGCGCTATTATCCCTAAAATGTCATAAGTTTAGTATCAACCTTATTTAACTTTAAGATAGCCATGAAAAATTTCATTTTAATACTGATGTTAGTTTCAAGTTTATTTCTAAGCGGTTGCCCTTCGCACCACGCAGGTCATTATCCTGGCATGCCTATGGAAGGGCGATAAAAAGATTTTCCCTCTTCCCTCGACTGGAATCCTCCAGCCCAATCTAACGTTTTAAAGATAGTTCAACTTTTCCTTTTATAAAAAACCTGCCAAGATAGCAGCAGACCATTTCTATTAGCAAATTATGAAAAAAATCTTGCCCCTTACTCTTTTTATTAGCTGCCTGTTTTTGAGCGGCTGCCCGAGTCATCATTCTACATCTTCGAGCCTCACTATCAATAGTGGCGGCGGTAGCAGCATTTCTATCGGCAGGTAGACCAAGGAAACTATGAAAAAAACCTTTATTTTAACTCTCTTTATTAGCTGCCTGTTTTTAAGCGGCTGCCCTGGACACCACCACCATGAAGGCATGCATCATGGTATGCATGACGGCGCTCAAAGTGAGGGTTCTAATAGCAGAGAAGGCGAATTTGCCCCTCAGACAGAATAAAAAATTCGGTTTTTGTAGCAACATACGCTCACGCTAGAAGTCAAGAATGATGATCTAGCTCGCGGCTTTTGTTCTGAACATGTTCCTGCGTGCACAGCTCTAGAAATATATTCCTTTTCTTTTTTTTTTACTTCCTGCAATACTTAAATCTAATTTAACCATAGGAATATAATGAAAAAAACTTTCATACTGACTCTATTTGTTAGCTGCTTATTTTTGAGCGGCTGCCCAGGGCACCATAAAGCTACC
>JASJGK010000284.1:0-4320 GCA_033791585.1 SAR324 cluster bacterium | reverse complement strand
TAGGGTGCTCCTCCAAATTTTGCCATTCCCCTTTTTTTTGTTTAGAGTCATCTTTTTAATCGACTTTGCAATCCCTCTTTAAATTATCTAAGACTCCATGCTGGAATTTTTTTCTCTCGCCCAAGATAAATCAGGAAATTTAGAAAGAGTATCTTCTAAATTAGGTCTCTTAGAGCTACTATTTGCTTTTTTATCATTAAATAAAAGCTGCCAAGGTGACAAAAAAAAGATTTTTAAGCACATCCAAGCGGGTCTAGAAGAGCATTTAAAATACTCCGACCCTAATGTCAGGCGGGAAAAAAACTTCCGCTTTGCAACCTCTCGTTGGCTTAGGCTTAAGGACTTGGTCCAATTTATTTTAGATGAAGATGGTAAGGCTGATTTACGGATTAAAATTGCTGAGATTCTGGTCCAATCCGCCTCCATTGACAATAAATGGGAAAAAATTAAGCTGACCCTGTCTTCTGATTTAAGTGAAAAAAGCTTTGCCAGCCTAGCCCAAACTTACGCATTTGAAACTGGCGAAATGCATCCTATTTTAGAGTGGGTGGCCCTTTGTTTTTTAGAGCAAGACCCCGAGCCACCGCCTCCAAATCTTAGGCTCGAACTTGTTAGAGGGGCCTTTCCTAAAAGCTACTGGGTTGCCAGAAAAGGCTCATACCATAAATCTAGCCCCTTTTGGTTGCCCACCAACCCCTTGTGTCACGCTGTGAATTTGGGCCAAGAGTTGACCTGTAAGCTCTTACAAGTGGAAAAACGACTGCAAGAGATTAACAACAATAGCCCCTTGGGCAGGCCCAGCTCGGTCAGTTTGGAATTTCCCAATGCCAAAGAGGAAGGGGGCCAGCTTTCATTGATCCCTGAAACCCCGGCTGAAACTTTGTTAAAGCTCCAAGGCTTGATTGAAAAAAAATTAGGGTCTAATGGTGTCCGGCATTTATTTGGAATCCTCCGTCAGGTAGCAAGGGCAGAAACTACCAGTTTCTTTTTTGATTTTTTCTCTCATGCTGAGTTATTGGGGTACCATAAATATCAGGTCAACAAGTACGAGGCTGAGGAAAAAAATCTTGAAGATGTGCTTTCTATTTTAAACAAAGTGGAGGTAAAACGCCGCTATATTACAGAAGAACCAATTTTAGAAAGAGCGACACCGCTATTTAATAGCATGACCAAACATTACCGAGGAATTTCTAAAAAGGTTGCAGGTCAAGATTTAAGTCTAGATGCTTTTGTGCTGGGCGACGGGACAAACTTAAGAATCGGCTCCCATCTAAATTTGGTGCCAGAGCGGGCTTTTACAGAAGATAGTAAAAAACATAAATTCCTGCTGCCCCTTACAGCCTATTTGGCTGGCTCTTGGGTCCTAGAATTTAGCACTAACCGAGGGCGATTAGAAAAAAGCGCCAAGGAGTTGCTTGCAGGTTGCGCCCTGAAAATTACGCCCCAAGCAAAAAGGACCATTTTCACAAAATTACAGTCTGAGCTAGATTACCTGAAAGAAAAAGCCTATATTGGGTCTATAACAGGGGCGGGAGTCGATGCACTGGGAACTGATGACTTGGCAGCAGGTGTGTCAAAGCTTGGCGCAACTGATCCTTATTTGCAGAAATTTGAAATTACACCGCCTCCTGCCTTCTTGCAAAATATGCAAGAAACTTACGCAACCGCTGGAATTCTCCTTTAGTTTTTCAGTTAACTTACTGAAAAAATTAGTTAGTTCAAGATATCAGGGTAAAAAATTTGTATGTCTAAAGTGATCTTCATGGGGACCCCCCATTTTGCCTGTGTAACCCTTGAAGCCGTAATTAATGCAGGGCATGAGGTTTGTTTAGTGGTTTGCCAGCCAGATAAAAAACAGGGTCGAGGCCAAAAGCTAAGCCCCCCACCTGTAAAAAAAATGGCTCTGGAGCACAATATAGAAGTCTTTCAGCCTACCAAGCTCAAATCCCCAGAAACCCACGAGACCTTAGCCAGTTACGAGGCAGATTTTTTTGCTGTAGTGGCCTATGGACGGATTTTGCCCCAAGCTATTTTAGATCTCCCCAAAAAAGCTTGTATCAATGTACATGGATCTTTGTTGCCTCTGTACAGAGGTGCCGCACCCATTCATTTTGCATTGCTTGAAGGCCAGAAGGTTACAGGCGTAACTACCATGAAAATGGATGCTGGGCTAGATACAGGCGATATGTTGCAGGTGGCTGAGACCAAAATTGAACTTGAGGATAATATTGAGACCCTATCCATTAAACTTGCTCAATCTGGCGGGGACCTCCTTGTGAAAACCATGGCAGAGTTTGACTCAATTATCCCTGTGCCCCAGCCCCACGAACAGGCGACCCACACAAGATTACTCACCAAGGAAGACCGAGTGATTGACTGGAGTAAAAGCAACCAAGATATCTTTAACCAGCTTCGTGCCTTTGCGCCAAAACCAGGTTTGACCACGGGATTTCGCGGCAAAGGGATTAATATAAAAGGGTTAGCACTTACTGATGAGGCCTTAAACCTTGAAAACGGGGCACTACTTACAAAAGATGAAAAACTATTTGTCGGTTGCGGGCAAGGGACCTTGCAGGTTTTAGAGCTGCAACCGGAATCCAAAAAATCCATTGAGGCCTCCCAGTGGTTGAATGGTTACCAATTAAAGGCCGGGGAGTCGTTTGAATGAGTGAAGAAAAAAAAACGGTAAATGTCTTTCTGGCTGCGGTGCACGTTAAAAATACCCCTTTGGAAGATACCCAAGAATCAATGAAAGAGCTAGAAGCCCTGTGTGTTACCTTAGGCTTTAATATTGTGGGCAAGGAAATCCAATCCAGACCCTCCCCTGAAAGTAAGACCTTTTTAGGCAAAGGAAAACTGGAAGAAATCAAGGCCTTCATGGAAGAGTTTGAAGCCGATACACTGGTCATGGATACCGAACTTAGCCCCAAACAGGGAATAAACATTGAGCTTGCTCTTGATGCTATGGTTTTGGATCGTAGCCAAGTTATACTTGAAATTTTTTCAGATCACGCAAGAACCCCTGAATCCAAAACCCAGGTAGAGCTTGCTCGCTTGTATTATATGTTGCCTCGATTAATGGGGATGTGGTCTCACTTAGACCGTGAAAAGGGTGGAATTTCAGCATCAAGGGGAACAGGTGAAAAACAAATTTCCATCGATAGAAATATTGTGCGCAAGCGAATGAGCAGATTGCAAAAAGATTTAGAGCGTATAGAAAAGCAAAGACAAAATCAGACCAAGCAGCGGGACAATGTTTTTTCTGTTAGTTTAGTGGGCTACACAAATGCAGGGAAAACAACTCTGCTGAAAAGCATGACGGGAAAAGGGGATGGCGGTAAAGATGTACTCTTTGCAACTTTAGAATCTACCACCAGAAAACTCACGGGCCTCACCAAACCAGATATTTTGCTTTCTGACACCGTCGGTTTTATCCAAAAATTGCCTCATCATTTAATAGCTAGTTTCCGATCAACCTTGGCTGTGGTCCACGAAGCCGATCTGTTGCTGCACGTGGTGGATGCTTCTAGTATTAAAATATTTTTAGAAATCGAAACGACCCTAGATGCCTTAAAGGAAATCGGTGCTGATAAAGTCCCACGGATACTAATTTTAAATAAATCTGACCTCATTGCTAATGATGTGGAGCTGATCATTTTAAAAAAAACCTTCCCAAATGCATTGTTTGCCACTAATCTCAATAACAAGTCAGTTGAAGCACTTAAAGAGGCAATCCAAGAGCACTTTAGCAAAACCTTTGTAACAGAAAAAATAACTCTCACTTATGATATGGGGGGAATTTTATCAAAACTTTACCCCTTTTGCATAGTGGACAAGATCGACTATGTAGAAGAAGGAATGGTAGTGGAATACACAGCAACCATTCCTAATGATAAAACCATAAAAAAAATGATTCAGGATATGGAGAACAAATGAAAAAATTAATGATAGCACTTTTGATTACTTTCTTACCTTTTGCCCTAATGGCAGCGCCTAAAGTAGGCCGCATCCTTAGCCCCGTTGTTTTAGAGGGAAGTAAAGGTGGACTAGTAAAAGGTGGAGCTTGGGATTCGGCTGCTTCTTTCAAAGGAAAGGTGACACTTTTCTTTTACGTTGATCCTGATGAAAAATCATTGAATGCTCACGCTGTTGAGGCCTTTAAAAAAGAGAAGCGTGAGTCTAAAAAGTTTCAAGCTGTTGTTGTGATCAACATGGATTCAACTTGGTTGCCTAATTCAGCGATTGAATCAAGTCTTGAAAGC
Source organism: SAR324 cluster bacterium (assembly GCA_033791585.1). GTDB lineage: Bacteria > SAR324 > SAR324 > XYD2-FULL-50-16 > XYD2-FULL-50-16 > JASJGK01. Next base: position 58 of record JASJGK010000284.1, on the reverse strand, counting down.
TCACAAAAAGAAAATCCTAATACCATTTATATCAAGGATATGAAAAAGGCTTTGGTGA
>JASJGK010000283.1:0-7631 GCA_033791585.1 SAR324 cluster bacterium | reverse complement strand
ACAGCAAAAAAAGGCCAAAGAACACGGCGCAATGTTAGAAGAACTTAACAAAAATGATAAGATCATTACAGGGTCAGGGATTTACGGCAAAATTGACCAAAAGCCAGACCCAACTGAAGACTTTGTATTTGTTGAAATTGCAGATAAAACTGTGATCAAGATTTTAAAATCCCAAGTTAGCGAAATGGTTAAGTTGCCTTCTAAAAAAACGAAAGAAGACAAAAAAGAAAAAAACGATAAAAAAGAAAAAGAAACCAAATAGAAACCCATAAATATCTATGAGCACACCTGTTAAAGGCTTGGGGATTTTACTGATTCTCCTTTTAGCCCTATATAATACTTACCCTACCTTTGTAGCATTACAGCCTGGAGAGGCTTCCAACCTCCAAGGCCAAATGCTTAGCAAAGCTCAGCTATACGAAAAGCAGATCAACGAGGTCAAGGTTATTGGCTTGGCTTTAGCAGATGCTAAAGCGAATAAAATCCAAGTAATTCACTTACCCAATGAAAAAATCAACCTTTCAAACCCAGCCTTAGCCATTTTAAGCCAAGACTATGATGCGAACCCTGGGGAAGAATCCAGTGAGTTTGTTATAAAAGCTGGTAGAGAAGATAAAGTCTTTGTGAGTAAAACTGCTGAGATGCTAAACTCAATGGTCACCCATGCCAACAAGATTAAGAATGTGGAATTAGGTAACGATGGCCAGTCCATTCGCCTGACCCTAGCTAAAAATAGAAGGGTTTCCGATAAGATTGAGCCTTTAAAGTCTATTTTAAACGATGAAATGGAGCTGACTTATCTACCTGATGAATCAGCTTATATTTTACGGCCTAAAGTCGAAGAAAACGTTGTGAGCCTCGGGCTAGACCTCCAAGGTGGAATGTACCAGGATATCGGTGTAGATGTTGAAGCTGTTGTGGATGCTTACTTACTTCGTCAGTCTGAATCCTTAGAAGACCGCCTGATTGAAGAAAACGTGAACTATGAACTAGTTCAGGTTTCAGGTAAGATGATTGAGTTGACTCTAGAAGTTGGCGAAAATATCGATCTGACCAAAGAAATCTATGCTAAAATTTTAGAGCCTGATTTTGAAATAAAGCTTTCTGACCTAGGTTACCAGCTTGTTTTAAAGCCTGAAGAGGAGGAGCGAATTAAGAACAACGCCCTTGACCAAGCTTTAGAAACCATTAGAAACAGAATTGATTTACTCGGTGTGAAAGAGCCAAGCATCCAAAAACGTGGAAATGACTCTATTATCATCCAATTACCAGGACTAAAAGACCCAGATAGAGCCAGACGTGTGATTGGTCAGGTAGCCGTTTTAAATTTTAAAATTGTTATTGATGGAGCCAATCCTGAAGCCCTAACAAGGGAACAAGAATTGTTGTTTGAAGAAGTTAAAGACCCAATTACCAAAGAGATAGAACGGACACTTCCTTGGGTTGTTGATAAAAAAGTATTGTTGCAAGGAAGCATGATCCGTGATGCACGTGTGGGCTTTTTGCAAACAGGCGAAGCTTATGTATCTATGTCTTTTGATGATGATGGTTCAGAGCTTTTTGCCGAAATTACCAAAAACGCTGTTGGTAAAAAGCTGGCTATTGTTTTAGATAACAAAGTCCAGTCCGCTCCTAGAATCAACGAACCTATCACAGGAGGTGAAGCCCAGATAACCGGTAGCTTTAGTCCTGAAGAAGCAAGTGAATTGGCGTTGGTGCTTAGATCAGGCGCTTTGCCTGCTCCTATTGTGATTCACGAAGAACGAACAATTGGTGCAAGTTTGGGTGAAGATTCAATCAGGCAGGCATTAATCAGCCTTTGTTTAGGCTTTGCTGCTGTTATGCTCTTTATGATGGTTTATTACCGTGTATCAGGCATTTTCAGCGTCTTGGCCCTAATCTTTAATCTGCTTTTGATCGTGGCGGCTTTGGCTTACTTTCAAGCAACCTTGACCCTACCTGGTATGGCGGGGATCATTTTAACGATTGGAATGGCTGTAGATGCCAATGTGTTGATCTTTGAGAGAATTCGAGAAGAGTTAACTCGTGGCAACTCAGCCCGCAAAGCTATCCAAATAGGTTTCCAAAAGGCAACCGTGACGATTTTAGATGCGAACATCACCACCATCATGGCTGCTGTCATCTTATTCCAGTTTGGTACAGGCCCCATCAAAGGCTTCGCCGTTACTCTTTCTATTGGTATTGTAGCCAGTATGTTTACCGCAATATTTGTCAGTCGCTTCCTCTTCGAGGTTGTTTATTTAAGGCGACAAAACCTAGACGAGGTTTCAATTTAAATGAAATTTTTCCAAAAAACGCCCGATTTTGATATCATGGGCAAAAGAAAATTTGCTGTTGTTCTATCCATTTGTTTGTTCGCTTTAGGCGGATATGGGCTTGCATCTAGCGGAATCCACTACGGGATCGATTTTAAGGGCGGCACCATTGTGCAGGCTAAGTTTACAGGCCAACCCCCTTTGAGTGGTGTTAGAAGCACTTTAGGCAGCGCATTGGGCCAACAGGTGAACGTTACTACCTTTGGTGAAGATGTTGAAAATGAAATTTTGATTACTTTACCCCAAGAAGCCCTTGTGGACAAAGGATTAAACCTCCAAGCAAGCTTAGGTAAAATCTTAACAGACAATTTCCCTAGTTTTACTGAGATCAGAAGAGTTGAAACTGTAGGCCCTAAAGTTGGCGCTGAGCTAAAAACGAAGGCCTTAGAAGCGGCACTTTATGCTTTAGTCGGAATTTTGCTTTATATTAGTGTGAGATTTAAGTTTCATTTTGCCATAGCCTCTGTCGCTGCCCTGTTTCATGATGTTATCGTGACCATGGGAATCTTCGTCCTAATGGAAAAAGACTTTACCTTAACCATTGTGGCAGCCCTGCTTACAATTATTGGTTATTCTTTAAATGATACTATTGTTGTTTTCGATCGCATTCGAGAAAATATCGCTCGCATGCCCAAAAGCCCCTTAAAAAGTACTATCAACTTGAGTATCAACGAGAGCTTGAGTCGTACCATATTAACCAGTGTTACTACCTTTTTGGTTGTTTTAGCCCTCTTTTTACTTGGTGGCGAGATCATTCATGATTTCTGCTTTGCTATGTTGATTGGCTTGGTTGTTGGTACTTACTCCTCTGTTTTTGTTGCTAGCCCTGTGGTTATGCTTTTAGACAGGTTTAACCGCTAAGTTTATGGTCAATACTTTAAGTAAAAATCACTCTGGTAATTTGGTCGAAAAGGCTAAAATTCTCATCAGCGACCGCATGGCGGTTCTGGTGGAAAGCCTGAGCGGAACAACGGCAGACCCCTGCAAATTCAAGTTGGAACAACCAGCGGATGCTGCCGTGGGCCACATCGCCTTTGCCTGTTTTCCTTTGGCCAAGACCTTAAAAAAATCCCCTCAAATTATAGCTACGGAACTTGCTAACACTTATGGTTCTTGCGATTGTTTTGCTAAAGTTGAAGCATCCGGGCCTTATGTCAATTTCTTTATTGCGCCAGAATTGATGGCAAAGCATATATTTGCAGCCTCGAAGTTAGAAAGTTTCGGTTTTAGTGATCAAGGAAAGGGAAAGAAAATCCTACTAGAATACTCCAGCCCTAACACAAACAAGCCTTTACACTTAGGTCATGGTCGAAATAATCTTTTGGGTATGGCTCTAGCAAATCTATTTGCCTCCCAAGGTTATTCAGTCACAAAGGTGAACTTGGTCAACGACCGTGGAATTCATATATGCAAGTCCATGCTCGCCTATCAAAAATGGGGGGATGGTGCAACTCCCATTTCTGAAGGAATTAAAGGCGATAAGTTGGTAGGAAATTTTTATGTCCGTTATGACCAGGAATTAAAAAAAGACGAAAGCCTAGAGGAGCAAGCAAGGGAACTTCTAAAAAAGTGGGAAGCAAGTGACCCTGAGACCCTAAAACTCTGGGAAGAGATGAACTCTTGGGTCTATGAAGGCTTTAAAAAAACCTATGCCAGAATGGGCGCTGGATTTGACCAATATTATTATGAGTCCAAAACCTTCATTGGCGGAAAAGAGTTAGTTTTAAAGGCTTTTGACGATGGTTTAGCCCAAAAAGAAGAAAATGGAGCCATATCCATCGACCTTGAAGCAGAAAAGCTAGGGAAAAAAATCTTACTTCGAGGTGACGGCACTAGCATGTACATCACCCAAGACATAAATACGACTGTCACAAAATTTGCTGATCATGCCCCTTTGGATTCTTGTCTTTTTGTCGTTGGCAATGAACAAGACAATCACTTTCGAGTTTTGTTTAAAACTCTTGAAAAGTTTGGTTATGATTGGGCAAAGCAATGTGAACATATCAGCTACGGTATGATCACCTTGCCTGAGGGAAAAATGAAATCCCGTGAAGGCACTGTTGTCGATCTAGATGAGTTGATGGAAGAGCTGAAAAACTTAAGTTTAGAAGAGATCAATAAAAGGGCCAATTTTTCTAAAGACCAAACAAAATTAAAAGAGGAAACAGCCGAAGCCATTGGTCAAGCGGCTTTGAAGTTTTTTATTTTGAGAAGTGGTGCCCAAAAAGAAATCCAATTTAACCCTAAAGAGTCTCTGTCTTTCGAAGGCCAGACTGGCCCTTATTTACAGTATGTATACGCCAGAATTAACAGTTTGCTGGGCAAGGTAGAAGATCAAACTCTACTTAATGAAACCATTAAAAAATTCCCAACAATTCACCCAGTAGAAAGCCAGTTACTGCTTCATTTAGCGAGACTCAATGACGCTTTAAGCGCTGCAACTAAAGAGCGAAACCCTGCAATTGTTTGCGGCTGGGCCTATGACCTTTGCAAGGTCTTTAATAAATTTTACAACGAGCTTCATGTTTTAAACGCTGAAGCGCCTGAATTGCAATTTCGTATTCAATTAACCTTGGCCGTACAAAAAGGCCTTGGAAAAGCACTGGATATCATTGGAATTACAGCTATTAACAAAATGTAAGGAAAGACATGTCTAGTGCAGCAACAATGGAAAAATTAATATCACTGGCCAAAAGAAGAGGGTTTATCTTCCCTGGAAGTGATATCTATGGAGGCCTCGCTAACTCATGGGACTATGGCCCCTTAGGCGTTGAGCTTAAGAACAACATCAAGCAAGCTTGGTGGAAGTCTTTTGTGCAAAATAGATTTGATGTTGTGGGCATGGACTGCGCACTGATGATGAACCCAAAAGTGTGGGAAGCAAGTGGACATGTTGGTGGATATTCAGATCCTTTGATGGACTGTAAAGAGTGTAAAACTCGTCATAGAGCCGATAAATTAGTTGAGGATGCAATTTTCAAAGAAAGCCAAGAAAATGCTAACTATGATCCTGAAGGATTGGGGTATGACATAGATAAATTGCCAGAAGAACTAGCCAAGTGGGATATCAAATGCCCAAAATGCGGTGCACAAAATTTTACTGATATTCGCCAGTTTAATCTGATGTTTAAAACCCATATGGGTGTTACTGACGATACTTCTTCGGAAGTATACTTAAGGCCAGAAACGGCTCAGGGGATTTTTGTAAACTTTAAAAATGTGACTACCACTTCGAGAAAGAAGATTCCTTTTGGTATCGCACAGATTGGTAAGGCATTCAGAAATGAAATTACTCCTGGAAATTTTATCTTCCGAACCAGAGAATTTGACCAAATGGAAATGGAGTACTTCTGCCATCCTGATGAATCTCTCAAAGAGCATGACATGTGGAAGGCATTCTGTATGGAATGGCTGAAGACTCACGGCCTAAAGTCAGAACTAACAAGGCTTCGTGACCATGGTGAAGATGAGTTATCTCACTACTCTAAGGCGACAAGTGATGTTGAATTTTTATTCCCCTTTGGTTGGGGTGAACTTTGGGGGATTGCTCACCGAGGTGATTTTGATTTAACCCAACACCAAACTCACTCAGGTAAGGATTTACATTATCTTGACCCCACAACCAATGAGAAGTATATCCCTCATGTAATTGAGCCTAGTCTGGGTGCCGATCGTGTGCTTCTGGCCTTCTTGGTCAGCGCCTATGACGAAGAAGAAATTGACGGTGATACAAGGGTGGTATTAAGACTAAATCACAGGTTAGCCCCGTTTAAAGCCTGTGTATTGCCTCTGTCAAAAAAATTGAGCGAAAAGGGCCAAGAAGTGTTTAATGCTATTTCCAACGACTTTGCTGTGGATTACGACGAAAGCCAATCCATTGGTAAAAGATACCGTCGGCAAGACGAGATAGGTACGCCTTTTTGCATTACCGTTGACTTTGATTCTCTAGAGGACCAAATGGTTACAGTTAGAGAAAGAGACACTATGAACCAAGAACGTGTAGCTATTGATCAGCTAACAAACTACTTAAATGAGAAAATGGTTTAAACTGTAAAGAACAAATGAGCAAAGGAACAATATGAGTAAAGAAATTGAAGAAGGAAGCCAGCTAGAACTCGACTTCACAAAACTAGCCAAGGCTGCAAACTGTGGGCAGGACATTATTCCAGCGGTGGCCCAAGATGCTAAAACCGGTGAAGTTTTGATTTTAGGTTATGTAAATAAAGAAGCTTTAGATGAAGCCCTAAAAAGAAAAGTAGCTGTCTTTTGGAGCACTAGCCGCAATGAGCTTTGGGTTAAAGGCATGACCAGTGGCGACACCTTAAAGCTAGTAGAAACCCGCGTAAATTGTGAACAGAATTCAATTTTGTACAAGGTTACTCCCCAAGGTAAAGGTGCATGTCACACCAAAGATGATTCAGGTGCAACTCGATCAGGCTGCTACTATCGTACCATCACTGACTCTGGTCAGTTAGTTCCATCTGGCGAGTAATTGAGACTTTAACATTTGCACAAAAGAGCTATCAGTTCTTTATGTAAAACGCTGAAGCCCAATTTTAAGTCAAAAAAAAGCCCCCTGTTATCTATTGATAGCAGGGGGCTTTTTCATTTTTAAGGAAGGAATGGTTTTAATTTTCTCCGTCTAGTCGACTTTGACAGCATCCAGTTTTTTATCCAAAGACCGAGTAATGCCTGCGACCGTATCAGAGTAATGTAAAACTTGGTCAAAGATCTTTTTCCAATTTGGATCAACGATCTTAACACCAAACTGCTTTTTGTCTGCCCATTGATTTTTTTCAATTTCTTCAAGCATCATGTTTCGAGAAACAAAGAAGCCTAAAAATTTTTGCGCATATTCCATCTTGGCGGCAACATCTTGGCCACGAAGAAGGTCAATAAAATCATAGTCAAACTTAGTAGTCTTAAACTTTTCAGAAAATTTATCGGCTAACAAACGATTCATGCCCATAAAAAACAGATCCTCGTTGCTAATTTGCTGCCTAGACCATACGGTTTCACCGTTAAAGACATCTAAGCCCTTTTTAAACTGAAACTTTTCGCCAATTGGAACTGGAGAATCAAAAAGGAAATGAAATCCCTCTTCGCTCCAGTTATATGCCTTAACCCAATGCCAATCAGCTTGTTCTTGGAACTTTAAGCTAATATACACATGGTCAAACCTTTGACTTTTTCTTTGAAAAACCATTCCCCTCCCTAAAGAGATTACTGTTTCGAATGAATGAACTCAATCAGATCGACAGCTTTGTTTGAATATCCCCATTCGTTATCGTACCA
>JASJGK010000282.1:0-17411 GCA_033791585.1 SAR324 cluster bacterium | reverse complement strand
CTGAATTAAAAGGTGAACTTTCTACTTTTATTTTAAGTTTGCTCCCTTAGTTACAATTTTTTTCTTGCCATAGATCAAAAAAATCCAGAAAGGTTAACAAAAAAATTGAACATAGAATCATGAAACAACAAAAAACCTTTTTTCAAAAAATCTTTACCTTAGGGTGGATTGCGTTTTTTGTATTGGGTATTGGTGTTTCTGCCGCAAACTGTGTTACATTTGATCAATTTGAGGCTGCTATCGTTTCCACCGATGGCCTTTCTCTTGCTGATTGTCAGACAACGACTGACCAAGGAGAGGACTCTCAAGAATGCGGCCCTGAAGGCTGTTCTTTTTGCCATATCTCTCAAGGTTTCGCTCTTTACGTTGCTCCTGAACTGACTTACAAAGACTCTACTGCTTACCGAGTCGTCACCATTGCTGTTTTACCAAAACAAACAGTACTGGTCACCCAAAACTCTGGCCGTGCGCCACCTCTAGCTTAAACAGCTTCTACCCGTCTTTAGTGCGGAGCTTAGCCCCTTTAGAGCCAAGCTTAGTCATTATCCAGACGTAATTTTCTCTAAATTTTATTTTAGTCTGTCTCGACTTTTGGTCCTTTCAGAAATAAATTGTTGCTAAAATAATTTTTTTATCAAAACACTTTTTTTACAAAAAAAAACATGAATAACAGACCCAAATCTTGGGCCTTACTCTGTGCAATGGGCTTTGCCCTTGCACTGGGAGGCTGTAAAACAGACACAACCGATTCTTCACCCATGACCACTGTTACAGGTAGCGCCATGGCTGCACACCTCCAAGGCGCATCCATTGTAGCTTACGACACAAAGGGGACTGTAGTTTCCGCACCAACACAAACTTCAAACGGTGCATTTTCTTTAGAGATTTTGACCAGTGTTCTTTCATCAAACCTCTACATTAAAGCCAGTGGCGGGACCTACACAGATGAAGCAACAGGAACAACCACAACCCTAGCCGAAAATGGCCTGAGTGTTTTTGTTAAAGCCAATACCTTGTCCGCCACAGCAACCGCGGTGAACATCACCCCTGCAACCACTATTGTTGCCGTTGCTACAGAAAACTGGAGCGAGAACCACAGCTCAGTGACTAACTTAAACACGGCTTACACCGCAGCCTTGGCAGCTTTCACCAGTGAATTCAACTACACACCAGACAACACCGTGACCCCATTAGTTGCCACAGAAGACCAAAGTGACTCTAGCGATTCCGACGCTAAATTGGCAGGCATCAAAGCGGCGGGGTTCAGTCAGTTGACAGATGACGTGATAGGCTCTCCCTCGGGACAGGCCACCATGTTAAAGGCCCTAGGGCAAGACTTGAGTGATGGCTCGATTGATGGCCTTTTTGGCACAACAACTCTCTCCCTTTCCAACGGAACTATGCCTTTAGATATGGCAAAAAGATACGGTGATGCTTTAGTGACCTTTACTGCCAGCGACAGAAACCTATCTGGCCAAACCTACGCTGGCATGGGCAACCTTCCCTTTAGTTACACAGCCTACACTGACAGCTACAAGGTGGTTTATATTCCAGGTTCCATGAGCCCAATGCAGGGTAAATCAACCTTTAGCCTTACCATCACCGATTTAGACGGGGATGCGCTAAGTACAACTCCAACAATTTCTTTGGCTGCAACAATGGGCATGCCCACAAAAACGCACGCCACACCTGTTACAGGTTGCACTCAATCTACGACCACCAAGTGGAGCTGTACTCTCTACTACCTCATGGCAAGCAAATCGAGCAGCGGCAATACTGGTTACTGGTCTTTAAAGCCCTCTATTACAGTGAGTGGAGCTAAAGAAACAGCAATTTTTTACCCAACCGTTTCCATGTCGATGACAGACACAGCAAGAGTTGCCTTAAAGGGTGTCGATGATACCATAACAGATATGTATGGTGATGTGATTTCAAGGCCTTATTACCTTTTCAAACACACGGTTACCGCTAGTAGTAATACTTTTGCTGTATTTTTGAGCGCCCAAGAAAAAATGATGAGCTTTCCTGCTGTTACAGCCAGCACCACCTTAAATGACGGCGGTACTTATGAGCTTGCTGTGTCCACAGTTGTAGTAGAAGCCAGTTTAGACGCTAGTACTTGGTATACCATGGCCAACAATGGCAGTGGTGTTTTTAGTACTACCAGCTTAAGCCTAACTGCCGACACAGAGGATGATATCTATGTTCGAGTCTTGGTCAACGGCGAGCAGAAGTCTACTGACGGCGCTACTGCTAGTGGCACAAACGCCTACGGAACTTTCACTATAACTCCTTAATAAAGATTGATGTGTAGAAACCCCAGGGTTATTTCCCTTTCCCTAAGGGTTTAGGTCCAAGGAGGGACTGAAAACTCCCAAAACCCCAAAATAGTATTTTGAGGCTTTGGGAAAAAAATTAAATTAGTTTAAATTAAGTTTAAGAATAAAAAATATTCCTCCCGATGCCCCAGTAGCATTGATTAGTAACCGTGCTGTTGGGGTTAAGGTAAAATTCAAATTATTGAAATTAATTTAAACCCATTTAATTTAGCAGAAGAACAAACAAAAATACCTCCCAAACCCCAACAACAAGCTAAGGTTTGACGCACCCTGAGCTAGGGCAGCAGGAAGCCACATATTTAAGCAAAAAAGAAATGAAAAAACTAATTATTCTATTTTTACTAAGCCTCAACACAGGTAATATTTACGCGGCATCATGCTGTGGTGGCAGTGGTGGTGGTTCTGTGACCATCCCAAAATTTATGCCTCAAGTTGCAAAGGTTGGGCTATCCCAAGAAACCTACGATGGTTTTTGGAACCAAAAAGGCGAGGTGTTAGCCGACCCTACAGGCTCCAACTTGACTCAAACTCGGTTCGAATTTGCTTATGCCAAGCGCCTGACCCCAAATTTACAAGCGAACCTTTCCGCATCTTGGGTAAAAAATGACAATGTTTATAGTGGTGTACAAAGCCACACACAAGGGCTTGGTGACACAAAATTAGGTTTGCTCTACGAAAATTTTGATAATATAACCTGCGTCAATGAAATCACTCGCCCTGAAGATTGGCAACCAGCCAACTACTATGGTTTGAACTTGACCCTGCCCACAGGTTTAAGCCCCTACGATGATGTGGATAGTAGTTTTGATATAACAGGGCGAGGTTTTTACGCCCTAGAGGCCACAGCCTTGGTTGAAAAAACCGTCTACCCCTATACAGTCTCACTCAATGGTGGCTACACCCTTTACAAGGCACGCATGATCAACCAAGAAACGGGAAACTATGTTACCCCTTACAAAAAACAATTGGGCGATAGGTTTAGCATTGGCTTAACCCTTAGCTACACCTGGTTTTTAGACAGCTTAGATCAGGCTACTTTAAATTTGAGTCAGAGCAAATTTAGCGAAGATGCAGCCAAAATCAACGGCGCTACCGACCCCGATACCGACCTAGCCAAACAATCACAAGGCTTAAGCCTTGGATACGCAACAATGGACCAAAGCTGGGTTGTGACCTTGGGCCTAAATGCAGCTTTAAAACAAACAGGGGCAGGGAAAAACTTCCCCATTACCAACACCACTAGCTTGGGGTTAACTCATGTCTTTCACTAGTTTTATATCTTTTTCTCATCCAATGTCTTTTTCAAAATTTTTCCTCCTCGTGGCGTTACTTTTGACCTTCCTTTTTGGAAGTGGTTGCAAGGATACCATGAACGATCTTGTGCCCAGCGGTGAAAACAAAACAGCCAGCGCCGCTAGTACGACTACAGGCACCAACATAGAGATTGATATTACAGTTCAAAATGGCTCAGATGTGGATATTGACCTAGACACCGAGCTAACCAAACATGATGCAATTGTTTTATATTTCACCATGTGGTGCCCTATCTGCAATGGTCATGCCGATAAAATGATCGCCAAGGTTATGCCCAGTTATAGCAATGTGGGTTTTTATTTGGTCGATTATGTTTCAGGCTCAACCAGTAGCTCTCAGATTTCTTTAGTTTCTTCAGGCTATCAAAATGCAGGGGTGACCTTATTGGTGGATTTGGCTCGAGAGATTGAACTAAAATATGATGGCACTATGGGTACCACGATTGTCATTGATGCAGATGGAAATATTTTAATGAATGAAGATTTTAAAGATGGTGTTCTACTTAGCTCTATCTTGAGTGGCCTTTAGATCCGTTAGGGTGGCTTTTTAAGGTAGATAGAGTGCTACTTAGCTCTGTCTTGGCTGGGTTATGGGCCCTTCATGATTGCGGTTTTTTTAGGTAAGAATTCGTTAGCCCCCCCCTTAAAGTAGCATTTTTAAGCTAGGGTTTCTAAGTCAGGGCAATATTTTAAACCAGATTAGCCCTTCAAGGCTCGAGCAATTTCTCGTTTTTGGTCTTTTTCCTTAAGGCTTGCTCGTTTGTCATGCATCTTTTTACCACGACAGAGGGCAATCTCCACCTTAACCCTTCCCCGTTTAAAATACATAGCTGTAGGAATTAAGCTCAAACCCTTTTCTTGCATTTTCTGGCTTAGCCTAAAAATTTCACGCTTGTGCATTAAAAGCTTACGCACCCGAGTAACCTCGTGATTATTGATGTTTCCCTGCTTAAAGTGAGAAATTTCCAATTGGTTCAGGGTTAATTCGTAGTCTTTACTGATTCTGCAAAAGGCTTCCATTATTTTCACAGAGCCTTCCCTTAAGGACTTGACCTCTGTCCCCACCAATGAAATTCCCGCTTCAAAGCGATCTAAGACTTCATAATTGTGAAAGGCCTTTTTATTTTTGATAATCTGATTTGACATATAAATCTAAGGAGAGGAAAAATACTATAAAACTTAATTTTTCACAGAATCAAATCTTTCTCAAGGGGCAAGATGACAAAAGGCAAAATCGGTACGGTACTTGAGGAACAAAAGAATCTAGAAAGCGACCACTTAACAGATAACACGTGGCGACAAAAAAGTTACCGAGACAAAGAATTTATTGCCTCTGAGGCCGCAAGGCCCATCCGTGTTTTATGTGAGTTGGCAGCCCCAGGCGAACGCTTTAAAGAAGAGCAAATCAACTCAACTATCGTCATGTTTGGCTCTGCCCGCTCTAAACCTATGGAAGACTCAGAAAAAGAATTATTGCATATTGAAGGGCAGCTACTAAACGACCCTAATAGTAAAGAGCTACAACACCAACTCCACATTGCCAAAATGGGCATCAAACTTTCTAAATATTATGAAGAGGGTGTTGAGCTAGCTCGTTTACTTGCTGAGTGGTCAGAAAACATTATCCAGCCTGAAAAACGCTTTTATATCTGCTCTGGTGGTGGACCAGGCATGATGGAAGCGGCCAACAAGGGCGCTGAGCTAGCAGGTGCAAAGAATATTGGTCTAAACATTAACCTCCCCTTTGAACAGACCCCAAACCCGTACCAAACAGAACAAATCTCTTTTGAATTTCATTATTTCTTCGTCCGCAAGTTTTGGTTTGCCTACCTAGCCAAAGCCTTGGTGGTTTTTCCTGGTGGTTATGGCACCATGGATGAGTTATTTGAGATCTTAACCTTGATTCAAACCCAAAAAATTAAAAAAACTATGCCTATAGTGCTTTATGGCAATGAGTTTTGGGAAGGCTTTATGAACCCTGAGCACCTGCTAAAATGGGGGGTTATCAGCCCTGAAGATTTAGAGATGTTCAAAATCTGTGACACTCCGGCAGAAGCATTTGAGTATTTAAAGGGCGCTTTGACAGAAGAGTACCTATGAGCGGAGTATCACAAAAAATACTTGATTCAATGGAAGCCTCTTCTTGGATTCGCAAAATGTTTGAAGAAGGCGCCAAACGAGCTGCTGAAATTGGGGCAGAAAATGTCTTTGATTTTTCCATTGGCAACCCCGTTTTTGAACCTCCGAAAGAGGTCAATGAGGCCTTAGCTCAACTGGCAACAATCGACACAGGGGGACTACACCGCTACATGCCCAACCAAGGCCTGCCTGAAACACGAGATTATATTGCAGGCAAACTAAATTCTGAAACGGGTTTGGGACTGACAAATAACGAGATTATTATGTCTGTCGGTGCTGGCGGTGGTTTGAATACCGTACTGAAGGCCTTGCTTAATCCTTCTGAGGAAGTAATTGTCCTTGTGCCCTACTTTGTTGAATACGACCATTATATAAGTAACCATGGCGGGGTCCATAAACGAGTTGAAACGAACGAGGATTTCAGCCTTAATTTTGAAAATATCGCTGCGGCCATAAATAAAAGAACCAAGGCCATCATCATCAATAGCCCCAACAACCCTACGGGGGTGGTTTACTCGGCCACAGAGTTGCAACAGCTAGGTCAACTGCTACTAAAAAAATCAGCGGAGATCGGCCACACTATTACTTTATTGAGCGATGAACCCTACCGCAGGATCTCTTATGTGGGGGAGCTGCCAAATATTCTAAATCACTATAAAAATTCCATAATCATCACCAGCTTTTCTAAAGATTTAGCTCTACCTGGGGAACGAATTGGTTACATGGCTGTCCACCCTGAGCATGCTGAAAAGGATTTACTCATCCAAGCTGCCGTTATCGCGCTCAGAATATTAGGATTTGTCAATGCGCCTGCTATCTGGCAACGAGTGTTACCCATGATTGGCGATGCCATGGTAGATCTAACCCCTTACCAAGCCAATAAGGATATTTTGGTCAATGGGTTAAGAGAAATGGGCTACCAAGTAACAGAGCCTGGCGGCGCTTTTTACCTCTTTGTTAAAAGCCCAATTGCAGATGATGCTGAGTTTATAGCTTTAGCCCAAAAAGAAAATTTATTACTGGTTCCAGGCCGCGCATTTGGGCGGCCTGGATATTTCAGAATTTCATTCTGTTTTGCCACGGAAAAAATTGAGAAATCCTTGCCTATCTTTCAAAAGCTAATTGTGAGCTTGTAGAATATGACAGCTGTAAAACTCAACCCCTACACTCAGGCCATTTTAAATTGCTTGGCGCAATTTGACCACGAACCTAAGGAGTTAGACGCTAAAAATGCCCAGTTCTTAGCCAACATGATTCAAGGTCGTTTTTTACAGTATTTGGTCAACCGCCTGATCACTCATTATAAAATTCATTCTGCAAAAATTGAAAAAAAGCTGACCATGGTTTTTATGAGCCTACTTAGTGACAAATTTTTTAATGTCTTTCGTGAACGCGTCAAAGCCGAGCCCCGAATCGTTTACGAAATTGCCAAGGCAATCGCTAAGCATGACTCAGGGGGGCAAAAAAGCAAATCCAAAGCCGATTGGCTCTACCTGATGATTTGCAAACGCTATTTTGGTTACCAAAATTTTCAAATTATTATCGACTGGCTCAACACCACACCTGAGGTGGAAAAAGTTTTGTTTCTGGGGCAAGTAGAAAAAGCCTTCAATGATAGCAGCTTAATTCGTGCCTTTGAATATATTGTGGATAACGATAAAGATGGCATCACCCCAAGGCTTTTTCGCCGCTACCTAGATAAGGAAAAACAAACACGCTTAAAAAGTCTGATCGAAAGTGGCGATTGGCGAATTGAAGCGGAATTTATAGCCTCTGAAAGCGCCCACAGAATCGCTTGGCAGAAGTACATCGACCAAATTTAGAAACTCAGATTAACACAAAAAAGTACAAGTAAAGAGAATGAAACACCAAAATGCGCATAAGTTTCAGTTTACCGAGGACTTCCAAGTAAGAGATTACGAGTTAGACTTGCTAGGCATGGTCAATAATTCAGTCTACCAAGGCTATTTAGAGCATGCTCGTCATGAATTTTTAATCGAGATTGGTTTGGATTTTGCCAAACTTTTTGCAGAAAAATGGCGTTTAGTGGTGGTGCGGGCAGAATTAGATTATAAAAATACGCTCCACTCTCGAGATTTATTTATTGTGGGCTTAAATTTCAAACGTCATTCCAAAGCAAGGTTTGTTTTTGAGCAGGAAATCTGGCTCAAAGACGGGAGTAAACAAATTTTAGATGCCAAAATTTTTGGCACTTGTTTGAATGAATCAGGCAGACCTAAAATTCCCCCTGAATTAATCAGAGCTTGGGAAGAGCATTCAGCTAACTAAAAACTTAAATTTCAAAATACTCTACAGCAATTGAGCTTCACATGGACGCATTACTACCTTATTTACTCCTCAGCTTAGGATTTTTTCTAGGTCTACTCATTGGTTTTGTTTTATTTTTAATTAAAAAATCAAAATTCGAAAGCTCTTTAAGCGAATTAGTGCGTTTGCAGGGGATGGAAGAAAAACTTCAACTTACCAGCGGCGATTTGGTTCGCTTGCAGGAAAAGTCTCAATTTTTAGATGAAGTCCGAGCCGAAAAAGACCAATGGCAGCTTGAATGTGGCTTGCAAAAAGAAAGTAATGCCGAACTTCGGGCAAGGCTGGAAGAGCGGCAAGGCAATGCGGAAAAAGAAGAGGGACGCATTAAAGAACTAATGGAAAATATGGCCCAAAGAACGCTGGACCAAAATAGTGAAAAGTTTTCTAAGTCCCACAAAGATAGTCTAAAAACGCTACTTGAACCCTTCCAGAAAGAACTAGGTTCCTTTAAAGAGCGAGTGGAAAGTATTCATGCTGCTGAATCCAAAGAGTTGCACCTGTTAAAAGAATTGAACCAAAAAATGGCCAGCTCGACTGAGAATCTAACCAAAGCCTTAAAAGGGGATAGTAAAGTCCAAGGCAACTGGGGCGAGATGCAATTGGAAATGTTGCTGGAAGATTCGGGCCTGATTAAGGGCAAAAACTATTTGCGAGAAGAATCCTTTAACCAGACAAATGATGCAGGCGAAACCAGCCGCTCTCGGCCTGACGTTATTCTACTTCTACCAGACAAAAAACAGATTATCATTGATGCCAAGGTCAACCTCACAGCCTATGAACGTTACTCTTCTGCGGCCAACGAGGCCGAAGCTGCGATTCATTTAAAAGAACATGTGGCAGCCATTAAGACTCAGATTAAAGGCCTTTCTGCCAAGAGCTACCACCAGATTGCAGAAATCAAAACTCTTGATTTTGTGATCATGTTCATCCCCATTGAACCTGCACTGTTAGTGGCTTTACAAGCAGAAAGCCAACTTTTTAGAGATGCCCAAAAGCAACGGGTTATGATCGCTGGCCCCAGCACCTTACAAATGGTCTTGGCTACCATTTACCAAATTTGGAAGCAGGATGATCAAGGGAAAAACGCCCTGAAAATCGCTTCTGAGGCAGGTAAACTTTATGATAAATTTGTTGGCTTTGCCAACACTTTGGAAGAAGTGGGGCGAAACATCACCAAGGCCCAAGGGGCTTACGACAAGGCCCATAAGCAACTTACCTCTGGGGCGGGAAACCTAGTGGGTAAGACCCAGCTCTTAAAAGATTTAGGGGCTTCGGCAGATAAAGAATTGCCTGAACATTTGAAACAAGCGGCAGACTTGAGCAACGAGTTGGTAAAAACAACAGAAACAGCCAAAGCTTTACCCACGGTTGACAAACCCAAGGCCACTAGCCAGATATTTGCGCCTGCAGCTAAGGTAATGCCAGAGCCTGCTAAAACACCAGAGTCAAAAATTGCACCAAAGGTGCCCCCTAAAGAAACAGCCCCTTCCAGCGCAGAAGAGGTCCAGCTGACCCTACCTGAGTAATCTAGTCCCTAAGAGTCACCACAATTTTGTTGGCTTGGGGCCAAGATAAAATAAAAATATAGTAATTTTTTTACCATTTACAGCCTGCCCGTGCTTGACGAACTAGAAATTTAAGACTGAAATAGTACTTAGATTTGTATAACTTTTTATAGCACACAAAGGATTCATGAAAGTCGCAATTGCAGGCGCAACTGGCGCTGTTGGTATTGAAATTTTAACCCTCTTAGAAGAGCGGAACTTCCCGGTAACCGAGCTAATTTTATTGGCTTCCAAACGTTCTGTGGGAAAGACCTTAACCTTTAAGGGCAAAGAAATTTCTGTTACCGAGCTTACCCATGATGCCTTTGAGGGCGTAGACTATGCCTTTTTTTCCGCCGGTGGCGAGAGATCATTGGAGTTTTGCCCCAGTGCCGCCAAGGCTGGCGCTGTTGTAATTGACAATTCTTCCGCTTTTAGAATGGATGAAGATACCCCTTTAGTTGTGCCTGAAGTGAACCCTGAGGCCTCAAGAACTCACAAGGGAATCATTGCAAACCCGAATTGCACCACCATTCAAATGTTGGTCGCCTTAAAGCCCCTCCATGACTTTTCGACTATCACAAAAGTACATGTGGCAACCTACCAGAGTGTTTCTGGCTCAGGCGCGGCAGCTTTAACCGAGCTTGAGAACCAAGCAAAGGAATTTGCAGAGGGCAAAAAACCCACAGTGGAGGTTTACCCCGCTCAGATTTTGTTCAACGTGATCCCACAGGTCGATGTCTTTTTAGAAAATGGCTACACCAAAGAAGAGATGAAAATGGTCAACGAGACCAAGAAAATATTAGGTTCACCTGATATTTTAGTTTCCGCCACCTGCGTGCGTGTCCCTGTGCAGCGTGCTCACAGTGAAGCTATTTGGATTGAAACAAAAGAGAAAATTTCTGTGGAAAAGGCCAAAGAACTTTTTAGTGCCGCTCCTAACTTAACAGTAATTGACGAGCATCAACCAGGTGGTTACCCCATGCCGCTAAATGCAATTCGGACTACAGAAACTTTTGTGGGAAGGATTCGAGAAGACTTGACCAATGACAAGGGCCTTGCCTTTTGGGTTGTCGCTGATCAGCTTTACAAGGGTGCAGCTCTGAATGCAATTCAGATCGCTGAGGACTTAATCAATAACTAGTGTTCTAACTAGTTTCTTGGCCTAATATTCTATTTAACTGCCCCTCCCATGAGGGGCAGTATATTTTTAATAAAGATTTTTTAATCTTTATTTTTCATCCACCACATGGCACCGCCAACAACCACAACTAAAATAACAGTAATACCAGCAAAATGGATCATTTCCATCCCAACATTCTGGTTATCGTTATAATGCTGCATAGCCTTGCCATAGTTTACAGCAAATGCAGGTTGGGGAATTAGAAACAGTAAAGGTAAAAGAAATTTCATAAATGGATTTGATTAAAGTTTAACCCACTATAACTTTTGAACAGGCTATACGTCAATTAAGAGCACCCCTATTGGGTCAATTCTACAGGGGTTGGATTGAGGTGGTCGAAAAATTTATAGCTCTAAATCTTTAATACAGATTTTATGCTTCTTTAAATATCAAATAAGGGCGTAGAAAGATACCTTTCGCCAGTATCAGGTAAGATAACCACAATGTGTTTCCCAGCGGCCTCAGGTCGTTTAGAAATCTCATTTGCAGCGTAAATTGCAGCGCCTGAAGAGATCCCACCAAGCACGCCTTCACGAGTCGTCAATAATCTAGCGCCAGCCATAGCCTGCTCGTCTGAGACTAAAATAATCTCATCAATGATATCCTGATTTAAAACCTCAGGAACAAAACCAGCACCAATCCCTTGGATTTTATGCATCCCAGGGTTACCACCTGAAAGCACAGGTGAGTTTTCAGGCTCTAAGGCCACAATTTGCACCTTAGGGTTGTGTTTTTTCAAGCGTTCACCAACACCTGTAATGGTTCCGCCTGTGCCTACACCAGAAATAAAATAGTCTACCTTGCCACCCGTATCATCCAAAATTTCTTCTGCCGTTGTGGCTCGGTGTACAGCGGGGTTAGCAGGGTTTTGGAATTGTTGTGGCATGTAGTTATGCTCGCTTTGGGCAGAAATTTCTTTTGCCTTATCAATAGCACCCTTCATCCCCTTTAGCCCTTCTGTAAGCACCAACTCAGCGCCAAGCGCTTTGAGTAGTTTTCTACGCTCTAAGCTCATGGTTTCGGGCATAGTTAAAATCAATCTGTAACCTTTGGCTGCACAAACCCAAGCTAAGGCAATGCCTGTGTTGCCACTGGTGGGCTCGACAATTACGCTATCTTTGTTGAGCTTTCCAGCTTTTTCCGCATCTTCAATCATGGCCAAACCAATCCGATCCTTAACACTACCGCCTGGATTAAACATTTCCATCTTGGCTAAAATAATGCCCTCGCCTTCTGCAAGTCGCTCCATTTTAACTAGGGGGGTTCTTCCAATACATTCAGAATAATTTTCAAATATTTTACCCATTACTTGTACACTTAATAGGGTTAAAGAGATTGGTTTTATGGGTAGTTTGCCTGCTTAGAGGTAGCAATGTCAAACAAAAGCAGGGTTTTGACTGTTGAAGGTGACTTTTTTTTCAAGAAGGTCAGCAAAGAGGGTGGAGTTTTGGGCAAAAAAAAACCGTTTCTTCCCTCCAAGAAGAAACGGTACTCCCCATAGCAGCTACAACCAAATAGATTGGTGCTTACTGCTATTAATAGATCGCAGGGCTGCCATTAAACTGCTTACGAAACTAGCCTAAAAATCCTTTTTTTTGACCAGCTCACAATTTAATAACCCAAAAAGAAGCTATACAGCTGCTTTTTTACCTGTTGTACCCGTTAAAGTATCGCCTTGCCCAATGGCGTCGCCTTTGTGACGCTCCATCTGCTGAACAAGCAACTCACGAGTAGAATATTCAGAATCAACCAAAACAAACTGGTGGCCGATTTTGTGTTTTTTATTGATCACCAGTGGGCCTTGCAGGTTCACGGTAACATCAGCCAGCTCACTAGCCATGGTAACTATGGCATATACCACTAAATCATCAGTAGCATCGGCTTTAACCAGTTTTAAGTCAGCTTGTGTGACATTAAAGTGGTAGTTTTGCCTCACTACTAAAGGATCGACTACTACAAAAGCTAAAGATAAATTATCTAAAGATTGTAGCATTCTAAAAGGTTGCGCCTTTTCTTCATCAATTAGTGTGAATCTAGTGCAATCTGGGAAGCCTAATGGGCCTTCAGGGAAGATGAGGATATCTTCCGCTTTCACATCGATCTGTCCAAATCTGGAGGTTTCGAACTTCATGGTATTTCCTCTTAAGGAGGTTTACCCTTTCGGGCGAAAACCGCTATGCCACTGGCATAGGGGAACTAAAAAAACTTACTTTCTCTTTTTCCAAATTTCAGAAAAAGATTTCAAACTCAAGGGGCTTTGTTCCGCCGCCAATTTGTTTTCATCTTGGATCCGCTGGTAAATTTCTTCCCTGTGGATCGTATACTTTTTAGGAGCTTGAATCCCTAAGCGTACCTGCTTACCTTTTATCTCAAGTACCTGGATTTTAATGTCATCACCTATAGTGATGGACTCCCCCAGTTTTCTTGTCAAAATTAACATGATCACCCTCCATGGCGACTGCTTAAGTTTTTTTGTAAAGCCTACCTTGGCTTTACTTTAAAAAATTGATCAAGGTTGGTTGAACCAAGCGAGCAGCCGAATCTAGGGCCACCTTGTGCTTGAGTTCTGCCTTGTTCATATCAATGGCTCCTTTTGCCAAATCTATATCTTCAATATCGGAGATTTCGGATAACTTTGTGTCGATATCTCCAGCTAGTCTTGATTCACTGTCTTCTAATTCTAAAACAGTGGCACCAACCTGAGCTTTCTTACTTAGTAATTGGTTTATGCTTGTGTCTATTTCATTTAAGCTTTCCAAAATCGCTTCTTCATCATCACTTTCTAAGGATGAGATCAAACGATGCATGATGTCGAAAGTATTTACTGTCTCAGTATCATTTGGATTTTTAAACAAAAGCTCTTTTGCAGTTATGTTTAAAGCAACTTTGATACCATTATCAATAGGTACTTGTTTTATTTGGTCATTTCCGTAGTATTCTACAAATTCATTGCCCTCAAAGTGGAACTCTGTTCCTTCTCTAAAGAAAGGACTACCAGTCACACCAAACTGTAAACGTACCTTGTCATTTGCCTTACCTTCAGGGTTATAAATTTCGTTCTGGCGATTTAAAATTTGAATTTTGGACCAACTTTCACCACCATCATCACTTACAACATAACGGGCATGCCCATAGTCACCACCACGCACAACTTTAACGGTATAGTCTGCTTTAGAGTATCCCTTAAACTGTGCCATATAGATGTCTGAATCCAAAACAATTGGCTCGTTGGCACCTTTTACCGCAATCGGGTTACCAGCTTCATCTAACGCTGGTTCTGCTACGGCAGCATTTACCCCAACGGCCTCACCTGCGTCATTAACGGATGCGATTGGGCTTCCATCTTTAATGGAGGTAATGCCCATCTTTTGTAAAAAGCCAGTGTCATCACTAACAACATTAAACTTCACCCCAACTGAGGGATCAATATAGAGGTAATTATCCTTTCCCATTTCGGCATGAAGCCTAGACTTGAAACCAGAAATCGAATGAACATCTTCCACATATTTTTCTTGGGCAATGGCGGCCTCGTTGATTAACTCAATAACCTCGGCCATGCTTTCTTGCCCAGTCAAAGCAACGGTAATCTGGTTGGCTTTGGCCTTGGCTGCGGCTTCTTCTGCTGTTTCTTCTACTTTGGCTGGTTCTGCTGGACCCTCTGCGGTTACCACGGCAGGAACTTCCATTTCATAAACAGGGTTACCGTTTTCATCTAAAACAGGCTGACCTTCTGCATCCAACTTAGGGATAGGGTTGCCAGCTTCATCAAGCTTTTGAACTGGTTCAGGTGCAACTTCGGCGGCCTTAGCTGCTTCTTCCGCTGCTGCATCCTTTATCCCCTCAGGGATTTTGTCTGGTGCAGGTTCAAGATTAATCACCAAGTTACCGGCCTTAAGTCCTGCAATGGGCTTTTCCATATCCAAAGGTATGGTTTTTGAGTCTGCCTTTAGTCTGGTCCCCATATATAAAGCGTCAGTTTCAACAACAGAGCCATTCAATTTCAAAGGTTCAGTAAAGGTTTTTGTTCCAGAAAAGAGGAATAATTTGCCCTTTTTGCTGTTTCCAAGCTTCACAAAATCTTTTGCGATCAATTCAATCTCATTAGCCAGGGCAGATCTTTCCTCTTTAGAAGCACCACCTGTGCCCCCTTCCATTGCCTTGGTCTTCATTTGCATCATGGATTCCACCAACTGCCCAATTGTGCCTTCCGTTGCGTTTAACCAAACCTTATCCATGCCAATGTTTTTTTCAATATTTTTAGCGGCATTGATAGACGTACGGTAATCTTGCACCAGTGCAGCCCCAATAGGGTCGTCACTGGGCTTGTTGAGGATCTTCCCATTACTCATTGCAGTTTGGATCTCTTGGAGCTCCGCTGCATTAGTATTGAGGTTGGCCCTCACCGTATTATGTTTTGTTACTTCGCTTACTCTCATGAGTTCCTTACATATTGATTACAGTCTGGGTCATTTGATCCACTGTACTCAAATATTTAGCTGAAGACTCGTAAGCCCTCTGGTATTTTACCATGTTTGCCATTTCCTCATCGATATTCACTGAAGAAATAGAATCTCGTAATGCTTCGTATTGGCTCAACATCTCACCGTGGCTTTTAGCTCCCTTCTGGGCATCTTGCACCAAAAGGCCAATCTCGGTTGTTTGGCCGTTATAAAACTCGTCAAAGCTCATTGTGCCATCGCTTAAGACAGCCTGACGTTGTAAATCGCCGATAGCCACACCGATTCGGTTGTCACTAGGAACCAAGTCGCTACCTACAGCAATTTTCATTTCATCTTCCACCAACTCTTGGTTTACTTTTATGTCTCTCGCCCCATCTAAAGAGTGGAAGAAGCTATTAAAGCCCATAACAGCAAAAAAGTTAGAGGTATCACCTGCAAAGGTGAAGTTTGTGCCCATATCCGACTGCAGGCTAACGCTGCCTTCAGGGTCTAAGGTTGCTTTAAAGGGGGTAACCTCTTTTAGAGTTTCCACCCCTTTATCATCTTTCTCGTAAGCCCCTGCCGCTCGGTTTATCTTTTCAACGATGCTTTTCACTGTGTCTTTTCCAGGGTCTACATTGACTAATAGTGTGTCAGTAATTGCCCCTTCAGAATCGAGCATATGGAATTTAAAATCCCCTGCTTTTAAAAAGGGCAAAGGATTTTTCTGGGCATCTTCATTGAGGCTATAAGCACTAGTCTCACTATTTTTAACACCCTTTAGGCCTGTTCCACCTGAGTGGATAGCATTCACACGGAAAACCAACTCCTTGGCCATCTCATTGATTCCTTGGTGGAATTTTCTAATATTGCCGTCTCGCTGGTCAACCAACTCTCTCATGATACCGCCAGTGATATCACCAGTTACATCGATAATCTCGCCGTTTGGACCACGTAAACCCAATTGAACATCATTTAGGTCTTCTGCTGATTTAGTGCCAATCATTTCATAGCTCTTACGGCCATGAACCAAAGATTGCCCATCCTTAATCTGTACTTCTAAGTTACTGCGCTCATTTTCAAAGGACCGAACCTCAACCAACTCACTCAAGTTTTGCAGCAAAGCTTCACGCTGGTCACGGGCATCATTTGCCACTCGGCCTCGGTTTTCTAACTGCTCTACTTGCTTATTGAGTCTCGCAATTTGCTCTGTGATCTGGTTCACTTGCAAAACATGGCTGCTCAATTTAGCATTGATGGTATCACGCACCCCAGAAAGGCGTTTGTCATAAAGTTGAAAGCGCTCAGTTAAAGCCTTTGAACGAGTTAGTAGAGCTTTTCGCATGGGGCCTGATTCAGGCTCGTGGGCCAAGGTTCCCCAAGACCCCCAAAATTCATCTAGGGCATTACGTAATTTTTTGCCTTCTAAATCGGTAAAGATTGCTTCGGCCTCAGTTAAAATCTTTTCTCTAGTATTCCATGTACCCACTTCATTTTGCTCGCCAACCACCTTTTCTTTGGTGAATCCATCTTGGATGCGGCGAACTGTCTGCACTTTTGACCCACCACCATGGCCTGCTACAGCGGGACCATTGGTGGTCTGCTGCATATCCTGCCTAGAAAAGCCCTCGGTATCCACATTGGCGATATTGTGCCCAGTGGTCTGTTGGCCCGTTTGAGCCACGCTCATAGAGAGCTTACCGATTCCTAATGCTGAGTTTAAAGTCATGAAATTATTATACTTATCGTTAATTTTGGCAGAGGTTTCCCGCTGCTACCTTATAGTAGATGCAAAAAGCCTGCTCTTTTGGGCCTTTACCCTCTTTTTTTTTAAGCTTGGCTTTTGCTTCTAATTTAGTTCACTGGCCTAAAACTTGGGCCTACCCTCTCATAAAGCAAGATGGGGTCCAAAGTTTGGGGGCGGTTTGGGAAGCGCCGAAGGTGCCTTCAGTGGCGTAAGCCTACCGAAATATTTTAGGGAAGCGCCGCAGGCTCCAGAGCTTGGGTGGCGAGAAGGGACTCTAAAATAAGAAGCCCAGCCTTAGGAACATCCCTAAGCAAAGATAGGGTTGGTTCCGTAAAACCCAAAAACATGGATAGGCCTGGTTCCGTAAAAGGCCGAAGGC
>JASJGK010000281.1:0-6646 GCA_033791585.1 SAR324 cluster bacterium | reverse complement strand
GTAGCTGCTTGTGGTGCAGCAAGCATTGGTCAAAAGGTCTTCTGTTTTTTGTAATGTTTTACCGTAGTATTCTTGGACTTCTTCTTTATGTTCTTTATTTGTTTGGTTCATCTCAGTCATTTTTTGAGTTGCTTAAAAGGGCTTGTTCTTAAATTTTGTTAACATGTATTGCACTGGTCATTGGTTTTTTTATCCATTCGAAGGAGTATATTTTGGGTAAATAGGCCCGCCTACCTACGATAGAACCTACAACATTAACCGTTAAAAAACTATCTTCAGGTACTAGGAATATGGCTTCACCCCAACGACCAAAGTAGGCCACCAGCCTCGGGCCAAATCACGAGTGAGTTCAGGCCCGTTTGGGTAAGGGGCTAAAACGGCAATGATCATGGCAACGGATGCACCAAAAACTAGAGGGGCCAGTTTTTCTGCTGGCCGCCAAGCATTTCAATCTTATGATAAACCTCGTACTGAGAAATGGAAGGGCCAAATAAAAAATAGACGGCTAGGCCCGCAATAAATGCCCGCCAAATTTCCCAATAGAATGCAATAAATAGCCAAGGTAACAGCCACAAATGTAGAAAATACATTTTGGCTTGTTCCTTTCATAATTTTTGGATCACCACCACCTGAGTATTTGAAAATATTTTAATATTTAACCAGAGTGCGGCAGCCGATCCACAGCGAAAACTGTTAAGGAAATCCTTCCTATCTTGGGGCAAATCAGGTAAAAGTTAATTTGATAACAATTTTTACTAGATTATATGTAATTATTTTACACAAAGACCAATCAAATTTTTTTGTGAAAAATACTCACCTTTTACCAGTAGTGATCAATGAGCATTCTTAATAAAACTTACTTTGCCTTTTTAAGCTTTGGCGTAATCATGGGCCTGATTTTCCCTATTTATGCTCAGTTTTTTGTTGTCTGGAAACCAGGGATGTTTAGATGGTTTGTGGCGGGGTGTATTACTGCCGGCTCTATGATTGGTCTTGTGAATATATTTATCGTTAGGAAAATGCTCATCAAGGTCATAGAAAAGAGCAGCAAAGTCGCCTCTGAACTAGAGCAGGGAAATCTTGCTGTGGTCGCAGATTCCTCTGATTCAGATTGTACCATTGGAAGTTTTACTCGTTCTTTAGCTGGTATGAAAAATCATTGGTGTAGTATGATAGGCTCTGTCAAACAAAGTGTGACTCAAGTGAGTAACTTTGTGGATATTTTGGCCAAGGCAAATCAAAATACCCAGTTGGCTCTGAAGGAAGTTGAAAAAACGAGTGAAATCACGAACTTATCTTTTCAGGAAACCAGCTATAAGGTTTCGGAAATTTCAGACCAAGGGCAATTACTTAGAGACAGTGTTGACGCTATTATGATTGAAACGCAAGAAGCGACTAAGTCGGCCCAACAGAGCTCTAAATCTATGGATAGTGTTAGTCAGGCTTTTCAAGCTGTTTACGAAAGTACCAATGAAATTGGTGGCTTGATGGGCGCCCTTACCGACATTGCCAGCCAGACAAACCTACTTTCTTTGAATGCTGCCATTGAAGCGGCCAAAGCTGGCGAGGCTGGGAAAGGCTTTGCTGTAGTGGCTGAAGAAGTTAGGAATTTAGCTGAACGCAGTAATAGTACCGCAGCTAAAAGCCAAGGATTGATCGAAGCCAGTGACAATAATATGGCCGCCAGTAAAGGTGTTATTAGCGAGATCCAAACGGTTTTAAAGGACATGATAGACCATATTGGTCAGATAAATATTGAGGTCTCAGCTGTTAGTGGGAGAATTGGCGATCAAAAAGCCATGCTCTTTGAGATTAACCGCTTGGCTAGTGCCTCCGGTGACGTTAGTGCTCTTGCAGAAAAGGCATTGGCACAACTCCAAGAAAACGCTCAGTCTGTCAATGATACGGCTCAAAAATTAGAAGACGTCGCCAGCCAACTCACCTTAGACGTTGATCATTTCAAACTTTAAAAATCATGGGGTTACCTCGGTCCCCCTCCCTCCCCCAAAAAAATAGCTGAGTCTCTAACTTACTAATAGAGTCTCATTTATTTCTTATTCTGAAGTAATTTTTTAGATATAATCAGAGCCTATGCCCTATTAGCCTGAAAGTGGGATTCAACTACCAAGAGTAAGAATGTGAGGCTTTAAATAGTCTGCTGGCTAACTCTGCCAGAATATTTCACTGTGCAAACGTCGGAGAAGCGCTTTAACTTGAAAATTTCTGGCTACTAACGCTGATCTTTGGAGCTGGGCGGCCTAGGGTTTAGCTAGAAGGGGGTGTAGGCAAGCAAGCAATTTTTGCTTACTAAGAGGTTTGTTCAGGTAACCATCAAAAGGCGCATTTTGAGCCAAATCGACAAGTTCCTTTTTGGAATATGAAGTCAGGGCTGTTTAGTGTCAGACCTTATGAGACACATTTGGTCTTTTAGTTAAGAGACACTTTGTGATAAATTAAATCATCCAAATTGGAGTTTTATCATGAAGCAAAAAAGTAAATCCGAAGCCATTGTTCGGGAAATCAAAAGAAAGACGAGGAGCAAGTATTCCTCTGAGGAGAAAATCAGAATAGTTCTTGATGGCTTAAGGGGAGAATATTCCATAGCTGAGCTTTGTAGACGAGAAGGAATTAGTCCTAACCTGTATTACAATTGGAGCAAAGAGTTTCTAGAGGCTGGAAAACATCAACTTCAAGGGAATACTCTAAGGCAAGCTAGTAGCGGTGAGGTTAGTCACCTTAAAAAGGAAAATAGCCAGCTTAAAGAGCTAGTTGCTGATTTATCCTTGAGTAACGCTGTGCTTAAAAAAAGTTTGATTGGAGTCAGCGACGATCAAGGCAACCTGTGAGATTCTCCGCCAGCGAGAAGCTAGAAATCATCCAACTGGTGGAAGGCTCTGATGTCTCGCTCAAACAAACTTTACTGTCCCTAGGGGTTTCCAGAAGCTCATATTATAGATGGTATAAAGCCTTCTTAGAACAAGGAGTGGAAGGTTTAGAAAACCGTAAGCCAATTGCTAAATGCATTTGGAATAAGATCCCTGAGGTAGAAAAGAAAAAGGTTGTGGATATTGCCTTAGAAAAGCCAGAGCTATCTTCCAGAGAATTAGCTTGGCATATCACAGATTCCAGAGGGTTCTTTGTTTCAGAGTCGAGCGTTTATAGAATCCTCACCGAGTTTGATCTGGTAACTAGCCCAGCTTGGATTGTGATGGAGGCAGCTGATGAATTCAGCCAGAAAACCAAGCGAGTCAATGAACTATGGCAAACTGACTTCACCTACTTCCACATCGTAGGTTGGGGATGGTACTATCTCTCAACGGTGTTAGATGATTTCAGTCGCTACATTATTGCTTGGGATTTGACGACCAACATGGCTGCGGAAGACGTAAAACTAACCTTGGATCAAGCCATTGCGAGGACTGGAGTTAGCAAGATTAAGGTCAAGCACAGGCCAAGATTACTCTCAGATAATGGCCCTTGTTACGTATCAAAAGAGCTTAAGTTTTATTTGGACGAGAAGGGCATGAATCATACTAGAGGGAGACCCTATCATCCTCAGACCCAAGGGAAGATCGAGAGGTATCATAGGACTATGAAAAATATCGTTAAACTGAAGAATTACTACCTTCCATGGGAGTTGGAACAGGAGCTAGAAGAATTTGTAACTTACTATAATAATGAGCGGGTTCATGAATCAATTCAGAACATGACTCCTGCTGACGTTTTCTGTGGAAGAAACAAAGAGATTCAAACAGCGAGGGATATGATCAAGTCCATGACCTTAAGAAATAGAAGGTACATTAATATGGGCTTAGGCCCAACAAAACAGCAGGCAATAATGCCCGCTGACATTAGGCAAAGTCTCTCTTAATTTTTGAGCTATTTTGTCCCAAAAGGTTTGACGACGTACAGATATCACCTTTCTTGGGAAAAGTTTAATGAGTTTATGCAAGAACATGGAAAGAAAAAATAAAGCTAAAGAATAACTCCCCAGTGATTAAAGTGCGTACAGTGCGCACTTTTAAGATTGCGAGGGTTTCAGAATTCGCAAACTAAATAGGGTCATAGTACTCACTGCTCCTTCCTCCCACCTATGCTCTTGACTGCCAGACTAAATTTAGACTATTATTAGACCAGCTTATAGGAGTCAAAATGAAAGCCAGTGAAGATATCAAGCCCATCAGTTATGTTAAAGCCCATGCATCTGAGTTGATGACGCAACTAGGGACAGATCAAAGAACCTTGGTGATCACTCAAAATGGGGAAGCTAAGGCCGTCCTTCAAGATATTCATACCTATGAAGAAACCCAAGAAACAATGGCCATGCTTAAAATTTTGGCAATGAGTCAGAAAGATTTGTCTGAGGGAAAGCACCGCCCTGCTAAAGATGTCTTTGCAGACCTAAGAGAAGAGCTTAAGTAATCCGAACATGGCAACCTTCCAAGTACGCATTCTCGATTCAGCGGAACAAGATTTAAAGCAGATCATTCGTTGGGTTGCAAAAAATGACTCTCCTGCAAAAGCAAAAAACCTTTTAGACAAACTAGTCGAATCCTACTTAAGCTTGGAGGAATTGCCTTTACGTGGACATCATCTTCCTGAACTTACAAAAATTGGAATTTCTGATTACCTAGAAATCCACCAAGGCCCTTACCGCCTTATTTATCAAGTCACTCAAAAGACTGTCTTCATCCACGCCGTTCTCGATGGGCGCAGAGATATGGAAGATCTTTTGAGCCAAAGACTACTTGGATAATTAAACCAGTAACTTGAAAGTAAGACTACCTTGTGATATAATCTAATGATCACGAGGCCAAGAGCATGCCTGCTCAAACAATCCAAACATTCACTCAAAAACTGCCTTCACCAAGGCTAGGGCCTCGTTTATTCTTAAGTTAGGAACCCAATGAACTTAATACCCACCACAGGTAAAGAGGAGCAGTCTGCCTTGCTTCTCAAAGCCTTTTATCAAAACAAATCACCTGCTACCTTGAAGGCTTACAGACAAGACTTAGAGGACTTTAGGTCTTTTCTTAATAGTGCAACCTTGGAGCAAGCAGCTCAAGCATTGCTTACTCAACCACATGGCCAAGCGAATCTTTTAGCATTGAACTTCAAAGAATGGCTAAAAGAAAAGGGATTGAGCCCCACATCAATCAATCGCAAATTGGCTGGTTTGAGATCACTAATTAAGCTGGCTAACACCATTGGCCTAGTAAGTTGGAAATTAGAAGTAGCCAATGAAAATTCTGAATCCTACCGTGACACGAGGGGACCAGGCAAAGAAGCCTATTTGAGGATTCTCAAAACGGCCTCTGAAGGCAAAAATAAGTCAAAAGCAATACGTGACACTGCGATATTGTGTGTACTGTACGCATTGGGCCTTAGGAGGTCGTCGATAGTGAATTTAGATATGGAAGACTTAGATCTTGCAAGAAACGCAATTTGGGTAACTTTAAAGATGAGATCAGAGAAGAAGTTAAAGACTTTGCCAGTGGCTACTCAGAAGGAACTAGAAAGGTGGCTGGAGGTACGAGGTAGCGCAAGTGGGCCAGTGTTCACAAATCTAGATCGTGCTGGCAAAGGCCACCGACTAACAGGTACTAGCCTTTATAGACTAGTGAGGAAGTATGGTGAGCAAGTGGGAGTTAAGACTCGCCCCCATGGTCTAAGGCATACTGCTATTACTGAAGCAGTGAAGAAGGCTAATGAAATGGGTATCGGTATTGATGAGGTCTTAGAGTTTAGCAACCACAAAAACCTTTCGACTCTGATGGTGTACAGAGATCGAGAGCGGAACGTTCAAGGTCAATTGAGTAAGTTGATTTCAGGCGAATAATTACTGACCAAGATGTTTATAAATATATTTGTTGGCGTAAACAATAAGTTGATACTCCCTATTTGAAGCGATCCAACTGGGTTGTAAAATCTCTTTAATTCCTTCTAGATCAAGTTGTTTCATGGCTGGGAACTTGCGGAGTTGGGTAAATATCTGTTGAGTAATAAAGTAAAGAAAGGATGCCTGCTTTTTGGCCTGATGTAAAATCCCTGTCTTAGAGATATAACAATGGTTCCTTTAACAGGGATTGGGCGCAGGTCTAAGGGGATTACCACAGGTCAGTAGTAAGAAGATGATCTTCGTTTTTTGATGATGTAGGTTCCCATGATTGATTGTCTTGGGAATAGGGGAGGGTGGTACAGGTTGTTTTCAATTGGCAGTTTTTTATCTGAGCAGACAATTAATCCTGCTGACATTAAGTAAGTTCTTTCTTAATTTTTAAGCTGATTTAGCCCTAAAAGATTGACGACGTACAGAGTACGTCAACTTGTTAAAGGGCTGTCACTCTTTATCAAAACTATCTACAATAATTGCCCCCATAGAGGCTGGCATCGTTATGACTATAATACGCTTTAAAGAAACTATTGGATTCTCAATCAAAGGCAACTTGGATATGCAAAACAAAACCAATGCAACCACCAAAGCCGTCATTACATATGCAATGGTTATCCTAAAAATAAAAACCAAATGTCTCGATTGGATATCCTTCTGAAAGACACTTTGATAAGTAAATATCCCTATAAAAATGATTGATAATGAAAACAACATGAACAAGTTGATAAGAGGCAATGTTTCCCCCAAACGCCA
>JASJGK010000280.1:0-13482 GCA_033791585.1 SAR324 cluster bacterium | reverse complement strand
AGCCAGCTATAAATTTTCAGCTTATAATAAACATTTTTATAAACAAAATTTGAAATCGTCTGAGGGAAGCCGTATTTTATATCTAGCCGTATCCAGTTCATATCTTACGCCAACTGATACATCAGAATCAAAATATAAATTAACATAACAGGAGATTATAATGAAAACAAGTGGGGGCCTAAAAAAGTAAAAACAGCCAAGGCTAGCCCCCTAATTAACTTCCTTATAATGCCCAATCTTCAACATATCCCCAACATCAGCCCTAGAAAGGGGTTTGGAATAAACATAGCCTTGCATGGTTTTGCAACCTAGATCGAGCAGGGTTTGGTTATGGTGCAGGGTTTCAACACCTTCGGCCACAACCTTTAGGCCTAGGCTCAAGGCCATAGAAATAATGGCTTGGGGGATGGAGGAATCCTCATCCAGCTCACGGGTAAAGCTCTGGTCTATTTTTAGCTCGGTGATGGGGAATTTGCGCAAATAAGCCAGTGAAGAATAACCAGTCCCAAAGTCGTCGATAGAGCTGACTATGCCCTTTGATCGCAGTTCCTCTAGGGTAGCCACCACTTTTTTAGTGTCTGTCATCAACAGGCTTTCGGTGATTTCTACCTTTAATAAATGGTGGGGAATCTTATTTTTTTCTAAGTTCGCAAAAATAATTTCTGGCAGATCAGATTTAGTAAATTGCTTTTGGCTCACATTTACTGAGACAGTAACCATCTCTAAACCAGCATCCAGCCACTCCCTGATCTGGCGACAGGTTTCTTCAATCACCCAAGTGCCAATGGGCACGATCAGGTTGGTTTCTTCGGCGATGGGGATAAAATCAGCAGGGGAAATAACGCCTTCTGTGGGGTGGTTCCAACGAATCAACGCCTCGAAACCATTGATCATTTTAGTATCACCTAGCACTTGCGGCTGGTAAACCAGTTCAAATTGATTTTCTTCTAAGGCTTCACGTAGGTTGGTTTCTAAGAAGATGCGCCTCTGGGCTTTTTCATCTAACTCTTTGGTATAAAATGAGTATACACCCTTACCTTTTTCTTTGGAAAGGTACATGGCTGTGTCGGCATTTTTTATCAAGGTAGTGCCGTCTCTAGTGTCATCAGGGAAAATCGAGATGCCAATGGAGGTGTTGATGTGGGCTTTTTTATCACCGAGCAAAAAAGGCTCTTTGATTTTTGTAATTAGGTGGGTGGCAACTTGGATGGCATCCTCTGAATTTTTAACCCCTTTAAGGGCGACTAAAAACTCATCACCGCCGAGCCGACAGACTAAGTCTGTCTCACGAGTAACCGATTTTAACACCTCTGCAACTTGAATCAACAGATCATCACCAGCGTTATGGCCTAGGGTATCATTCACCTGTTTAAAGTGGTCTAGGTCTAAAAATAATAGGGCCACCTTATGCTGTTCCCGCTCGGCAAAATTCAAGGTGTCTTTTAGTTGGGTAATAAAATGAGTGCGATTGGCCAAGCCAGTTAAGGCATCAAAATAGGCCAGAGTTTGCAGTTTTTCTTCTGCTTCTTTGCGTTGGGTAATATCGCTAAAGACACCTAAATAATTGGTTTGTCCTGAAGTTTCGTCATTAATTTTGGTAATGGTCAGATATTTTGGGTAAGGTTCACCGTTTTTTCTGCGGTCCCAAATTTCGCCTTCCCAAAAGCCATCAGCCGCAATGGATTCCCACATTTGCAAATAAAAATCTTTTCTGTGTTTGCCACTGCTCATGCGCTTTGGGTTTTGCCCTTCTACCTCTTCAAATGTATAGCCTGTGATGCGTTCAAAAGAGGGGTTCACTTCAATAATTCGGTTTTTCTGGTTGGTAATTACCACCGCCTCTTGTGCCTCTTGAAAAACTTTTGCCAGCAAGCTTAATCGCTGCTGGTTACGCCTTTCAGTGGTAATATCCTGCATTACGCCTGTCATGCTAATGGGCATGGAGTAATCATCAAAAACCACTTCCCCACTAGATTTTACAAAGAGCACTTCGCCTGATTTCCTAACTATACGGTGCTTAAAGTTAAAGGACTGGTTTTCAGACAGGGTCATATCTAGGCAATACTTAAAATTTGCCAGATCATCAATATGGATAAAGTCTAAAAAATCTTCATAGCTGGTGGTGCCAGCTTCTTCGCCCTTTTCAATGCCTAAAAGCTTGTAAAGTTCTTTAGAAAAGGTAAAAAGATGCTGTGTATTATCCCACTCCCAATTGCCAATGTGGGCAATGGCTTGGGCCTTGGTAAGACTGGATTTTTGTAAAGCTAAAACTCGCTGGTCTTTGATTCGCCTAACTACCTCTTGCTGCAAATCTACCACCAAAGGGTTGATTACTCTCAGCACAAAAAGACTGGCCAACAGGGATAAGATAAAAGCAATGAAGGTAGCTTCAATAAAACTACTAACCAAGGGGGCTTGGATCTCCCAAAGGTCCATCTTAGCTACCAAACCTAGCTTGATCGAGGTAATGGGTGCGTAGGCTGCTAGAACCTCTTCCCCTTCGTAATCAAGGGCAATAACCCAACCTTGCTTCCCTTCTAAAGCCAAACGCATAGGCTCACCAAAGTTTTCAGACAAGGGTAAAACCACTGTTTTTTGGTCTTTTCTTAAGTCCATGCCCTTAAAATTCAAGAACTCAATAAAATCACCCTTTTTTTGGGCAATCACAAATTCACTGGTGTCACCAATGCCTTGAAAAGATTTTAAAGCCTCAAAAACTTGGGCCAAGGTCGCCTCTTTGCCTGAGGCTTCATCGCCTTGGGCAGTGAAACCAAACTTTGCCACAGACTCAATTAAAATTACCTGACTTAAAACCAGCTCGGTGAGCCGAGACTTATGCATCTCCATGGAGATGCGATAATTTTGAAAACTAGAATAACCATTGGAGAGGACAACAGTAGCCACAATAATAAATATAAGGATAGAGCTGCGGTACTGACGGAAAAAATTTGTGCTGGGATTAATGGTCATAAAGGCAATGGGTCTATTGATTTAGATTATTTTTGTTTTATATAGGAAAGACTATACTAAGTAAACAAATTTACCTCTTAAAACTCTCGCAACCGCCACTAGACGAAGCCGTGCAGGTGGAACCATCCACCCAAATACTATTTACAAAGTTTGCCCCTCGCATGCGGGCACCATTGAAACTTGCTCCCTCTAGGTTGGCCTCGCTAAAATCGGCGCCAACTAGGTTTGCACTCATTAAGTTTGCCCCTTGCAACTTAGCCCCATAAAAATTTGCCCCGCTCAGGTTTGCACCTGAAAAGGTAGCCCCAACTAAATTGCTTTTTACAAAAATAGCACCTGCTAAATTGGCCTTTTCAAAATAGGAACCAGCCAAATTCGCCCCTTCAAAGTTAGAGCCTGTCTGGGTGGCGTTGACCATGCTGGAATTGCGCAAATTGGCATTTTTAAAATTGGCTTTAAAAGTCTTGGCCCCATCCAGTTTCACTCTACTCATGTTGCTACCTTCTAGGTTTGCCTCTGCAAGCAGTGAGTCGGTTAAATCTGCCTTTTGTAGCTGGCTACCAGCGAGGTCGGCCCCTCTAAAATCCACATTCCCAAGCAGTGCACCTTGTAAATTTGTGCCCTTGAGGTTTGCCCCTCTTAAATTGGAGCCACGTAAGTCTTTGCCCCCCAAGTTTTGGCCTGAAAAGTCAGCATTGCTCAAATCGCAGTTGTTGCAACCGGGTTTTGTTAACAACTGCGCCATGCATTTTGCCATGCCCATGGCCTTACAAGTGTCACGGGTTAAGTCGGATTCAAATAAGGCCCTAGCCTCATCGGCTTGCTTCTTACCAAAGGGGTTTTGTTCCTTATCCCGCTCTTTACCTGACTCGATAACATCGCCCTCGCTATCAAAATCTTGCAGGCCTGTGTTGATCTTATAAATTTGGCGAATTCCCGAGGCAGGAACCACATCTGAGTCTTTATGCTTATTGATCTCTATGCCAAAAAGCTCAGGGTGCACGTCTTCTAAAGACTCCGCCAGCAAGGTGATAACAGAAAGAGGGATGAGGATAATAAGGAAAAATATAAACTTCAAAGGATACCTAGTGATTTTTACATATTGTAGTTTTCTTATCCCACTGGGTCAACTAAAGTGAAGGGAAATTCATTATTCAGACAAGACTTATAAAAAATGGAATTTATCCTTCTGACGGCTTTGGGCGCTGTTTTACTTTACTTTAGCACCAAAAAAAAAGCGCCTGTCCAAACACCAGGGCAGTACCAATACCAATATGCTGGTTTTTGGGTTCGATTTTTTTCATGGATCATTGATGCGACCCTATTGCAGGTGGTTTTATATAGTTACCTTTTTACTATTCTCAGGGGGATGATCGACCCTGAATTCTTAAGCGCTGCTTCCAGCCAGCTTTTATTTTTAACCGTTGGTGGTCTTTCTTATGGGGATGGGGTTGCCTATATCTCGTTTCTCATTCCCTTGCTTTACTTTACAGCTTTTGAATCTTCAAAGTTTCAAGCGACACCAGGTAAGATGCTTTTTGGCCTCAAAGTTACCGACCTAAAGGGTGAACGGATTAGCTTCCTCCAGGCTCTAGTGCGGTATTTTGGCCATTTTTTATCTGCATTTTTACTGGGTATGGGGTATGTTATGATCGCCTTCTCCCAAAAGAAACAAGGGCTGCATGACCATCTAGCAGGCACTTTGATCATAGGTAGCATTAAGCTTACCGCACAGCTCCCTTCAAAAAAAGAAGAGGGCCAAAACTTACAATCTGGTTTTGATTTAGAAAAATTACTAGGGGCCACTTTGCCGCCTAATAAAAAGCTAAGCCCTTGGGAGCCAGTAACAACAAAAGAAACAGGAAAAAGGCCTGAGGCAGGCAAAAGCTGGGGGCCACCTGCGGCAGAGCCTACTGGAACAGGCGAACCTGAAACAAAGGCAGGTAACAACAAAGTAGAAATACCAACAAAGCCAGAAACTCCCTTTGAACCCAACAGCCTAACTCTTAAGGAGCAAGAAAAAAGAGACTCTTCGGTGGCTGTAAAATCCGAAGATGCCCCACCCGCTGAGAGTGAAACTAATCTCGCACCAGAAATAGACCCGAACGACCGCTTTCGCCCAGATAGCCCCCACAACCCTGATCGACCTAAATCTTAGGGTAACAGGCATGTCTAATAGTAAAGGGGGTGTTTTCAAGTGAAGAATTTGGCGCTAAGAACTAGCCCCTAGTAGAAGCTCAGTAAAAAGCCAACTCCAAGAGTATCATCAGAGAATTTTCGGTATTCCCGCTTGGTTAAGTCGAGGATATCTGTGCTCTTGTTAAACTTATGGTATTCGCTAGCCAGCTCTAAGGTCAATTCTAGCTCAACATCGTAGCGAAAACCAATGGTAACGCCGACGGTTCTAAAGTCCTCTACTGAGTAATAGGTAGGAGAAATAAAGGTCATTTTTTGGGTTTTTACCTTTTTTTCAACTCTCATTGCCTGCCCACCAAAGGTTATCAAAGCGCCATAGTTATAGCCTTCACCAGTAGTTTCGTCATAGATATCATCGCCCGAGGTGACAAAGGAGAAGTCTTTTTTATCCCAACGTTTGCTGCTACTATAGTAAAGTCTGCTGCCGCTTTGGAAGCCCCAACCAACACTGCCTTTGGTTACACGGTAAAATTGTTCTGCGCCTGAGGCAATATCATCACCTGTAATGGAATCGGATTGGCCATTTCTGTAAAGTATCCCCATGTAGAAATTATCAAAATCAACGGGTCTTTTTTGGAAGTGGTAGCCCTTAAAACAAGAATCAATTTCGTAAGATATATTATTGGCTGTAATGGATTGCAAGATATCACGCTTTTCTGTTGTACTGCCTTGGAACACACCCATATCCACATTCCAGCCAGGAATTCGCAGACCCAAAGACTGGCTTTTTTCTTCCTGTTTGGTGCGGTCATCAAAGTAGTAGGTGCTTTGAACCGAACCTAGAGCGGGAGTATCCAGATAACTTTGGTAGTCTTTAATATTTTGGTCCACCCGAAAAAACATATACTCTAGTGGCAACACCAAGCTGCCAGAGTAAAGCCGGCCAAGGTTAGAATATTCTGAATCTCCTTCGATCACCTGCAACACTCTATTGGTGTATTCAACATCAGCAACGAGGTAGTAGTAAGCTTCGAGCTTGCCCCCACGACTCAATAGGTAGTCTGATCTGTCTGTATTGTCTGAAGAAAGAGTAGTCCTTTTGTTTTCCCTATAAAAATAGTCAAACTGCATCGAGTTATCTTGGGCAAAGATCTCCCCTGCACAAGTGAACATAAATAGAAGCGTAAAAAGAAGACTGGTAACTTTCATTTTTTTTTTGGATAAAGTTTTCTCCCCTTGTTATCGGCAGAGGGGGGAGGAACTTTAATTAAAACTTTAAAAAAATGAAATTTTTACTCAATGGCCTTATTATTCAATAGCTTAAAATCCTATATTTTTTTGAATTTCTTAGATTTAATGGAATTCCTACTTCTTTCACTCTTAGGTGCTGGTAGAGTCATTGGGGGGCTTTTTGGATTTTTTTTAAGGGGGGGTCTTGCCCTTTACTCAGTTACTGAGGGTATATATCCTTTGTTTTGGGTAAACAAAAAAGAATGTGTTCGCTGAATTTTTTTCGGCAAGGATTTTAGAGCCTTGGAAGTAAAGCTTTTGCCCCAAGTAGTAATAATTTGAGTGACGGCCCTAAGATCTGGGGAAAAAGAAATAGGCAAAACCAAAAAAGGACAAAAAAAAAGGACCGTGAGGTCCTTTTTTTTATCGAATGCAAAGCTGATCTAGCTAGCAACAGAAATACTGTAACAAAAGATTAAAACTAAAAATTACTTCTTAGCTACCTTTTCCTTTGCAGGGGGGGCTTTTGCTTCAGCCTTTTCAGGGGCTGCGGCCTCAACCTTCTTAGCCTTTTCCTTTGCAGGGGGGGCTTTTGCCTCAACCTTTACCTTTTCAGGTGGTGCAGGTACTTTTGTACTCTTTCCTGGAGTGATGCCTGTGCTCTTGCCTGAAGAAATACCTAAATCCAAAAGTTCTTTTGATTTAGTGACCACCGTGGCATAAAGCTCACTAGAAAGCTTGGTAGATTCTTTTAGTTTTTCATCTTCCACATGGTTAATGACATCATAAAAATGGTCCCCAGCATTTTCGTTAAACTCTGCTCTTGGGTTAGTGCTAAATACTAGGTTATATTCAATGTTAGTAAGAATTTTCTTTCTAGTATTTTCTTTGTCTTTCGAGCGCTGTAGTAAACATTCAAGCTCTTTAAAAACTAAGCCTTCGGTGATCTGTAGGTAGCTGTTACCTGTTTCATCGTAGCTTAAAAAGTTTTGGTTCACTATCTGCTCAAGGTTATAATAAACTAGGTCAATGATGTTTTGGCCACCTTCTAAGGGGATAAACATTTGATTTTTGTTGATGCCTTCACCGTGTAGGTGCAAGCGGTAGCCAACATAGATATTTAAAGCCTTAGTAACTGTTTCAGTCAAATGATTGGTGCCTGATTCGCCAACTGTTAGCGAACTGCCAAATTCTGCATTTTCTAGAACTCTGCTAGCCATATCTGGCCTTGAAGCCATTTGGCCAAATAACCTTTCTGCTTCTCTACGGACAAAGTTATTTACATTGCCCTCCATAACCACTTGAGAAATACCATAGTGAGAAGACTTAGGGCTTGACCCTAAATAATATCCCAACAAAGAGCGGTATAATTCAGCAGCAAAGTTTTCCATCACCTGATCTTTTGCGCCTTCAGCTGGTAAAGCCAAGACAACTCTTTCAGGGTTCACCTTTGCAGAGTCGAGAACTAAACGAATAGCGGGCTCAACAACCAAGTATCCCTTAATGTCTTCCAAGATAGTTTGGATCACTTCAGCTTCTGGCTTAAAGCGGTCCGATTTATTTGTTTCGTGCCCTAAAATATATTGCCGACCTGGGCCGCAATCTTCTCGGTGCCACACACTCTGAGTCATTTCCTCTCCTTGAATCCTAAACTTGGTAAGGCATTGATTGTTTGACTTCAAATTATGTTGAAAAAGAGGGTTTGTCAATAAGGTTGATTTTTTTTAAAGTAAAAGAAACCAACATTAAAAGAACTATTTATGAAAAACCAACTAATTCCCCTTTCGCAAAAACTAATTTCCTTTGATACCATCAATCCCCCAGGCAATGAACTAGAGGCTATGGAGTATTTAGAGGATTACTTAAAGTCTGAAGGTTTTACAACCTCCCTACATATTTTCGAGGCGGGAAGGGCCAATTTAGTTGCCACTGTAAGGAGCAAAAAAAACAATCCTCCCCTCTGTTTTACAGGACACCTTGATGTTGTCCCCCTAGGAAAAGCAATCTGGAGCAAAAAACCCTTTGGCGGTGAAGTGGCTGAGGGGAAAATTTACGGGCGTGGCTCCTCGGACATGAAATGTGGTGTGGCCTCCATTGTAGCGAGCGCTATCGAGGCCCACAGGCAAAAACCAGATGAGTTGGACCTGTGCCTAATACTTACCGCAGGAGAGGAAAGGGGTTACGAAGGGGCCAAAGCACTGGTGCGCGATAAAATCATAACTGCTCCAATTGAGGCGCTAATTGTAGCAGAGCCGACAAGTAACATTCCCTGGTTTGGCCATAAAGGCTGTTTATGGTTCAAGGCTAGCGCCACTGGCGTTGCAGCCCACGGCTCTACACCAGAGCTAGGGGAAAATGCAATTTATAAAGCAGTGGCTGCCATTGAAAAATTAAAAAATTATGATTTTAAAATTCCCGTCCACCCTTTGCATGGCAAGCCAACTTTAAGCATTGGCACCATCACAGGGGGAAGCAACATCAACAGTGTCCCCGATTTTGCTGAATTCACCATAGATATTAGGACTCTCCCTAACCAAGACAGCAAAAAACTAACAGAAGACTTAGGCAAAGAGCTGGAAGGCCTTGTGACCCTATGCGAACTCTCAGACGGCGGGGCCATCGCTACCGACCCAAGCATTCCATGGATGAAAATGTGCTTAACGACAATTAGGGAGGTTTTACCTAGGGTAGAAAAATTTGAATTTGGGAATTATGTGACAGATGCAGGCATCTTAACACCCTCCTTCGATTCCCCACCCACGGTGATTCTCGGGCCAGGGGAAGCAAGCCAAGCCCACAAAAGGGATGAATACTGCTTTGTTGAAAAATTAGACCAGTCCTTTGACCTTTTTTTAAAAATAATGTTACATTGATTAAAAAAGTCCCCATTTTTGCATTGTTTAATGGTACTTTAAGATATCAATCTAAAAAACAACTTTTAAGGTGAATATGAAAATCCTAAATAGTCTAATAATTTTTCTCTTAGCTTTTATGCTAAGCCCAATAATGAGTTTTGCTGCCGATGGTGATAAACCGGAAGCCCCACGAAACAAAATTTTACCTTACCGCTCCAATTATACTTGTAGCGGCGAATGGCAGACGGTAGTATCAAAGAAAAACTCTAGAAACGTTTCTCAGAAATTTGTTGGTTACCGCTGCATCGACAAAAGAACAAGATAATTTTAAGCTTTTGCTAAATCTTAGCCCAGCTTAAAATTAGTTAGCGATTAAAAATCGTAAGATTGCCCCCGCTCTGGGATATGAATATTTTCATAGCCTTGCGAGCGGAAGGCATCCACTAGGCTTTCTGCCGACTCCATTTCGCCATGTACTAAAAAGATATGTTTCAGCTTTGTTGGCGGTGTCAACTTCACATAGTTTAAAATATCCTTTCTATCACCATGAGCGCTAAATCCATCTAAGCGGATTACCTTTGCCTTTACGGTAAATTCTTCCCCGTAGATCTTCACTTTTTTATCTCCATCCATCAATCTTCTAGCTAAAGTATGTTTTGCGGCATAGCCAACAAAGAGGATGAAGCATTTTGGATTTTCAATATTATTTCGCAGATGGTGCAGAATTCTGCCCCCTTCACACATCCCTGAGGCAGAAATAATCACATGAGGCACCACTAGATTATTTAAGGCTTTGGATTCTTCTGCGTCTTCCACATAGGTTAAGCGATTGAAACCAAAAGGGTCTTCATGGTCTTTTAAAAAGGTGCGAGTGGTTTTTAGGTCGAAATAGTTTTCATATTTCCTGTAAATCTCTGTGGTTTTTCTCGCTAAGGGGCTATCCACATAGATCGGGATATCTGGGATGCGGTCTTGGTCAAATAACTCATGAAGATAATAAACCACCTGCTGGGTGCGGCCCAAAGCGAAGGCAGGAATCAGGATTTTGCTACCCTTATGGCCTGCTTCATTGAGCATATCACAGAGTTGCTGTTCAATATCTAATTGAGGGTCATGCTTACGATTACCGTAGGTGGTTTCTGTGATTAAAATATCCACATCCCGCACAGGGTTGGGGTCACGGAGCACCGCTGAGTCAGCCCGCCCAATATCACCAGTAAATCCGATGCGAAATTGCCTGCCATTTTCATTGATTTCTAGTAAAATTCCAGCACTACCTAGAATATGCCCTGCCTCACGGAAGGTTATTTGAACGCCATCTAAAGGCTCAAAAGCCTCATCATAGGGAACAGGACTAAAAAGATGTTCGCAGGCAGCGACATCTTTTTTATCATAAAGCGGCTCCACCCTGGGTTTGCCTGACTTTTCTCTGATTTTATTTACCCATCTCACGTCCATCTCTTGCAAAAAAGCCGAGTCTTTCAACATCAACTGGGTCAGTTCCGCTGTGGCATCGGTTGCGTAAATACGGCCCTTGAATCCCTTTTTCACAAGGTTAGGGATATTACCACTGTGGTCTAAATGGGCATGTGAAAGAACAAGAATATCAACATCCGCGGGGTCAAATTCAAAATTCTGGTTTATTTCCCGACTCATTTCTCTTGGGCCTTGGAACATCCCACATTCTAATAAAATTTGAAATCCATTGACATGGATCAAGTGCATAGAACCAGTAACCGTCTGGGCGCCGCCCATGAATTGAATTTTCATATTCCTCTTATATTAATAGGATCTCGAGTCTTGGTAAAGGCGCCCTGTTTATAGCAGCAAAGCTAAGCCTTTTCAATATAGTACCACTAGAAACTACATTTTGCTACAATTTCTATGCAAAAAAAACCAACCCTAGTTGGCCTTGATTTTTGTTGGGATGAGAGAAGGGTGAGGGGCGGTCGGCCCCTTTAGTGGCGCCGCCTACCGAAATATTCTAGGGTTATTCGCGCAGCGAATAAGTTCCTTAGGCCATTTATGGCCTACACAAAAAAATCAAAAGCCGAAGGCTTTTTCTCAATTGAAACCGCCGCAGGCTCCAGAGCGCCGCAGGAAAAGAAATACTCAAAAAATATGACGCCCAGCCTGAGGCCCCCCCCCCGAAACCTTGGGTAGACTGGCATTATAAAGGCTAAAACCTAGCAACATTCTAAATATATAAAAGGCCTATGGATTTTTGTAGAATGACACTAAGGCAGGCTTTGCTTTATGAGGCTCTCCAACCTCATTTAGTAAAAGCCTGCGGCTTTTCTTTTTGTATGTAAGCCGTAAATGGCTTAAGGAACTTATTCGCTTCGGAATAACCATGCGGCGCTTTCCTAAAATATTTCGGTAGGCTGGCGCCACTAAAGGCACCTTCGGCGCTTTCCATCCATATTCCTAGGGCTTCTTATTTACGCTACAAATTCACAGGGTTAGCAGCGGATCTGTTGGTCCATCAGTCACAGACCAAAAAAAAAGCCCCAGCTAACGTTAAGTTAGCTGGGGCTTTTCTATTTTAAAGGCGGTTAAACCTGTAACAATCAACCATGCCGAATTTGTGAGAAGGCTCAAGAATCCCCGAGGAGAGTCTTAGGCAAACTGTTAATGCGGCTGGCCGCCTACATCACAAATTCACACTGGCTAGCAGGTGTTCTGCAATCCATGTCTGTTCCACGTGAGCGGTGGTCTGTGATTTCTGCCGCAGAGCCAACCATTCTTGCGAATAAGAACATGATAAACACGATATCTTGCATTTCAGATTTTTCAATCTTACCAGCTTTCATATCCTTCCAGAATAAATCTAGAGAGATTGTAGCAATTACAGCATCAATGTTTACACAGAAGATGTTTTTAGTGGCACCAACTTCAAAAAGCTCTTGCACCAAAT
Organism: SAR324 cluster bacterium; assembly: GCA_033791585.1. GTDB lineage: Bacteria > SAR324 > SAR324 > XYD2-FULL-50-16 > XYD2-FULL-50-16 > JASJGK01. Next base: position 1,374 of record JASJGK010000280.1, on the reverse strand, counting down.
GATGGTAGAACTCTTGGAATGGGTTTACTGTCTTACGTGTAGCAAACAGATTCCAGATAAACTCTTCTCTAGGATCAATGTTCTTCGCCTTGTCTTTAAAAACAGGGTGATTCACACATGGAATCTTAGTGTAGTTCATGTTGCCTTCGATCTTAGCCTGCTTTTTGTAGTGACCCCAATCAGAAGCAGCCTTGTGAGCCAATTCTTTTAATTTAGCGTCTCTATCAGCAGCAGTTGCGGCGTAAGGATCAAAGTCAGCAAAGACATCCATCAAGAAAGCAACAGCCTCAAATCCGTTCCCACCGTGAGCAAGGCCTGTGTTGGCCATAAAGCCTGCATAAGCAACTGAGATGTTGTTTTTCGCAGATACAGATTCTTTTGCACCCATGGCGCTGATTGTCCCTGGGCCATTGGTAATGGTTAGGTTCAACATAGCGTTAAGGGCAAAAACCTCTCTTTCTTCACCTGGTCTCGAGAATAAAATCTGGAACAAAGTTGAAGTGTAATCTTCATCTAATACAGAAGTATCAGCCATGGACTGTAAAGCCTTCCAGCGATCATTTTTATCTGGGTTGGCAGGTGCATTTGCAGCAACAATACCAAACATACTTAGATGCGTGCCCATCTCAATAGCGTTCTTTCTGGTTAATCTTCTACCAGTTACGCTCTTCCAAGAAAGACTCAAGACACTAGCAGCTAATGTTAAAGAAATTGCACAAAGACTAGAGTCCTTAGCAAGGGTTTCTTTGGCATAGGCAGTAATTAAAGACTCAACGCCCTTATTTTGACCCACTTTAACCAGGTGAGCAGCAATAGCCTTCTGCTGGTCTGAGTTCTCGCCTTTGGCAAGGCTAACTTCAATACCTGCAAGCTCAGCAAGCTTAGCGCTGTTCATAGAAACATCGGCACCAACATTGATGTAAAATAAATCAATCAAAGCATCGATGTTAGACTCAACCGCTTGTAAAAGCTTGTTGTTGCCAGCCATTAAAACCTGAGCCGCAATGTATGCGTTAGGAGTTGCGCCATTGGCACGCCCTTGCTGGCTACCAGTAACATCCCCTGTTGCTAGGGCAATGTAACTGTTTAACACAGCGTTTGCTAAACTCGCTTCGGCATCAGTAGGCATGGCCTTAGTGATAGCGAAGATAGCAGACTTAGCATAATTATACTCTACTAATTCCAATAATGGCTTACCATATAGCTCGGTTACCTGAGTTTTAGGGTTCATCATGGAGGCACCAGATCTGTTTCTCATGCTTTCTTTTGGAAGCTGTGCGCCAACCTGAGTTGAAACACGTGCAATCTGCTCATCGTAAGGCTCAACAGCCGATACAGCTGGTAACTTTAAATGTTCAGGGTAATCTTTTCCAA
>JASJGK010000279.1:0-2505 GCA_033791585.1 SAR324 cluster bacterium | reverse complement strand
CCCCTTTATTCTTACAGGTTTTTTCTACCCTAAGCGTAATAAAGCTATGACTCTTGGCCTTTTTGCTCTATTTGTCATTGCAGGAATATCTATCATTCTAACTGGATCTAGAACAAGTTGGCTAACCTACCCCTTCATACTTTTCAGCTGCTGGTTAATATTTTATAGCATTAAATTTCGAGGTGAAATGAACCGTTTCAAGCCATATTTAAAGGTCTTGGGTCTGGTGTTTATTTCTCTACCAACTACGATTGTCGTTGGCGTTTTTCTAGTTGGCCTACTTTTTTCAAACAATCAAACGAGCAACCAAGGAATCACGGTCGGACAGGGAGCCACTAAATCTATTACTCAATACGAAAGGTTCCAGTATATGGGTGCAAGAACAAAAGGCGCCTTCAACTTATTTGAGCGCAAGGAAATTTGGAGAGACACATTGCACTTAATCCAAGAATCCCCAGGTCTAGGTCTTGGCTTTGATGGCTATAAATATTGGATCACAAATTTTAAAGCCGTACCTGAAAGCCTTGTTGGTTCAACTACCAAAGGAAAATTCACCTTTGACACGGCTCACAATTTGTATCTACAAATGTTAGCTAGTGTGGGAATTTTGGGATTTTTACTTATGGCATCTCAAACCTGTTACCTTCTGTCATCTCTAACAAAAAATGCAATCGTTGAAAAAGATTCCTTTAGTGTCTCTGTTGCCCTCTCTATTTTAGTGCTTTTAATCTTTGGCTTGACCCAAAACATGGCCTATATCTCGATGATTTGGTTCATCAGCTTTTTATGGCTCGGTTACGGTTTAACAATGAAGCCTTTTCAGCCAAAAGTTGAAGCAAAATTAAACCAGCTGTTGATTGTTCTAGCAGTTGCAGTGATGATCTTTCAAGTGGCTTACTGGACGGGCTTGAGCAACAACGACATGGCTGTAAAATACCCCAATTCTGCCCTAGCGCAAAAAAAACAAGCCATTGATTTTAAGGGCTTCTACCCCCTTGAGCAGTGGGGAAGTCAAACAGGCCATTGGTCTGGCAAAAGAGGGATTATTAATTATTCAGCTGGCAGCCAAGACATTGTAGCCTTTACTTTACTTTGCCCCCCTACCCCCAAACCCAAAAAAGACCCGATAGACTTGACCTTCTGGCTCAATGGGAAACACCCCAAAAGTTTTTCTTGCCTCGGCAACCCTTCATCAGAAATGATATTGCCCATTGAAAGCGCAAGCGTCCAAGAGATTAAATTTTCCGCTAGTTATACATGGCGGCCGATCTCAACTGGGAGCGGTGACATTAGATCCATCGGATTTGGAATTCAAAATTTCCGAATCATTAAAATGACTCAACTTTCAGAAAAGGCACAATATACCGGTTTGCATCCTCAAGAAATATGGGGTGGTGAAATTGGACATTGGGGCCAGAAAAAGGCTTCCTTCTATTTTATGAGTGCTCAGGGAAAGGTTGCATTTAAACTCAAGTCTGCCGACCCAAAAAATAAAGCTGATAACCCTACTCGGGGAATTGTTGTGATCAATGGGGTAAAACGAGATGAAATCTTATTTGTTGATGGAAGGATCATTGCAAAAAGTTACACTATTCCAGAAAATCAACCTGTTATACTGGATATTATAGCTTCACGCGTTTGGAGCCCCTCAGACTATGGCTCCCCTGACACTCGAAAATTGGCCATAGGGATTATGGGCTTTACAGCAGAATGAGGCACTACCGTCAAATACACCTCTTAAAAAAACAAGTTATTTTAGTGCCCCTTACAGCTCGAAAAGACCTTGATTGGGTAGCGATAGAATTGGGTAAACAAAAAAACATTCCGATTAAAGAGTTTGTATGATTTTGGTGACAGGTGCGACGGGATTTGTCGGAAAAGAGCTTATCGCAACCTTGCTTCGCCAAGGGGAATATCCCATTCGTGCCGTTGTTCGATCGGAATCATCCATTATTCCAGAGGCCGTTGATCTTGCTCAAGTCGGTGACATCACTCCGAGTACAGATTGGAGCCTTTTTTTAAAAGATGTAACGGTAATCATCCATACTGCGGCACGGGTTCACATGATGGATGACCACTCCACCGATCCCTTGAGGGAATTTCGCTATGTGAATAGCGAAGCCACGGTAAACCTAGCCCAACAAGCTGCCAAGGCCGGTGTGAAGCGGTTTATTTTTTTTAGTTCGATTAAGGTCAATGGGGAAGGCACGCAATTAGGCCACTCCTATCTCCCTGACGATGTCCCAAACCCAGTTGATCCTTACGGGGTTTCTAAATTTGAAGCTGAGCAAGGGTTGCTAAAAATTGCAGAAACGACAGACCTTGAAGTAGTCATCCTTCGCCCGACTTTAGTCTATGGCCCTGGCGTTCGAGCTAATTTTAGAACCATGATAAAAGTTGTTAATCTAGGCATGCCAATTCCCTTAGGGGGAATCCAAAATCAGCGCAGTTTGGTCGCCCTTGATAACTTGGTTGATCTTACAGTCTCTTGCCTGAAACACCCCT
>JASJGK010000278.1:0-4810 GCA_033791585.1 SAR324 cluster bacterium | reverse complement strand
TGGCGTTTGGGGGAAACATTGCCTCTTATCAACTTGTTCATGTTGTTTTCATTATCAATCATTTTTATAGGGATATTTACTTATCAAAGTGTCTTTCAGAAGGATATCCAATCGAGACACTTGGTTTTTATTTTTAGGATAACCATTGCATATGTAATGACGGCTTTGGTGGTTGCATTGGTTTTGTTTTGCATATCCAAGTTGCCTTTGATTGAGAATCCAATAGTTTCTTTAAAACGTATTATAGTCATAACGATGCCAGCCTCTATGGGGGCAATTATTGTAGATAGTTTCGATAAAGAGTGACAGCCCTTTAACAATTTGAGTACTCGGTATTGAGTCTATTGAGTCTATTGAGGACTTTAGTTTATCTTGCTGATTACTTACTGTAATTTCTGTAGAATTATCATAAGCAACCATACAAACGAGGTTCACCTCAATATCACCTCGCTCCCCTTCAAGGTATTCTTGGCAAATACTCTCTAGTTCAGGAGTAACAAAATTATCAAATGAATAAAGATTTAGCTCGTCTCTATGATCCTTAAAATGGTTAACTATATACTTAGTAGAAGCGTATACAGCCTTATTAAAAGGGTATTCTTCTGCAAAATAAGTTTTGCATCCCACAATATAGGGTTGCAACTTTCCATTTGTCTGGGCGAGGGGAATAGCATTCGCACCCTTTCGTTCAAGCTTTGAATTTGTAGTAAGCGTCATTTTAGTACAACAGGTACGGCCTTAAAAGGGTATTGTAGAAGTAGAAAAACTAGAACTTCAGAGAATTGTCCTTGAATATTAGAAGTACGAAATTTACTTTTTGCTTGATCAAATAAATTACTCCCTGCTCCAGCTTCGCCTCTACCTTTCTTATCAGTTGCAACCAGTTCTTGTTGTGTTGCATCCGAATATTTTTCGATCCGTCAAAGAAACACGACGCCTGGAATATACCGCCAAAACTTTCTGATCAGCTTGTTCAGCGACTAAGTAGTTTAGAGAAAATATTGGAAGCCCGCTTTCTATTGCCTAATTCAGACGATGAAATTGCTAAAACCTTAGAAGTCTCCATTGAAGAAATAGATTCCTACCGTGAACAAATTAAACAGGCAAATTATGATGTACCCGATTCTAGTTCTACCTTAAAAACAAGAGGAAGTGCACAACAAGGTTTTTCTGGGGAGGTAAAAACTAATTACCGGTTTCAATGTGCTATTACGGGCATAAAATCCAAAGAATTTCTAGTTGCTTCTCATATAGTTCCACGGAGTGCAGACCAAAGTATAAGGTTGGACCCTTCAAATGGAATTTGCCTTTCATTGCTTGTAGATAAGCACCGTTGTTTAGGTAAAGGTTCATTGGGGTTTAGGACTTGAATAGGTCGTGCTTTGTTAGAAACCCGCAACGACAGTACCTTATATCCCTGTAAGAGCTTTTTCGGGTGTTTAGGAAGGGGGTATTGAGAATTAAAATCAATAGCCACACTTTACATTTATTAAACGCCCTCCCCTCTATTTATAAAGCTGCTTTTTAATAGAGTCCTTATTGGCTTCTTGCAATTGCCCATCAATAATGACTTCTGAACCTGGTTCAGTCCAATAGATCTCCTTAGTCTCTTTTAAGACGACAGATTTCAGGGATACCTTTGCTCCGCCGTACTCAGGCTTTTTTTGAAATGCAGTGGCGGCAATTTGGCAGCCTTTAACCTCGCTATTTGTCACCAATAATTTGGATTTATCCTTAGAGGCAAAACAGATTTTAGCATTTTTAATATCGATTTGATCTGCAGTTACAAAACTTGCCTCTCCAGCGCTGACGGCCTTATCTGTAATATTAGAAAAGGTTAATCCCTCTAGTTTGACTTCACTGCCTGAAAAATCAACTGCATCCCCCCGAATATTGTTGAAGGTAGAATTTTCAACGGTTCCCTTACTAAAATCCCCATCAAAAGCGTCAGAGGGAAAGTCTTCAAAATGGCTACGCTGGATTAAAAATTTAGACCTGACTATGTTTAAGCCATCTTCGCCCTTGCCGTGCATCAGGCTAGAGTCAATAATATCCACATCGCTTTCATAAAAAGTCACTCCGCCGGGGCTGCTCCAACTCTTTCTTTTGATCCACTTTGCCTTTTCAAAGATTACATTGCGAACTAATGACTTGCTTTCTGCTTGCAGCAGAATAAAGCCAGACCAGTATTCACCTTGGGCAGTAAAAATAATAGGGTTTGTAGTTTCACCATTAAGTATGACCGGGGAATGACTTAAAAAGATTGCCTCTTTTTCAAATTTTAAATTTGTTCCCGCACCAGCCTTTACCAGGTAGCCTTCTGGGATAATTACATCCCCTTTTACATCCCATTGCCCAGAAGCTATGGTAATCACCCTGCCTTTTTGGCTTAAAAATGGATGAGCTTTTAAGGACTTTTCTAGACTATAGTATACAGAGGGAGGCCCCATTTTTTTGTATTTATACCTTCTTACAACAGCCCTAGACTTACTCTTTTTAGAATGAATGGCTTTAAAAGATAATTTCATCTTTGAAACATCTATTTTGCCTTTAGTTTGGTCTACAACAAATTGCGGGATTTTTGCCGTTAATTTATAAAAAGTCTGGCGTTTTGTGTGGCCCAAAACATAAGGGAAACCAGTTTTAGGGTTAAAGCTCAATTTGCCTTGATTTACAATTGAGAGTGGCACGGTACGCTTGCCTAATTTGTAAGTGACCTCCATGATTTCTAAAGGGAGATATCTTAAATTCGCTAACTCAATCTGGATTAAATTGGTTTTGGGGTCAAAAAGCTGTTCCTCAGAGAAGGCCAATAATTCGGTTTCCGCCTTGAGTTGGCCTAACCACGCGGCTCTCATATGGATTGACGTTTGTTGAATCTCTTCCCAATTGAATTTAATATCTGGCCATTCCGTATTGACGATTTGTGTCATAATCCTTAGGTCACCTGAAATTCTTGCTTTCATTTCCTTGAAATATTCAGGTTTCGAGATCCGAGCAGCATGAAACAGATAACGTTCTAAAAAGAGTGGATCTTTAAAAAACATGCGGTTGCCTTCATCACCTTGAAGCATAAATCCATCTTCTCGGTCGGCATTTAAACCCCAAAGTGGCCCTTGGGGGTTTCGCCATTTACCAGGGTTCCCATCAAAGTGAACAGGTTCAATTAAGCCTGTAACAGGGTTATAATAAAACCTGCGGTTGTGGTAACGGAAACCATGATAGGCCATGAACAAGTCACCTAGTGCACTATATTTTGCTAGTTTTTCTAAATCAAAAGTGTCCTTTAACGCTGCCTTACCTCTACGGAAGGCTTCAAATTTCTGTGTTGCTGCGGAGAAATATCCGTTTAGCTCAGGGTTTTTTTGAATCCGCTTTAAACCAAAAGCTGTAAATTCATCAACTTGGTCGCCAATGGCATCGGTGTAATAGTTTTTTGGGTTTAAGCCTGTCTGGGTTTCAAAATATATTTTAGCGTAGGTTTTATCCCACAAGGAACTTTCATTGTATTTTAAAATAACACTTTCACGGCGATTGTGGCTTTCTAGCAATTGTTTAGCCTGTCCTTCTTCTATGGCGTATATACCCCATGATTCCCCATTCACATTGACAGGGATAAAGCTATAGCGTGGTGTTAAAATATCTTCATGCTTAAGTTGCTGGATGAAAACCCATTCGTTGAGCCATTGCCTAGCGGAGGGATGTTGGATGGAAAAGGTCTTCATCCCCATGAAGGAATGATTCCCTGTTATGGTAATACGAAAGGACCATTTTTTTGCTATTTTAATGTGGTCTGTCCAATCACCTTTTAGCCGAATCTTGATAGGAATCGTCTCACCATCTTGCTCTATGACGGCGGAAACATATTCCTTTTCTCGCAAAATCGCTTGATTTGCATATTTTTCAACGGTCCTTTTGATCTTTAAAAAATTTGCAGGGCGAATTTTAATGTTTAACTGTTGGATATTTGTCGACTTGATAATTGAGTCTTTGCCGCCAAGTAATTTACCCAGGGTCATTTCTGTGGCAACGCCTTTATATTCAGTCCAACCAGCTAAAACTAATAAAATAGCAATAAATACAAGGTTAAATTTTGCAATTTTAATGGATAAAAAACGGCTTGCGAAAAAGGGTTCTCGCTCATCGGTTTTTAGCATCATGCTATTTAAAGCTGGTTTGCTCTCTTTGCCCCAGAAAAGAAAAATTTCCACAAGATGCACAAGGAGTGCAAAGAGCACAATACCAATGATGATATTATTTAAATCCCCCAGCCCGCTCAAGTACAGATTAAGAGGGTACAGAGCAAAGAGGTATAAAGAGGTGTGAAACCAGCCAAATTTTTGGTTAAATAGCCCCCGATTCCAACCCATAATATCTATGGTTATAAAACGAACCATTTTGACATAAAAAAAAGCTATGATCAATCCGACTAATAAAGGCCCTAAAAGTGAAAACTGTAGACTAAATGCCACCCCTTTTTTGATCTCAAAGCTATTTCTAGCAACGTAAAAAAATAAGATAAAAGAGAGGTAAATATGGAGTGAAATTACCCAATTTGGGAGTGGCTTTATCTTATTGAAAAATGATGGGGATGGTTGCATAGGATATTAGCTTTAAATTTACTAAATTAGTCATATCTATAAGGAAAAATAGAGGTTACTGTCAACGGTTGAATAATGGAAAAAACTGGGTTGCTAAACTATAAACTACAACCACAGCAACCGCCACAAAGCCCTTTTTGACACTATTTGGGTAACTTATTTGCCATGGTTTCACGGGCCTTGTGAAGCTTCTTATAGCTTTCTATAAG
>JASJGK010000277.1:0-5185 GCA_033791585.1 SAR324 cluster bacterium | reverse complement strand
GTATGAAAAAGTTACTTTGCACAATCGTGATTGCAAGTCTGCTGTTAACAGGCTGTAAAAATGAAGAAGAAGATCCCGTGGTCACTACGGAAACAACAACAACTACAGAGGCTACTGCGGTCACAGCTTCCACAGCTTCTGAATTGGGAAATTTGTCTTTAAAAGATGAAATTTCTGATGAGGTTACGTCTTCCGCTTCGAGCTCAAATATCGTAGCCCCCCAGTCCAAAATTGTCAGGTTGCAAAGTAAAGCCTTAAACAAGGCAGCAGGTGCCATGGCAAAAGCTGGCCAACCAACTTTAGCAACGACAGGTACGTCTTACTCTACCACAATTGATTCTACCCACACCTGTACAGGCGGTGGGACAGTAGTAATTACGGGCACAGTTTCAGGTACAGCAGACACAGACTGGACTAGCTACACAACCGATGGTTCTGTGGATTTTACAGCGACTGATTGTGTCGATTCCAATGATTATACTGTAACAGGTACAGGAACTTGGACCGAAGTTTCTTCTACATCATTTGTTTTCGCAAGCGACTACAGTTCGGCTACAATTGATCTAGATTTTGCTACTGCAGAAAGCGCTACCCTTGATGTGACTACCCCAACAAGTGCCTATATCTCAGTGACAATGTCGACAGATATCTCAGTGGTATCGGCTCTGGATTATACTGTAAGCACAGGTGGTATCACAGGGACCATGACTTTTGATATGACTTCAACCTATGATACCTTTACCTGCACATGGGCATCGTCGTACACCTATGCCGAACTTACAGCTACTGACTTTGACCCTTCCGGCGATATCACCTGTAATTAGTTCTTCAAGGCCAAAGCTAGTTTGGCCTATTCGCCTTGTTCTTCAATATACTCGCGTAATTCTCGGATTTGTACTATAGTTTGGAGGGAAAGATCAACATAGGGGCTGCCTGATTCTAAAGCTGCCTTGGCTTCGTCTTTCTTGCCTTCTTGGATTTGGCCAATGATCTTTGATGTGGATACATGAAAGTCAGCGTGAACGTTTCTTAAGGGTTCGTAGGCTGGGGCATTTTTGTAAGCAACACCGTCGCCGTAGATCCACTTTCCAAGTGAGCATTTATCGTCACAGGCAACCTCTTCCACAGTATAGTCCCCTTGGTTATTTTCAAGGTACATTCGTAGCTTCACTTTCCACTGTGAGTGTGCAGCAATTGCTTCGGTAAAATCCATAAGTAACTCTTTCAATAGGGTTGAAATTTTATTTTTTTGAAAGATACCATAATGATTTTTACTTGTAAAATTAGACCCCTCAAAACTTTTTACAAAAGGGGCCAAAAATCCTGCTACACGATGGTGGTGGCGCATTAACTATTATTTCTTTGGCAAATGAGGGACTAAGGGCAAAACAAAAAATAGAGATATTAAGAGAAGGATACTGACTCGTAATCTAAGAGTTGATTGTAAATTGGTAATCTCTAGCCAATTAAAAGGCAAATGAAGGCTTAAACTAGGGAGTACTGCCATATTACTGCACGAATCATAAACAAGTTGGGATTGATAAATAGGGTGGGCAGTAGCCAAGGCCAAATTGTTTGGTGTGATGTTGAACACCGTTTTGCCTTTCTGATTTTAACCTCTTCAAAAGCTAAGATTCAATTGAAAGGCGTTTTTTTGTTAGAAAGCAGCAGTGGAAAATTAACAAAAATAGGACATTTAAACATCCATATGCTTCTGGAAAGCTTTTACTTCTTGGCAGGCAACGATTAATTTTTCACTTAGCTCGGGTAACTCTGCATAATCGGTCCAAAGGTTTTCTTCCACCACATCGTGAATTTGTCCTGCTATTTCTGTGGCGATCCGCTTGAGTTTTGCCAATTTTTTTTTAGTTTCGATTGCATCAGTCATTATCTTACCTTGGATAAAAGTTGGAGATGTTGTGGGTGTTTGGTTGACGTAAGAGTGCTTTTTTCTTGCATTGTTAGTTTGCCTTTTTCTAGAAAGTAATAGGTATCGGCTAAATAGTTTCTTTCTTTAGTGGAGTGGGTCACATATAAAATTGGGATGTTAAATTTTTTAGGTAGCGCCTTAATGTAGGGCAAAAGCTCTTCTTTTCGTTCCTCATCCAAGCTGGCTAAAGGCTCATCCATCATTAGTAACTCAGGCTTTTGGCAAAGGGCACGGCCTAAAGCCACACGTTGGGCCTCACCACCTGAAAGATGTTTAGGTTTTCGGCTTAATAAGGCCTCAATGCCTAAAACAGCAACGATCTTGTCAAAAGACTCAATTTTTTTCTGGCCCATAGTAAGATTCTTTTTTACCGTCCAATGAGGTAGCAACCTTGCTTCTTGGAACACAATTGCGAGCCTCCTTTGGTGGGTTGCAATGTCTGTGTTTAAAGCGGAACTATAAAGAGTCTTGCCTCCAAAATTTAACCAACCTGAATCAGGTGTATTCAAGCCTGCAATCAATTTCACTAGGCTCGATTTACCTGAGCCTGAAGGCCCGGAAATTACCGTTATGCCTGGGGCTGTAATGGTAAAATTCAAGTCGAGATTCAGGGGGCCAAGGGCTTTTTGTAAATTTGCGCTAATCATCTTATTGTCTCTTTTCTAAGTTTACGTGTAAACCAGAGGGCTGTTAGGGCCAGTAGTAATGAAAGGATACAAAGCTTTAATGCACTGGCTTCACCGCCTGGAACTTGCAATTGCCCGTAAAGGGCCAAAGGGATGGTTTGGGTTTCACCAGGGATACTAGAAACAAAGGTAATGGTTGCCCCAAATTCACCTAGGCTACGGGCAAAAGCCAACATTGACCCCGTGATTAATCCTGTCCAAGCCAGTGGTAAGCTAACAGAAAAAAACACCTTCCAAGGGGGAAAACCAAAAACCTTGGCAACCTCTTCTAATTTTTCATCTACGGCCTCAAAGGCTAATCGGATGGCATTGACCATCAAGGGAAAGCTCACAACCATACTGGCGATGACAGCTCCCTTCCAGTTGAAACCCAGCTCTAAACCAAGAGCATTAAATAATTCTTTGAATGGTCCATTTGGTCCAAATAAAACCAGTAGGCCGTAACCTGTAACAACAGGCGGCAAAACCAAAGGCAAATGCAGTAGGCTTTCCAGGCTACCTTTGCCAGGAAAATCAAACTTTGCCAGCAACCAACCGCTCATAATCCCCAGAGGTAAACTGAGCAGAGTCGCTGTTAGGCTGATCTTTAGGCTTAAAAGCAAAGCCTCAAATTCATTGGGGGTGAGTAGCTCAATCATTTGTAGTAAACCCCAAGTTTTTAAAAATTTTCTTACCCTTTTCCGTAAAAAGAAAGTCGTAAAACTTTTTGGCCGAATCAGATGCTTTGATATTTAAACCCAAAGGATAGTTGATAGGCTTATGGCTTTCTTTAGGGAATTGGTAAATGGCTTTTATTTTACGGCTGAGCTTTAAGTTAGAAGCGTAAACAATCCCAAATTTACTAATGCCTGATTCAACAAATAAGAGCGCCTTTGTCACAGTCTGGGCGGGTGCAATTTTATTTTTTAGCTTTCCCCAAACCTTAGTATTAACTAAGGCTTCTTTGGCATAGACCCCAGCGGGCACATGAGTAGGGTCGCCCATGGCGATGCGGCTTGAACCTGTTTCTTTTAGCAGATCATGCGGCCAGTTGGCCCCCGTGAAGTTGTTGTTGCTATTTGTTACTAAAACCAACTGATTACTTAGGTAGTTGGTTGAGCTTTCTATAGTTCCTTTTTCCTTTAGGTAGTCCATCCATTTAACACTGGCAGAAAGAAAGAGTGCGGCCTTTGCCCCTCGTTCTATCTGGCGTGCCAAGGTTGAACTAGCAGCACCTGAAACCACTACCTTATCGCCGCTAATTTTTCCGTAGGTTTCAGAGGCCACAAGCATAGGGGCCAAGGCGCTGGCTGCCACAAATACTAAAATATCTTCTGCAAAGAGCTGCGCTGGTAGCAAGACAAGCAGGATCAATAAGGTTATTTTTTGTTTCATGGTCTATTATGGTTGTTTGTTTTACTTCGCTAATTTTCGTATTTACTTTTATACCTCACCTTTAGACCTCTATTTACTACAAAGAATATGCCAAGGCATGATTATTGGAACTGTACTAATAGGAACAACACTACTACACCCAAAATGGGTTCACTTACTTTGCAGAAAAATAGAGGTCAGGATGCAATTAGAATTTTTTGAAAAGCCAGGTTGTATAGGCAATAAAAGACAGAAGGAATTACTTAAAAGAACCAGATGTAACCTGGTGATACAAAACATTTTAACCTATCCTTTCACCCCTATAGAACTCCTACCTTTTTTTATAGACCTCCCCCAAAAGCAGTGGTTTAATTCTTCTGCGCCTCAAGTAAAATCAGGGGAAATAATCCCTGAAAATTTAACCGTAACTGAGGCTTTGGAGTGGATGATTAAAGAGCCTATTTTAATCAAAAGACCTCTACTAAGGCAGGGCGAAAAACACTTTGCAGGTTTTGATTCAATAAAAGTAGAGAGGTTGTTTGGGATTCCCTTGAGTCGATTGGCTGAAGAGCCTGATTCGGAAAAATTTGCTGAGAAGTATTCTTTGTGTACAGAATCTAAATCCTGCCCTGCTCCTTAGTACATGCTATAGTCGCCCTTTATAGTAGGCTGCCAGAGCCTAGTTGTAGGGCTGGCAGGTTTTGGGGTGCTAGGTTTATAGTTAGCGGTTTCTTTGCTTGTCGTAAGCCGGCAAATTGGTCAAACGATCATCAACTAGAGCTTTCCCCACTACAAAATGATAAAGGTCTTGGAACTCCGCTGTTTCATGGCCTAAATATTCATGAATTTGATTGTCGTGAAAACATCCTATTCCCGTACCTTGTAAGCCTACTGACTCAGCGCCAAAATAAAGGGCCTGACCCAATAAACCTGCTTGCCAGTAAAGGCTTCGGTAGTCATGGGCCTTAGATTCTACTGATGTAAAAGGGAAGAGCATCCCCAAGCTAAAGCAACCATGGGCTGCAATTTTCTGGTTGCAAGAAGCCTGTTCGGCCAGCTTCCTAGAATCCCCAAGTTCCAATTGAACCAAAGATAAATTTAAATCATTTTCCACAGGCTCGAATGAAAAGCGTGGTGAAATTTTTTGTCGTATTTCCTCCAATTTATGTTGGTTTGGCGACAAAAGGTAACAACCCTGCTTTAAGCCGATTACACT
>JASJGK010000276.1:0-2729 GCA_033791585.1 SAR324 cluster bacterium | reverse complement strand
TAAGTGTAGCCATTAAAAAAATCCAGGTTGCGCGGATTCCTTTTATTATCTCTGTCTTTGCACTTTGCTCGGTTTCAAATTCACTTTATTTACAGGAAATTTTTAGAATGCAAAATGGCCTTTCCATTGGTTTGGGAGCGGTTATTTACTTTGTGCAGCATGGTTTTTTTAATACAAAAATCAAGGCATTTTTTGCAAACAGTAATTTGCCAGGGATGTTTATAGCTTTTTGTATTGGCGCTCTACTCTTTGGGTTTTATTTTCAACACAGTGACACCAATTATTTCCCAGCCAAAGCTGAAACTCTAAAAGATTATAAAGCGCCAGAGAGTAACCATATCCCTTTATTTAAGGGGCAAATTTGGTCAAGCGAAATTAATACATTTTATAGACGCTATAGGGCAATCGTAACCAAAACGATTAAAAAATGTAAAAAACAAGGGATTCGTCTAGAATATTTCTCCAATATTTCTAACAATGCATTTTATACTGTTTTAACGCCCCTCACGCGTCTTCATCTCACTCCCTGGGTGTCTCGTGGGCCCGTTAATTTAATTGTGCAGCCAGACTTTAGGGAGTTAAAGAACCAATATGTCCATGAAGACAAACTACTCATCCTGTCACATAGGGCAATTGTCATGGAAGAAGGATATAAACTCTTAAAACCCATGGCATCTCCTGCGGGTCAAAATTATTCAGCACAAGGAATTTTAAGGATTTATGGCCCTGAAGAATGTGTGAATTCGCTATAACGGACCTGTTTAACAAAAAAGAAAAAAGTTTTTCCAAGGAATTTAAACTTGAGGCAGCCAGACGTGCAGAAAGCTCAAACAGCCCCAGGACTAGAATTGCAGACGAGCTAGGTATATTTGGTGTAACTCTTTATAAATGGTGCAAATTACACCAAATGAATCATTCTCAAGTTTTTCACGACACAGGGCCAACTATAGACCAGCAAAAATTTAAGAACCTTCAACTTGAATTAGAGCGAGTAAAGAGGTCATCGCGATAGCATTAAGTTCCTGCACTCTTTAGGGTGAAAATTGCCATTAAAAAGGTCGTGGTGTACTTTGCACGGGCCCGACTGGTTAAGTCTATGTCTTCACCTTATATATTCACGGTAACAACGATTTGATCTTTCCAGACTTTGTAGATTTATAAAAATTTCTCGTTGTGGATACTATTACTGGCTTAAAGACCCGTAAGGACAAAAGAAGGTGTCAAAATCAGATATTGAAACCTGAAGTTTTCAGGGTCTTTATCAGACGTAAAAAAATCTATGCTTCTCCAAGAGTTTTTGCCAAATTAAAGAAAGAAGGTTTTAATGATGGGGCGAATAGAGTTGCTCGGTTGATGCGAGAAATGGGTCTTCGCCCTATCACCCAGCGTAAATACAAGGCTACAACCAATAGTAAAGATACACATCCAGTAACTAAAATCGATTCAACCGAAAATTTAGACCTTTATGTATCAACCAAGTGTGGGTTGGGGATATAACATATATTTAAATCAAAGAAGGTTGGCTCTTTTTAACAATTGTGATGGATTGGTATAGAACTGTTTTGAGCTGAGAGCGCTCAGTTACGATGGATGATAGTTCTTGTGTATCCGTCTCAGAACAGGCTTTAAGGAAAAATTGCAATCCAGAGATTTTTAATAGAGATCAGGGCGCTTAATTTACGGCAAAGGCGTTTATCAGGAAACTTCGATCAGTAGGCATGACTATCAGCATGGATGGTAAGGGTAGGACAATGGATAAAATCTTCATTAGAAGGCTCTCATAAAATCACAAATCAAGGTTTTTATTCTTAATAAAATGACAAGCCTTGGAATAGCCGAATCAATCAAACTGTAAATGTTAGAAACTTGCTGAAATTTTTATTCATGCAACAAAGCTAATTGAAAGTAAACTCAGCCATGCCTAAAATTTAAAGGCCCAAAGAATAAAAATGATTTGCTAAGTCTTTTGCTACCAATTTATGGCCAAGTAAGTCAAAATGTGCACAATCATGGTACAATTTGGGCTCATTTTTTAAAGAGCTGAGCAGAGTAAGCGGTGAATAGATCTCAACAGGAATATCCTCCATATTCCTTGCAAATACTTTATAGTTTTCATCGCCTAAATTTCCGTTTTGCACGTCCTTACAGGTGGGGATAATCATAATTGAAACCCTTGCCCCTGTGTCAGCTGCCATTAAGGCCATTTTTTTGTAAATCCCAATGGATTCTTGAATAAAAGCATCATCTACTTCCCCGTTATTAGAGGCAATTCTTTGTTGGTAGCGCCAAAAAAGATGATGGATAATTTCTTCCCAAGCAAATTTTGGAGCAGTTTTTTTGTGAAAGTAAGGTAAACTAGAAAGACCATACTTTGGGCGATTTAAATCACCGATTGGTAGCACTATAATAAAGTGATCCGCGCCAAAAAATCCATATTGACGTAAATATCCCATTTCATGCCTCGGCCCCCAAGCATTTACTCCCATGCTTAAAAGTTCAATTTGTTTTGGGTTACCTGCAATTTTATCTAGATTGTTATTTAGGTGGTTTTTAAAGCCTTCTGAGAAGAGACTCTCTTGATCAATGTAGCTGCCACCATAAAGAGTGGAATCGCCTATCATAAAAACTCGATGAACTCCATCGGGCTTTTTTAAAGTAATGTCATCACTACGCATGCCAAAATTATTGATTTTTACCCTGCCACCACTACGATAAACTTCTTGATTGGG
>JASJGK010000275.1:0-8251 GCA_033791585.1 SAR324 cluster bacterium | reverse complement strand
CAGCGAGGGCTGTGTGACTGTTGCAGTTGAATTAGAGCAGACCATTGGTGACGATTTGATGTTAAAATTTCATGTGACAGATACTGGAATCGGCATGGAAGAAAAAAATCTCGCCCAAATTTTTAAAAGTTTTACCCAAGTTCATTCCACAAAAGTCAAAGACTATGGTGGCACGGGTTTGGGCTTAAGTATTTGTCAAAGATTGGTCCAGGTCATGGGCGGTAAAATTTGGGCCACCAGTGAACTGGGCCGAGGGAGTGAATTTTATTTTACTCTTAAGGTGAAAACTTATCATGACCCTAGTGTTACCCTCCACGAGGAACCCCCTAAAACCCTTGATTTATCGGGTCATAAAATCCTACTTGTTGAGGATAAAGTAGCCAACCAAGAACTCGTTAAAGACATCTTAAGGGGAACAAATTGCGAAGTTAAACTGGCTGAAAACGGTTATGAGGCTTTGATTTATCTTGAAAATGAAGAATTTGATTTAGTCTTGATGGATCTGCATATGCCTATGATGGATGGCATAGAGACCACAGAGCAAATTCGCAAAATAGACTCTGTAGTTTTAAATAAAACTATACCCATTATTGCTCTTACTGGCAAAGCCTTGGAAAATGAAAAAGAAGAATGTTTGGCTCTGGGGATAAATGATTTTATATCCAAACCCATTGATCCTAAACTTTTTCTGGAGACAATTAACCTCTACTGCGACGGCAATAGGACTTGAATTAGGGATTGAATACTTAAAACTCTATTTGAAAGAATTTGTGACTTTTTCGATATCACAAAACAACCACCAGCCTAGCCCTTTAAGCTTGCAACCCAATGAGTGAAATCAATGGCCCAATTGGGGCTGGAAAGAGCATGAAGGTGCCCGTAAGAAGCTGTTATATTCTGCATTAAAACACCATCCTTTTGCTCACCAAGCCCAAAGCCCCTTTTTACATCATAGATATATTCTAGGCCCTTTTGGCCCACCAATTTAGAGTAATGAAACTCATGAGCTTTAAAACTATCGCCTGCTTTTGCCCAAGCTTTGGATTCTGTGGTGACTAATTCCATATAACCATAACCGACAGGTTTTTTAGAAAACTCAACCGTCGCTGGTAGTAACCCTACCAAATTTGTAACAGCCCCTTCCCAGCTTGCTGATTGGCTTAAGTAGATCATCCCCCCGCATTCGGCGTAGATAGGCAGGCCCGCTTCGCCTTTAGCCTTAACTTCGCTCATCAACTGAGGGTTGAAATTGGCTAAAAAAGACTCAGGGAAACCGCCACCAATGTAGAGTGCATCAACCTCAGGCAAGCTGCTATCCACCATACTATTAATATACCGCAACTCAGCGCCAGCGCATTCTAAAGCGTCTAGGTTTTCTGGGTAGTAAAAGCAAAAGGCGGAATCATAAAAAACCCCTAATTTTATTCTCACATTGCCGACTGGATATTCAAGATCAGAGCATTCAAGGGCAGCCGCTTGCTGGCCCAACGAAATTAACAGGTCTAGGTCTAGGTTTTCTTCTATGATCTCAGCCATTTTTTGGATGATCTCTTCGGCAAATTCTGATTCGTGAGCTGTGGTTAAGCCCATGTGCCTTTCAGGGATTTTTAATTCTTCAGAGGCTGGGATACAACCAAGCAGGGGAATGGTAGTAAATTCTTTTAATGAAGCTTTAAGTTTTTCAGCCTGTCTGGCTGAACGGACACGGTTTAATATAACCCCTGCAATAGGTAGGTCAGGCTCCATGGCCTGCTGCCCCAAAACCTGTGCTGCAATAGAGCGATTTAGGCCTTCGGCATCAACAACTAAAATAACAGGGGATTTTAAAATCAGGGCCAAGCCTGCTGTTGAGGTGGCTGCATCTAGGCCATCGTGCAGGCCATGGTTGCCTTCGATTAAAGCCAAATCACTGCCATCGCTATGTAGTCCAAAGCTGGCCTTGATCATTTCTTCACCCATCATATGATGGTCAAGATTGTGGCTCTGCTGGCCAGCGGCCATAGTTTGCCAGATGGGGTCGATGTAGTCAGGCCCTTTTTTAAAGGGGGCAATTGCCAGCCCCCTATTGTGTAAGGCTCTAGCTAAACCAAGGGTAATGGTAGTTTTACCGCTTGATTTTTTAGGTGCTGAAATGACTAACCGAGGGGTGGTTACTTCCATTTATCCCATTACTTCAATTTTACTATTTTGCTCCAGGCCCAAAGGGCCTAGTATAGATCATCAATTGGGGTAGCAAAGTTAGGGCTGTTACCAGCGCCACAACCATCGCAATGCCCGTGAGTAATCCAAAGTAGATGCTTGGAATGAAGTTGGAAACCATTAAAATTGAAAAGCCTGCAATAATGGTCACGGAAGTGTAATACATTGCGTAACCAATGGACTCGTGGCAGCGGTGCATTGCAGCAACATAGTCCCTATCAATTTCAAATTCATGGGCGTATCGGTGGATATAATGGATGGTGTCATCTACGGCAATACCCACGCTGATGGCAGCGATAGTGATAGTCATCATGTCCAAAGGAATTTTTAGCCAACCCATTAGACCCAGCACAAAGCCCACAGAAAGCAAGTTGGGGAACATAGCGATCAAGGCTATTTTAAAAGAGCGAAATAAAATCAAAAACATGATCATTAAAACCACTATTACAGCGCCTAAAGTTAAGATCTGGGAATTAAATAGGCTCTGGAGCATGTTATTGTAAAGCACCAAAAGGCTAGCCAAGTGAATCTGCTTCGGTGGGATTTTTAAATCATTTTCTAAGCCCGCCTGGATTCGTTTTAATAACTCATTTCGCCTTAAGTTTGGCTCGGAATCACGCACTCGAATGGAAAATCTTACTTGGTTATTTTCCACAGAAACATAAGGAGTTAGTAAAATATCCTTAAACTCTTGGGGCAGTTCGTTATAGATCAGCGCCAGAGCAAAGTTGTCTAGTGGGTCACCACCGTTTAGTGTCTTGCCAACTTTGAGCATAGTGCCTAGTGAGATAACCTTACCTGTCTCAGGGAAGGCATCAAGGTAATCATGGATGGCTTCAATTTTAGCCATTTTTTCTGAGGTAAACCAGTACTGGGCTTCATTTTTTGTCGCTTCAAATTCTTCTTCAAAGTCATCAAAATCTGCATCGGCCTCAGCGCTGCTAGCAGTAGCAACCGCCTCAACATTAGACTCAACAGTTTTCATTTCCTCAAGATCAATCACCACATCAAGGGGCGTGGTGCCGCCAAGCTGTTGGTCAATGACCTTCATTCCTTGGTGGATCTCAGTGGATTCTTTAAAATAGTCAATAAAGGAGTTTTCTACTAACAACCGAGAAGCACCAGTGATGCAAAAAACGGCTGTGAGAAAGCTCACAATCAGGATCTTACCACCGTGATTTTCAGTGTAGTCGGCTAACTTTTTAGTTACAGTGAATTTAGATTCAAAGGTTCTGTCAGCGTGAATTTTACCCATCTGGACTAATACCGTAGGGAAGATCAAAAAGGTTAAGCCTAAAGATACTGTGATGCCAGCGGTCATCATCCAACCAAAATTGATCACAGGTAAAATTCCACTAAGTAACAAGGAACAGAATCCAGCCACAGTAGTCAAAACCATAAAGGCGCAAGGCTCGGCCATGGCCACAGTGCTTTCTAAAACCAGTTGTTCTTGGGTTTTATCTGGGTGTAATTCTTCCAGCTCACGATATTTCACCATCAAGTGGATGGTCAATGCCATGGTGATGATGATTTGCAACGAAATAAAATTGGAAGAGATAACGGTAACCTCCCAAGAAAACAAACCTAAAAAACCAGCTGTAGCAACAACAGAAGCGGCACAAGTTAAAAGGGGGATCAATACCCAGCGGACTTGGCGAAAAATATAAAAGAGCGTTAGAGCCAAAAAGGAAATGACACCGATACCAAAAAAGCCTAGATCATTTTTGATATAATTTACAATATCATAAGCGATCATACTGGCACCACCTAAGAACATATCACCGTGGCTACGGTATTTATCCATGATAGCACGAATGGTATCAATATTCTGGCCTTCTAAAATCCTAGCCTTGTCTCTGTGGGCCTTAAATTCAGCCAAGACCTGAGCAAAGGCAAGCTCTTCATCTGTTGTTAGGCCTTCTGTCTTTTTCTTGTCTCTAAAACTGTTGCGCTTTTTCAAAAGCTCAAAGTAGGTTTTATCCGTTTTTAAAATCACCTGGATGATGGTAGTTTTAAAGCTCGGGCTAACCAACATGTTTTCATAAACGGGGCTAGAAAGAAATTCTTTCTCAGCTAACTTTCGATCAATCCAAGGCGTTTCTAGCGTAGGGACTTCCTTGAGCAGTTCTTTAACAGGTTTCGGTGGGCTTTCAAGCAGGGGCACATTAATGATCGAAGTCACTGACTTGGTCATGGGTAAGGCTTCTAGCTCTTTGGTCAGACCACGAATGGCACCTAAAACACTATCTGATAAAAGGTATTCTTTCGGCGTAAAGGCAATGACTAAAAAATCGGAACTGCCATAACGATCGTTGACTTCTCTGGTAAAGGCTAAATCTTTATCATCTTCTAGCAATAGGGTTTCAGCACTGGCATCCACCTCGAGATTTTTTGCTTGGATGCCCAAAACCCCTACAGAGAGGAGTACTAAAAACAATACCAGCTTTGGGTATTTTAAAACGATATTTTGATAAAAAGCCTGTACCATAATAACTATTTCACTCCTGCAGGAACATTAAACTGACCTGATTGACGGAGTCTCTTTAACAGCCCATCAACAGATTCTTTTTTCAAAACGCCAGTAAACTGAGATCGGTAGGTTTGCACAACACTCACCCCCATGATCACAACATCATAAACCAACCATTTGTTTTGCTTTTTTGATTTGTAAAATTTGTATTCCATGTCTTTAGAATCATCTTTACTAACCAATCGGGTCTTAACCTCAATTCGATTGCCTTTGGAGGTTCGAGCGTCATCCACTAACACCTCTTCATCGGTGTACATGTCTAGTTTTTCAAGATAAGACTCTTGCAAACGAGTCACAAAAAGGCTGACAAATTCTTTTCTTTGGGCCTGTGAAAAAGAGGTCCAATGCTGTTTACCTAAACTGATCTTAGCCATTTTGGAAAAGTCAAAAATTGGATTTACAATGTCTAAAATTTGTTTCTTTTTTTGCTCTTTTTTTAAGCTTTTATTTTTTAAAGTGGCAATGACCTTATCAATGGATGATTTGGTTTTCGCCCGCACTTCTGTAGCTTCATCGGCAAAGAGAGGTGTGGAAAATAAAAAAAAGAAAAGGGAAAATAACGTTAATAGTCTCATGATTACTCCTGGATTTTTTTAATTCGGTTTTGTTCGTAAGCGTCTCTTAAAAAGGGATACAACTCTAGTGCATCCGCTTTTAAATTTTCATATTCACCAATATGTAATGAAGTATCGTTCACTGATTCGTAGATCACCAAGCCCCATGATAAAGCCACAGGCCTAACATAGGTAATAGGGTCAATAAAGTAGTCTGGTGCCAAGGCAAAACTA
The DNA here is from genome assembly GCA_033791585.1 of SAR324 cluster bacterium. Lineage (GTDB taxonomy): Bacteria > SAR324 > SAR324 > XYD2-FULL-50-16 > XYD2-FULL-50-16 > JASJGK01. Next base: position 2,734 of record JASJGK010000275.1, on the reverse strand, counting down.
TCACGCAAGTTTGAAGGCCCCAAAAAAGGCAATACGATATGTGGCCCAGCCCCAACGCCCCAAAGGCCTAAAGTCTGGCCAAAATCTTCGGGGTGCTCTTCTAAATCAAACCACTCTTTTGCAGGGTCCCAAAAGCCGAATATCCCGATAGTACTGTTGAGCAAAAAGCGGCCTGTTTCTTCTGTTGCGTTGCCTAGTTTGCCTTGTAGCAGGTTATTCACAAAGCGGATAGGATACCAAATATTTTTGAAAAAATTGACCACACCTCGCCTTGGCGATTCAGGCAAAACCCAGCGGTAACCCCTAGCCACAGGGTCAAGTGCATAGGTGTAAACGCCATCGTTAAAGTCGGTCATAAACGAATTATAGCCACTAAAGGGGTCTGACTTTGTGGAGTCTGTCTCTGCAAATTCACCTTCTAGGTCTTCATCAAAATCATCATCACCATAACCACCAACAACAACCCCGCCTGCTTGCGCCAGTAAATATGGGGATGCAACAGGTGTTTGGTCGTCTATTGAAGGGCTTTTTATATCTACCTTTATGCTATCGGGGCTATTCAAAGTACCTTGGTCATTGGTGGACCAAGCAAAGATTAGCGGCGTTGCAAAAAGCAACAAAGATAGTGTGAGTAAGCTGGTAACTAATTTTTTCATCTTCTTATTCGAGCAAATTTTAACTTTAGAGTAATAACTCTAATTTATTTTTTCTGTTATGGCAAATATTAAACCCTTTACTTTTAAGGGACAAGCAAAAATATCATTTAGGTAAAATTACCCTCCTAGCTAATTCTATTTAAAAAATAAGAGTTTGCTTTTTGTACCTAGTTCAAATAAATTTTTTTTAAGCATTTAAAAAGGGTTCATGAACAAAAATCTTATCTTTTCTTATTTTTTAGAAGAATTAATCTTTCCAATATTTCTAAGTTTGATTGTGATTGTCTCTGTCTTAATGATGCAGCAACTCTATCAGATTATCCCCTTTTTACAGATCACAGGTTTAAAGTTCAATTATCTATTTTTAATGATCTTTTATAGCCTCTTGCCCACCTTTGCTATGGCTGTGCCTATAAGTGTGTTGGTTGGGGTCTACTACGGTATTCATCGCTTGAGCATGGATCATGAGGTTGTTGCCATTCGTGCGGCCGGGGTTTCTCTCTTTTTTCTCTTTCGACCTGTTTTATTTATCTCTTTTCTATGTGCTTTATTGTTAGGGTTAATGACTAATTTTATCAGCCCCTGGGGCGTGATGGAACTTAATAAACTGCAATACAACCTTATCAAAAGTCACACGAGAGTAAATTTAACCGTGGGCAAAGTGAATAACTTCTTTAACCAAAAGATGATTTATTTAGACAGCCAAAAAGGGGAGCTATTCCAGGGGATTTTAATTGCCTCATGGGATTCAAAAAAAGACGACACTATTATAGAGGCAGAAAGCGGAAAGATCTATTTTGATGAAGAAAATCGAAAAATTACCTTTTTACTCTATAACGGTAAAATCCACACCCCTACAGAAACAGGTTACAGGATCGCCGAATACCAGCAATTAGATTATGTTTTGCCACCGCCAACCAGCGATAAAGACTCGCTTCCAAAACGCTTCCAACAGTTAGGAAACAAAAAAGCTAAAAAAATAGATTATGAGATGTATTATCAGGAGTTAGTCAATGCCATTAAAACTGAGGACGACCCTAAGGTAAAGCGAGAATATCTTGATGAATTGCACGCAAGAATAGTCACCATATTCTGCCCCTTTGCCTTTGCTATCTTTGCTCTGCCCCTAGGGCTAACCGACCCTAGAAACCCAAAATCCACCTCATTTATTACCATGCTTTTATTTATGATCATCTACTTTGGGCTATATTCCCAAGGGAGGAGTTTATTTGTCCAAGGCCAAAGCTCAGTTTTATCGCTCTACATGCCCTTACTTTTTACCCTCGTTGCAGGGGTAATCTTTTTTGCAAAGATCAACTACGATCTGCAAACCTTTAAAGACCTTTTTAAGTTTCTAAAACGTTCTAAGCGCAAAATTTAACTGCCCCAAGTAGGTTTTTTTAACCTTTCTAAGTTCCTTTTTATTGTATAAATTTGATTGTCTTACCTTTTCTTGGTAAAGTGACCTTAAGCCTAATACACCAGAGCTAGTAAACATGAAAAAATGCCAAGCACCCACCCCTTACCTTATAGCCCATCGTGGTTTTTCAGGTTCCTTTCCTGAAAATACCATGGCTTCCTTTGAGGCCGCTGTAACAGCGGGGGCTGAGATGTTGGAATTAGATATCCAACTGAGCAAAGATAAAAAAATCTTTGTATTTCATGATGAAACCTTAGACCGCACAACTTCAGGCAGTGGGCGGCCAAGTGCACTCACCTTAGAAGAGTTGCAACAATTGGATTGTGGTAGTTGGTTTGGCTCTCAATTTAGTGCTGAAAAAATCCCCACCTTGGCTAAAGTTTTACAGGCCTTTAGTCTCCAGATTAGGATCAATATAGAGGTCAAATCCGAGGCCTATGATGCCGCACTTTCCCCCTTAAACATCACGACCCAACTGGTGGAGTTACTGGTTGCTTTAAAGGTAGAAAAGAGGGTGATTGTTTCGAGTTTTGAGCCAGAAATACTAAAACAGGTGCACTCACTAAACGCTGCTATTGCTTTGGCCCTGCTCACAGAAACCAACCTAGACCAGAGACAATTAGATCTACTTGCAGAAATAAAAGCTACCAGCTGGAAC
>JASJGK010000274.1:0-5096 GCA_033791585.1 SAR324 cluster bacterium | reverse complement strand
AGGGGGTGGGTCCTTAGTTTACGCCAATACCTTACCTGTGCCCACTTCCAAATTTTTTCAATCAAAATCTTGGTCAGGCCTCGCCGATTGGGAAGCCGAACTAAAACCTTTTTACACAACCGCTTTGACGATGTTAGGGGCAACCACAAACCCTAAACTACAGGTTGGGGATTTGGCGCTCAAACAATTAGGGGCTGAGATTGGTAAAACCGACTCCTTTATTCCCGCCGAGGTTGCGGTTTATTTTGGCCAACCCGAAGTTACAGAGGCCGACCCCTACTTTGCAGGCGATGGTTTAGAGCGAACAGGTTGCAGGTTCTGCGGCGGCTGCATGACAGGTTGCAGGCACAACTCAAAAAATACTCTAGATAAAAACTACCTCTACTTAGCGACACAAAAAGGGGCCGTTATCCAGCCTGAATCCGAGGTTTTTGATGTTGAACCCTTGCCCGCCTGTAACGGCGGTGGTTATCGAGTAAAATGGCAAGACCCCACAGGTTTCTTTTTTCAACGCCACGGCGAAGTGACCACCAAGGGGGTAATTTTTTCAGGAGGAGTTTTAGGGACCATTAAATTATTACTAGAATTACAAAAAACTAGCCTTTCGAAACTTTCGAGCAAACTAGGCTCAGGTATAAGAACCAATTCTGAAAGCCTAACTTTCAGCACATCCCTACAGCCTAACCCAGATTTCGCCAAGGGTGTTGCCATTGGTTCTATACTGGAAACAGATCAAAATAGTCATCTTGAAATTGTGCGCTATGGGGCTGGTTCTGGTTTTTGGCGTACCTCCTCGGTCCCCTTGGTTTCAGGGTCTAATATCTTTATTCGATTAACAAAAATCCTATTAGATTATGCACTCCACCCCATCCAAAATTTGAAGGTTTTATTTGTAAAAGACTGGGCAAAGGCGACCCACGTTTTGCTCTTTATGCAAACCTTAGACAGCACCCTGAGCTTTTCTAAAGGCTTCTTTGGCCGCATGGCAACAACAGTGGAAAAGGGCCAAGCGCCAACAGCTTTTATGGAAGAAGCCTTTGCGTTAAATGCCAAATTTTCCAAACTAACAGGGGCAAAACCCATGGCCTTTTTGGCTGAATCTATTTTTGGCATTCCCAACACAGCCCACATTCTCGGCGGTGCTGTTATGGGTGAAAATTCAGCTGAAGGCGTGATAGATAAAAATAACAAGGTCTTTGGCTATGAAGACATGCTCATCTGTGATGGCTCAATGATCTCAGCCAATATTGGGGTCAATCCATCTCTAACAATTACAGCCTTATGTGAACGGGCTATGAGCAAAGTACCTGCAAAAATATCCACCAACTAGAGCTAGTTAAAATCAAAAATGCAGGCTATAATAAAAGAAAAAATAGTCTGAGGCCATCTATGAACAATTCAGCCACTATCCAACCTGATGTTGGAGTTAAAATTCAAGAAATATTTCAGGCCCAAAAGGCAGCCTTTACCAAGTCGCCTTATCCCAGTTTTAAGGCTCGAATTAAAGACCTTAAAGCCCTAAAAAGACAATTACAAAAGTACCAAGATGTTCTGGCTGAGGCCATTTCACAGGATTTCGACGGGCGGGCCGTAGCGGAATCTAAAATGGTGGATGTAATGGGTTCGGTCTTTGAAATTAACCATGCTCTCTCCCACCTAAAAGGCTGGATGGCACCGGCAAGGCGCTCCACTGAGTTACTTTTTATCTCCAATTCAATCCAAGTAAAATACCAACCCAAAGGGGTTGTGGGCGTGATCGTCCCTTGGAATTTCCCCCTCTATTTGGCTTTAGGCCCTATGGTCGCCGCCATGGCTGCTGGCAATAGGGTGATGGTCAAGATGTCGGAACTTAGCCCACAAACCACTAGGGCACTAAAACAAATCCTCGCCCAAGTTTTTGAAGAATCTAAAATTGCGGTGGTTGGGGCAGAGCTTACCGACCCCAATCTTTTTACAGCCTTACCCTTTGACCATCTTATTTTCACAGGGTCACCCAATGTTGGTAAGACCGTAATGAAAACAGCGGCGGCAAATCTAACCCCCCTAACCTTAGAGTTGGGAGGAAAAAGCCCCGCTGTGGTTTCTAGGTCTGCTAGTCTACATGATGCCGCAAAACGCTTGGCCCATGGCAAAGCCTTTAACGCGGGCCAAGTTTGTTTATCCCCCGACTATGCATTTGTGCCTAAAGAGTCACTAAGGGAATTTGTGTCTCACATAAAAGCGGAGTTCCAAAAACTCTACCCTACAACTGAGTCCAATGAAGGCTACACCTCCATTATAAGTGGGCCTCATTTTGAGAGATTGCAGGATAATTTAAAAGATGCTGAGGCCAAAGGTGCCGAATTAATCGCCTGTGGCATCCAAGGCAAAACCAGACAAATGCCCTTGCATCTGGTGATTGCCCCCACTGAGGAGATGAGAATTCTAAAAGAAGAAATATTTGGGCCATTGTTGCCAATCTTGACCTACGAGACTTTTACAGAAGTAGTTGACTATATCAATAGTCACCCGCGCCCCCTAGCACTTTACAGCTTTGGTCATGATAAAAAAGAAAGAGATCTGTTACTGAAGAACACCCACTCAGGCGGGGTTACCATCAACGATTGGGGTTGGCATGCCATGAACCACGACGCACCCTTTGGGGGAATTGGTAACTCAGGCATGGGCTCCTATCACGGCATTGAAGGTTTCCAGCAATTATCCCACGGAAAGACTATATTTAAAAAGCACAGATTTTTTCCCGTAGGCCTCTTTTACCCACCTTACACAACTTGGGTGCAGAAGTTTGCTATCAACTTCTTTCTTGGCAAAGCCGACCCAAATGCAAAACTAAACGACGACTAATTTTGGCGCTTTGAGTATTTTAAATCTAACTCTAAGCCTGATGTGGGCTTTACGTTTTAAAGATGACAGTTCTATTTTTATAAACCATAACCCGTCGCTCTAGATGCAAGGCAATTGCCCTTGAAAGAACAATTTTCTCTAGATCTTTACCCTTGCGCAAAAGCTCAGGGAGTTTTTCATTGTATTTGACATGAGCTGTTTCTTGCTCAATAATCGGCCCTTGGTCGAGGTCACAGGTTACATAATGGCTAGTGGCACCAATCACCTTCACCCCTCGCTCGATTGCAGCGTGGTAGGGCCTTGCACCAGCGAAGGCAGGCAACATAGAGTGGTGGATATTGATGATTTTATTTTCAAAAGGGTCAACTAATACTGCCGTGACGATGCGCATATAGCGAGCGAGCACGACCAGATCGATCTTTAATGATTGCAATAGCTCTAGTTCGGCATTTTCTTGGGCTTTGTGATTTTCTTTTGTAATTTCAAAATGATAAAAAGGAATTCCAAAAAGGTCTGCCACAAATCTAAGGTCTTCTCGGTTGCTGATAATGGCGGGCACTTCAATATTAAATTCTTCTGCTTTTACCCGAGCCAAAATATCAAATAAACAATGGGATTCTTTTGTGACAAAAATCGCAACCCTTTGCGATTTCCCAGTGTAAGAAAGCTGGTATTGCATTTTCAGGGGTGTTGCCAGTTCAGTTAGAAACTTCGCCTCAAATTCTTGCAGGGTAACATTAAAAGAATCCAGCTCCCATTCTAAACGCATAAAAAATCGGTCTTCATCAGGGTCAACATACTGGTCAAGGTAGGTTATGTTTCCTTGAAAACCAAAGATAAAAGAAGTGATTTTGGCAATAAGGCCCTGCTGGTCAGAGCAGTGGATCATTAAGATTGCTTTATTTGCAGTCATTTTTTAAAGGGGGAGTTAAGGCTTTTTAAAATTCATAATTCAATGAATGCAGAGACTCAGTCAAGGAGCAGTTTTAAGGAAGCTTTACCTTAAAAAATAAAGGCTAGATTAACTGTTTTTCAATGATGAATTTTGCAAAGGCTTGATCGTGATTGTTGGAATGTTGTCTGTTCCAAAATTGTAAAAAGCTACTTAGGTTTTCTGGAACCTCTTCGAATACTTCAACCAAAGATTGGTCAAAAAGAGCAGGGTTAAACTTTAAGGTTTTCTGGATTTTCCAATTAGAAAAGGCAAATTCTAACATACTTAAAAAATCATCATGGGATGCTTTATGTTTATCAAAATCAGCGTAGCCATTTTCGGCCATGTAAACTTCTTCCAAATCGAAGTGTTCTTTACTCAAAGACATATAAATGGGGATAAGGCTATGTAACTGTGCATCGTCACCAGCCTCAGAAGCTTGAACAAGGCGCATCTGAGCCTCCCTTAAAACTTGGTGTTGGTGGTCAAGCCAAGTTACACCTAGGTGTAGACAGGCAAATTTCTGTTTTAAACTGTTATTATTCATCATTATTATTATTTTTGTAGAGTGGGCAACCTAGCTCTAACCGCATTATTCAATTCACATCTAAGAAATTGAATTTTTAAAATAATTCCTCTAGCTTTATGTTTATCATAGCAAAATTAAACTTTTAAGGCATTGAAATTAGTATTTTTAGTAAGTAAATTACCTTAAATTACCAAGTTTCTAGGGTTTTTAATAACACTTGGCCGTTGCGTTAACTCCTCTGCAAAGGCGAGCACAATTACAATTGCATCTTCATCAAAACCCAACAGGGACATGGCATTTTCAATAATGCTCATTTCAACAATGGCCAACTTTTGGTCTGAAAGAGCCACTTCAACAAGAATGGCAATCATGCGAAAAGCCGTATCTCTATCCACCGATTCTAGAGATTCAGAAACGCAAAGAAAATTGCCCTTTGCGCTGTCCTTTTCAAGTCTTTCAAATTCGGATCTCGAAGCCCACTTCATTGCTTCATGCAGATAAGGGTATTCAGCAGCAGTCACCCAGTTATTCCCCTTGATAAGTTGCCAAATCACCTGTGAAAGCCATTTTTTTTCTTTTTCAGAAAGCCTATCCAGCCTATTTTCTACCTTTATTTCTAATTCCATAGGTACTAAGCTAGCAAGCATTTGTTAAGGTTGTATTAGTTTAATTATATATTTTAATATACAATATGTACTTACGCTCCTATATGTAAAGTTTTTTCCTGAACCACGTCAAATTAGTAATTTTTTTTAAGGAGAGAAGGAGGGAAGGAGAGAAGGAGAGAAG
>JASJGK010000273.1:0-4947 GCA_033791585.1 SAR324 cluster bacterium | reverse complement strand
AGCTCCATGGGATGGACATGATCAAAGAGATTAAAGAAATTAACCCAGATCAGGTTATTCTTGTGACATCTGCCCACGATGAATCAGGCTATTTAATTGACTTAATAGACTTAGGTATTACAAATTTTATAGCGAAGCCTTTGGATCTAAAAAAGTTCCTATCTGCTGTATCTAAAACCGTTCATTTTTTAAGGCTATTGAAACTGGAAAAGGCCTATTTAGGTGAGCTGGAATCAATGGTTACGGCCAAGACTTTTGAACTACAACAGACCATGTCTGTATTGAAAGAAACAAGGAAGGAGTTGGTTGAGAAACTCTGTACTGCTGCTGAGTATAAAGACACGGATACAGGTAAACATATTATGCGCATTGGTATCTTTGCCAAGCGCCTCGCCCAAGAATTGGGTAAAAGCCCTGAGTACTGCTCTTTAATCGGCTTTGCCGCCCCGCTGCATGATATTGGTAAAATTGGGATCAAAGATTCTATTTTACACAAAGCCGGTAAGTTAACAAAAGAAGAATTTGACCTTATGAAGTCGCATTCTCTCAAAGGCGCTCAAATTCTAGAAGGTAGCCATGACGAGTCTATTATTATGGCGGAGCTTATTGCTAGAAGCCACCATGAACGATTTGACGGAACTGGGTACCCACAAGGGTTGAAAGGGGTAGAAATCCCTTTAGAAGCTCTAATTACCAATATTTGTGACCAATATGATGCTCTAAAGATGAAGCGTTCATACAAACCAGCTTTAGAGCATGAAGAAGTGATGAAAATTTTAACTGTAGGGGATGGTAGAACTATGCCTAGCCATTTTGATAGCAAGGTTCTGGAAGCATTTGTCGCCTGTGCCGATGAAATTCACCAACTTTATTTAGAAAATGCCGACTAAGTGTTATTTATCAAAATTTGTTAAAATAAATTCTTAAGTTTGGATGTGAATCAAAAGATGCCAAGTCAAAGGCTATATTTCAAGCCGACTACACCGTTTTATTTGTTGGCTTAGGAAGGGTAAAATAAAAACAAGTTCCTGTTCCTAAGGTACTTTCCACACCAAGGCTGCCGCCTTGCAGTTCAACCATCTCTTTGCAAAGTTGTAGGCCCAAGCCTGTGCCCTTTTCATTGGCTGTACCCAAAGTGCTGTGAGAAATGTCAATGCGAAATAACTGCTCTACTGTTTCAGGTTTCATGCCGACTCCAGAGTCTGTGACACGAATTAAAATATAGTCTCCCTGGTACTCTGCATCTAGGTTAATTTTTCCACCCTTATGGGTAAATTTGATGCCATTGCTGACTAAATTGTGGATCACGCTACCTGTCATCGTCTGGTCTGCAAAAACCTCAAAATCAGCTGAAATATTATTTCTTAAGGTTATGGTCTTTTGGTTGGCAAAGGCTTTAAGAATATCTACTCGGTCTTCAATCAAGCTCTCAAGGTTAACTACAACAGCATGAGGTTCAACTTTACCCTGCTGCATTCTAGACCAATCGAGAAGGTTTTCCAAAAGGCTATAAAAGCGTTTAGCAGCCAAGTATATCTCGCTGGATGCTATGGCCGCTTCTTTTTTTGAAAAATCGTTGTCCTCGGATGAAAGCAGTTCTAAAAGGCCCATGATGCCGTTGAAGGGACTTTTTAAATCATGAGAAATTATAGAGAAAAATTTATCTTTATCTCGGTTCAATTGAGCAAGTTTTTCCTGGTATTCTTTCTCTTGTTTTTTGAGTTGTATTCCGTGGCAAAGCTTGTTCAGAGCGGGAAGTAAATGTTTTAGGTCTAAAGGTTTAGAGAGAAATGAGTCTACACCTATATTAATCAACTCCATCAAATAACTGGCTTCATCATGTGCAGAAATCACCAAGATAGGCGTTTCAAAATTTTGGGCTTTGATCTCGCGGCTCATCTCGATGCCGTCCATATTGGGCATTCTTATATCTGTAATGATCAGATCGTAATCCTTTTCCCGTGTCATTTTTAGGCCTATAGCCCCATCTTCAGCAATATCAATGGGATCAAAGAAATTTGCCAAGAGCGCATGGGTACTGGCTCTTAAAGCCTGATCATCTTCAACATAAAGAATATTCAGGCCTCGGGTCCACTCTAATAAATCTTTAGCAGATAGGGTCATAATAATTTATTGTTCAATAGCTTCAATTTCAAGAACAATTGTTACTTCATCGCCTACAGCAAGTCCACCTGCTTCCAGAATTTTATTCCAGGTCATACCAAAGTCTTTTCGGCTGATTTTGCCTTTCCCCTCAAAGCCTAAGTGCAACTTCCCTTTTTGAGCGGTAATCATACCATTGAAGTTTCCTTTAAGGGTGATTTTCTTTGTAACCCCTTTCATTTTTAGATTCCCAACAATAGTAATATCATCCCCATTTTGTATAACTTTAGTGGACTTAAAAGTTATATTTGGGTCTCTTTTAGCACCGAAAAAGTCTGGGCTTCTTAAGTGACCGTCTCGTTTTTGGTTTTTTGTGTCAATTGAGCTCGCCTTGATCACAGCGGAGACAGACTCTAACTTTTTAGTTTTTGAATTAAATTCTACTTGGCCAGTATAGCTATTAAAACTACCTCTTACCTTTGATACAACGAGGTGACTTACCTTAAAGCCGATATTGGAGTGAACTGGGTCCACTTTAAAAGTAGTTGCTAAAGCAGCCAGAGGGCTTGATAATAGAAATACAAATAAACAAGAGACTAATAATTTTGACTTCATGGTTTCCTTTGGTTTTTTCCTTTAAATATATAGTAAAAGAAACTAAAAAGGAAAGCCTATGAGGCAAATAAAATAAAGATTTTTTGATGCCTCTTTTGAAAATAAAGACCTTTCCTATTTATCTTATCGGCTTCCCTGATTTACTGAGAAAAACCCTTGTCGGTTATTCAAAATTTTTAGGCTTCCCTATAACTGTAGTCGATAACATCCCCCTTTTTGATGAAGGAGATGAGGAGTGTCGACTTTTTATGTGGTTTTTAGCTGATGAAAACCTTAATTTTGATTTGCTTCAAAAGAAAATCAAAAATTTAGACCCAAAAGTAATTTTAGTTCATTTTAGTAACTCTGAGAATTTGCAAAATATAACGCAATTACAGAACATTGGATTTCATGAATCTATAAATTCAAGGATAAACCTAGAAGACTTTGAAGGCCTGGTAAAACGTTGGAGTATCACGTTAAATGAGCTTTTTGGCATTCAAAACTTTGCCCAGATTGAAATTTTGGATCTGGATCTTTTAAAATCCCGCTTTGAAATAGAATCGGGCTTATTACCTCAGCTAGTAGAAATTTACTTTCGAGAATTCCCCCTTTTACTTGCTCAATTCCAAAAGACAATTGAAGACGGGAAATTTGATCAAATAGATGCTCTAAGCCATAGATTAAAAGGGATGGCGGCGAATTTAGGTGCAAAACGTGTTAGTAATATTGCTGTTTCTTTTGAAAATTTGGCTATAAAAGCCAATTGGGAACAGATGCCTGCTCTTGTAACAGTTTTAGAAGACCAAGCAAAAGAAACCGAGCTAGAGTACCATAAACTATTGAAAGACCCTAAAAAATTCCTCTACTCAAATTAAATAGATGAGTAAAAATTAAAATTATTTCATCTTCACTTCATGTTCTTCTCATTTTTATTCTTTATAACTAATTTTAACAGGATTGGTTCGATCCAGAACTTGCCAATAGGTAAAAGAAAGTTGATACTTAAAATTTACTTTTACTTATTGTTTTTTTAGAGGATAAAATTGAAACTCAAAACTGTAGTACTGATTACCACCGCCATATTATTTTTTCAAAGCAATCTTTTTGCTGCTGCTAAAATGAACCCTGTGGTAACAGCTTATTTAAATAAGCTGGCTGAGAAACAAAAAAAGAAAGACCCCAGTTTTGTTTGGTTTAGTGCAGAGGAGGGTAAAACACTCTATTTTAAAGAACATCTTCATAGTAAAAAAAATAAAATCCGTAATTGTGCCACTTGCCACAAAAAAGACCCTACCTTTCCTGCTGCTCACGCAGATACGGGAAAAAAGATAAAGCCACTTGCCCCTAGTGTAAACTCAAAGCGTTTCACAAAGAGGAAAAAGATGAACAAATGGTTTAGGCGTAACTGTAAATGGGTATTAGAACGACAGTGTACAAACAAAGAAAAGGGTGATTTTTTAGTATGGATGTTCAGCTTATAATCTAAAGGATTTTATGCAACGCATTGTTATTTTGGTTGTCATTGGCTTGACTCTATTTATTTCTATTCCGTTACTTGCTGATGACCACAGCACAGAGGGTCTTTTTTCTTTTTTAGAACGTGAAAATGATCATGAAAAGGAAGAACACAGTGAAAAAGATGGAAATCGTTTTTACAAAAGTCAAAAAAAGATTTCTGGGGTGAGTAATGAGTTGTATAAAGAAGAATGTGGCTCTTGCCACATGGCCTATCAGCCTGAATTACTTCCCGAAGAATCTTGGGTAAAGGTTATGAAGGGGTTATCCGAACACTTTGGTGACAGTGCTGAATTTGATGCTAAAGATGCCCAATCGATACTCAAATATTTAAAAGAGAATTCAGCAGATAAGTCTGAGGCAGCCGTTTCTAAAAAACTTCTTCGCCGCTACAAAGGAAACGCACCTCTTCGAATCAGCCAACTTCCCTATTTTATTCATGAACATGATGAAATTCGTGCAAATGTTTTAAAAAGACCAAAAATTAAATCTTGGGCGAATTGTGCCGCGTGTCACAGAATGGCTCTACAGGGCGATTATTCTGAACGCAATATCAAAATTCCTAGATGATTAAGCATACAAAAAAAAATCTCTCATTACTCTTTTCATTTAGCGTGGTGGCCCTAGTTTTATTAATTTTGTATGTTAGCTATTTTTGGGTTCACCAGTCGATTTTACAAGGTTTGCAAAATCACCTGAAAGAAGATGGTAGAAAAGAATTCTTTGAATACT
>JASJGK010000272.1:0-13260 GCA_033791585.1 SAR324 cluster bacterium | reverse complement strand
CAGCTGTTGCCTTTTCTCGCACCACGACACCACCTGAAACTTGCTTCACAAAGCTTTGGGTTTGTTTTACCGCTGCGGCATGCTTTTCTTCCTTGCTTTGTTTTTTCACTAAAAAGGAAGTAAACTTTCTTTTTGCCAGTTCCCGAATTAGTTTAGGAGTAACAACACAAAGATGTTTTAGATTGTCAGGGAAGTTAATAATTTCAATAGCATGGTCCCCTTCTTTTGCTTGGGCAATAGGAATCTCAACCTCAGAATCATCCTTAGAAATTTTTAAACTGGTGCCAGCAAAGTTTTTTTGCAACCAAGCAAGAGGCTCAGAAGCTAAAGCCCCAAATTGACTATCTAACCCTTGGTAGGCTAGAATGGTCATGCTTTCTTCAAGTTCTTTTAAGTGTTTAACTTCTGACATATTAAATTGATTAGTAGACTAGTTATTTTTATATACAAAGTTTCTCAACAAAAAAAGCAAAGATAAACCTTGAAAACTCTCGTTATTAGGGAGCTTACCCTACTTTTTCGAAAAAAACTATGGCTGTTTCCCTAGAATTTTCAGATTTTATTTCTGAATTACTTGAGCCTTTTGGTGACTTTACTATTAAGAGGATGTTTGGCGGTATAGGTATTTATTGGGATGGAATTATGATGGCAGTCCTATTTTCTGACGAGCTTTATTTTAAGACAGGGCCAAGCAATATTAAAGACTACCAAGATAAAGAAATGCCAGCTTTTAAACCCTTTGAGAATAAGCCTATGACTATGAGCTATTCCTTAGTCCCGCCTGAAGTGATTGAGGATAGAGAGGCAATGGAACTATGGGCGACCAAGGCTTTGGAGGCGGCGCTTGCTGCAAAAAAGAAAAAATCAGCTAAAAAAATCTAAGCAAGGTAGAACAAACCAAAAAAGTAAATTTATGAAGACCAAAAAACATTAGCCGCTTTTATCCCTTGGCTAAGGTTCAACTCTGCTAGTCTTTTTGCAGGCTGTATTGGTCCTTCACAGATTTAAAGGGTTGCACCAAAAGAGCAGGCAAGGTCAATTCTTTTTCCTCTCTTAAAACCTCTAAGCCAATGGTCATGCCTAGCTGGCCGTGTCTTGGCTCTTTTTGGTAAGTGCCACAAAGATAGTCCCACCAAGGTAATGCAAAACCAAAATTACTATTGGTTTCTTTTGGTATCACCGAATGATGAACCCGATGCATGTCTGGCGTTACTAAAAATATTCGAATCACTTGGTCTAGCCTTTTAGGCAAGCGGATGTTGCTATGATTAAACATGGCAGTGGCGTTAAGCAAAATCTCAAATAGGATCACAGCCTCGACTCTTACCCCTAACACCATAACCACAGTAATCTTGTAGCCCATGGAAATAAAAATTTCTATGGGGTGAAACCTAGAACCTGTGGTGACATCGTAATCTAAATCGGCGTGGTGCATTCGGTGGAGCCTCCAAAATAAAGGCAGAGCATGAACTAAGGCATGTTGTAAGTAGATAGAGAAATCCAAAAGTGCCACCATCAAAAAGATCTCTAGATAGTAAGGCAACTCAAAAAGATTAAAGATCCCGATGGACTTTTCAGTTGCAATCACCGCTGCACCTGTCGCCATAATGGGGGCTAAAAAGCGAAGTAGGATGCTATTTAAGACCACTAAGCCTAAGTTGTTGACCCAGCGAGTAACTTTTGAAAATTGCAGCTTTCTTTGGGGGATGATCAATTCTAAAATCGCCATGGTTAGGAGTATGCCGACAAAGAAGCTGAGTCTTATGGTGGTTTCATTTTCAATAAGCCAAGTTTGCATAGGAGCCTTCTTTATTTTTAATATGTGAATATACTAATATTGTTTTGTATACCTGTCAAGGTTCCCCAAAAAAGATCAAAAGCAAAAGTGTTGGGACAGTCTAGGGCTTTGAAGCTTTATATTTTTGGGTAAAAAATCTAAGGGGTAAGTTTCACATTAATGGGTTATGCCTCTTAGGTTTGCTGAGTCTGTGCCTTAAGCTTAGATTTTGATCCGTAAAGCCTTGGGCAAAATCTCGAATCTGGCAGGTAGTGTACCTAACGGTTCCCCATCGATATCTACGACCACTCGGCTCTCTGATTCAGCCGTCAGTTCCGTAGATTGCCAAAATTCATTTTGAGGGTGCCCCACATGCTTACCAAAATAAATTTTTGGACTAGTGAGCAGAAAATCAACTAGGCTCCGTTTTTTTAAGATTACTACTTCAAAAAGGCCGTCATCTATTGTGGCCTTGGGCGCAACTTGCATACCCCCACCAAAGTATCTGCCGTTGGCCACGGCTAAAGATAAAATCTCTAATTCTTCGGTTCGTTCGTTGAACTTAATGGCTACGGTGGGGTGTTGGTATTTTAACCGTGTCAAAATAGTGTAGATAAAAAACACGGCAAGACCGCCAAAAATTTTAAGGAATCTGGCTTTGTTAACGGCTAAATCTACATCACCGCTCAGACCAAAACTGGCAACATTTATGAAGCGTCGCTCCTTTGTGTTTCCGCTAAAGTCTTGGTAGGTCACTTTGCCTAAATCGATATCCCTGACAGGGGCTTTTTCTAATTGATCTATTTTTTCTAACAGGTCGTAGCTCAGATTAAAATTCCTCTGAAAATCGCTGCCTGTGCCTAACATCAAAAAACTAAAAACGGCTTCTGGGTTTACAGACTCATCTCCCTTAAAAAAACCGTTGGCAACATCAGAAAGAGTGCCATCGCCACCAATTGCAATAATCCAATCAAAACCTGAAAAGAGTGCTGTGCGGGCTAGGTCTTCTGCATGGCCTGATTGTTGGGTTAGGGCAAAAGAAAAGTCACCGATTTTGGCTTTGAGTTCTTTTTTTAGGCCTGGCCAAATGCTCAAGGCCGTTCCACCCCGAGAAGTGGGGTTGATGATTACATAGGGCTTCATTTGAGCATCTTTGAAGGGTTCATTTAAACATCTCCGTAAGGCTCAATACCCTTTTTAAAGTGGACCAAACACTTGTTTATTTCTTGGCTTTTTTGCTCTTCATTCCAGCCCAATTTGGCCCCCATAGCAGCTGCGATTGGGCCTAGTTCTGCTGAGCTTAATTTTTCTAATGTTCCCAATCCTGACCTTCTAAAAACAAAATCACTCAAATGTTTAGCCTGCTCTTCTTCTACAGCATAGGTCAATTCCACTTGCAACAAAGGGCCACGGTTAGAAAGCTTCACTCGTTCTAAGGGGGCAGCCAAGGCTATTTTAGCTAGTTTTGGTGCATCTGTGCCGTAATGATGAACTAATTTTTCTAGCCAATTTTGTTCAAATTGTGGCCAATCTGCAAAAAACTTTTTCTTGTATAATGCCAAGCATTCCATATCGCCCCCTTGGAGCGGAGCTGTGTGGCTTGCACTAGGCCCAGCCTTGAGGTTGGTATTTTCTAAAAGGAGGTTGACCGCCTCAAAGGCCAAGCCCCGACTGGTGGTAAATTTACCGCCAGTGGCCGAGAAAAACCCAGCTGCGCCATCTTGGCTGTGGTTGATCAAAACATGTTTGCGGGAGACATGGTAAGAGTCACCACCCATGCCCGCCGCCAATGGACGGATGCCAGTATAGGCAAGCAAAACCTCGTCTGGTTGGAGATTAAAATCAGGAATACTCTGGTTGATACGCTTGATGTAACCCTCCAACTCAGGCTCTGTAATTTCTAGGTCATCAGGCCTGCCGTCATAGACCTCGTCAGTGGTGCCTATTAAATTGTAACCTTCCCAAGGAAGAAAAAAGAGGTGTTGGCCAGCCTTAGTAAAAAAGGCCAAAGCGCTGTCTTGCAGCTTTTTTGGTGTGACAATGTGAATGCCTTTAGAGCGAGGGTGGGGGATATGAGTGGGGCCTGCCATTTTTGCAGTTTCAGCGGCCCAAGGCCCAGTGGCATTGATGACAGTGGTGCCAAAGAATTCTAATTCTTGGTTGGTTTCTAAATCCAGTACTTTCACACCCTTCACTTGGCTACCGACCTTGATCAAACCTAAAACCTTGGTGTAGTTCTCGGCTTCAGCACCCTTGGCCTTTGCACCTTGGATGTAGCTTAAAACCACCCTCTCGGGGAAGTTGATTTGGCAGTCTTGGTAGATGTAACCACCTCGTAAGTCTTTGGTTGGTAAAAGAGGCTCTTTTTCCCGAACTTCAGCAGAGTTTAACCGAGTAAAGGGGTGCAACCTGCCATCGGGGTCGGTTACATGGTGTTTGTCAAAGCTAAGGCCCTCATAGAGGGTCATAGCCAGCCATAAAAAGGCGGGGTGACGACCAAAGTCTTTGTAGGTCGGCAGTAAAAAATCTAAGGGGCGAACCTGGTGTGGGGCAATTTCCTGAAGCATGCGCCTTTCTCGCAGGGATTCCCGCACCAAAGCAAAATCCAACATCTTCAAGTAGCGTAGGCCGCCATGAGCCATTTTGGAAGTGGCAGAACTGGTCGCTTGGCCGTAATCCCCTCGCTCTAGCAGAAGGCATTTTAGCCCACGTAGACTAGCTTCCCAAAGGGTAGCAGCCCCTGTTACCCCACCACCGATGATAATCAGGTCAAAGGATTCTTTTGTAAGTGGGGTCAGGTCACGCATAAGCTCTTTAATTTTTCCTTTAAATATAGACCAATCAATCTATACATTCAATGAATTACTGGCGGCTAATGCCAATATTTTGGGCCTTGCTCAAAATAGATATCAACGGGAATTTTTGCCTCCTTGACCTTTGCTAGTAAAAATCGGATTGAAGGCCCAAGGGATTTATGTTCTTCCCTAAGGGTTTGGTAATCTTCAAACGTGCCTGTAGCCTGGATCTGGAGGATCTTAGTCGTTAGCTCGCTTACAGCTTTTGCCATTTTCTCTTTGTGAATCATCAGGCCTTGGTCCGTGATAATAAAGGCTTGCCTTTGGTGTAAAAAATTCCAACGAACTAAAGCGGCACGGCCATGGGCAGAACTGGGGCCAAAGCGCATGGTGCGGATCATCCCAGCTACAAAGGTAACATACTGTTCCATGATCTGGCTTTCAATCTTCCCTGAGTTTTTTAAGCTGTTTAAAAAATATAGAGATAAGATATCAGCCTTGGCCTCTTCCAATTCCATGTTGGAATCCCCAAAGGTTTTGCTTAGGGTTTTTCCATTTTGATTCTTTTTTACGCCTAGACCGTGGGCCACTTCATGAAAAAGAGTGTTTTCAAAAAAAGCATTGAAGGTGACCAAATCCAGTTGGCTAGGGTGGATTAACACTTGGGATAAGGGTTTCATCATGAGTTTAAACTTGGCTTCCATCACGTTTTTTAGCTGCAATGTTCGGCTGCCATGTTCTTGCTGGATGCGGGGGTCATTGGGTAGGTTGATGGCAATGGCTTTGATGCCAGCGTTGGCCTGACCACAATGGAGTAAAACCTGATAGACCCCTAAGCCAGCATCCCATTTTGGAGAAGGTAGTGGGATAGATTTAGGCAAGGGCAAGGAATTTTGTAAATCTGGCAGCAGAGACGAAAAGCCTTGCAGGCGTGTTGTCCAACTCTCATCACGAAGTAATAGTAGCCCCTCAAAACTAGCCTTTAAGCCTAACAGATCATCATCGTAGGTTTCAATGGGACCAATGATTAAATCAATGGGATTGTCTTTGAGTTTAACCCAAGCTAGGTCACTTTGGTAAAAGTCGTCTTGTCGCAAAGAAGCCCCAACGGCTTTTAAATAATTTTTAAAACCTTGGTGCTCCGCCAATTCAGAGGCTTTTTCTAATAACTCTTGGGTTTTTTGAAGCTCAGAAAAATGGACTTGAGAGTAGTATTCAACAAAGAATTTTCCTTCGGCATTTCGCTTGAGATAGGAGTAACTGCTCTGTTTGCCATCTAACGTAATATAGTCAAATACCTTTGGTGCAAGCCCTTTTGGGTAGAAATTCCAACCTTTGGGTTTTTGGTCAAGGCCTGGGATAAAAGAATAATTTCCGTTGGTTTTTTCCCATGGGCCATAGTTTAGGCGAAGTAATTTTTGCTTTACAGGGTCCCTGATTTCAGAGCCTAAAGCATGCAAATCACCCCAGTTTTGCTGTAGGTAAAGCTGGTCCATTTGTCGGCAAGCTTGCGCTAAAATAGGCAGCATTTGCGCTTGATTTATTGTGAGGCTAGAAAGATCAGCCTCTAGAGTAACGGCCACGTACCTGTTAAAAAGGCGTTCGGCAAAGCTGGTTTCAAGGTTGGGTAGTTCCAGCTTTTGGGTTTTAATCTGGTAGTGTAGGTAGTTGGATGCAAGGGCTGCAATGAGAATGGTAGTAAAGAATAAAATTTTATTTTTGTGCATCCTATTTCTTTACTCCTTAGGAGCCTCTCGGCAGGATTAAAAACAATTTGTTTTGGAAAAAGAACCTACAAAAGGCTCTTTACCCCAGCAATCAAGCGGTCTGGGTCAACGGGCTTGCAAAAGGTAAGGTCAGAGCCTGCCCTTTTTGAATTATCTAAGACGTTGATATACTTGGTATCAGGTGTGCCAGAAACGGCAATAACTTTAACCTCAGGGTTGATCTGTTTTAGGCTATAAGTCAGGTCGTTTCCATCCAAATCAGGCAAAAAAATGTCTGTAATAACAAGATTTGCAGGGTAGGCCTTAAAGCGCTCTAGGGCAGCTACACCGCCTGAAAAGCAATGAATTTCGTATCCTTGCCCCTTTAAGCACATTTCTAAAAGCTTCAACGAAATAACTTCGTCATCCACTATATAAATTACCGGGGTCATATTATTCTCTCACAAAAGGAAATGCACCTTCGCGATAAGCAAAGAAGGGTTTTAGTAAAATATTTTTTTGAATGTCCTTTAGATATTGTCTTTGTTCCACAAGGTTTCGGCGGTAAGTCCAAAGGGTGCCAATCTTTTTTTGCTGGATTTCAATAGAACCAAAATCTAATAAAATTCTGTGATCTTGCTGATTTAAATAGAGCATTTGAGGCAGAAAATCCAAATTTTTGGTTTTTCCAACTTTAATGCGATCGCCACTAAGCTTTGCCGTAAACTCAATTCCCTTTTGCGGTAACCAAAATTCAGAGCCACCTTTTTGCTTTAAAAGCTCTAGAGGGTAGCTAGCTTCTACCTGGCGCATGCTTGTGCCTGTGGGGGAAAGGGAGCCTTCAATTTTTGCAGGCACTGGCTTTTTAAAATCAACAAATTTAATAAATTTAGTGCTTGGGGGCTTATAGCGGATCAATTTAATTCCAATGGAATGCATGGAATAGTTCATTAAAAGGCCGATATTTGCGTTGTAAACTCGGTCATCAACGGCAAAGGAGCCTGTCTGAGGGTCAAGCTTTACATAGAGCAGTTCCTTTGGGTTAGGGCTATTTAAAACAACCTGCATATCCATTTCATCACTGAGGGGAACTTGATTTTGTAACGATTTAAAGCTGATATCAACTTTTCCGGTCAAAAGGACATGAGTCCATTTTTGAAGTTCATCTTGAATCTCACCATCGGTGGGGTTTAAGGCTCTTGCTTTTTCTAAACGGTCGTAGGCCAGCTTAAATTTACCAAGGTACAAAAAATTTCTATAGCGCTCTAGCAGCTCTTTCGAAGTTAAAAGGGCTGTTCGCTCAAAAGCGTTTTGGTATAAAGATAGGCTGGGAGTATTGGTATATGCCCGATGATATTCAATATTTGCCTCTTCAATGCGACCTTCTTCTTCTAATTCTTTGCCGTGCCAATAGTTATAGCTACAGGAACTAAGAAGGGTGCTGAGTAATAATAAGAGAAAAATTTTTTTCATTCTAATTTAACCTTCGGGTTCTTAACTTTATTTAAATCTAGATAGGCAGCTTTAATTTTTTTGCCCATCTCACCTTTGCGGAAGAAGTATTTATCACCTTCTTCTGGCCAAATGTAAGGGTTTAACTTGTCTACCTTTAGCAAGGCTTCTCTCGCTCCACCTGTTTGCAGGCCTTTACCAAAGGCCAACATCAACCACGCTAATTCGTCTTGGGGGTTAGCTTTAATCCCTTTAAAGGCAGTTTCTTCTATCCAAGAGGGGTAACTCCCAGAACTAGCAAAGATTTCAGCCAGCAAGGCTAAAAGCCTTCCATTTTTAGGGTCTGCACGCAAAGACTTTTGTACAAAAGCCTCTAGCTTTTGAAAATATTTGTTATTATTCCCTTTTAAATCTGAACTGGCAACCAGCATAGCCTGAGTAAAAATTTCAGACAATTTTACATCTTTTGCCTTTTGCACTTCTGGTAGTAGTTTTAATAGTGTCTGGGGGTCATTGGAAGCCAGATAACTGTTTGAAAAAATCTCTATGACTTTTTTATGCAGAGGCTTGGCTAGCATCGGGAAGTTAATTTTGCTTGGTGTAAAAAGATCGTCCTGTTCTAAAAGAATATTTTGAATCAGGTCATCTAACTTAGCCTCAAATTGGTCCAAAGGAACATTTATTTCCTCCCTCCCTAATTTATTATTCCCCTCAGTCCTAATTTGCAGTGAAATAAAGGCTTGATTAAAAACCAGTTGGAATTCCCCTGTGATCAAAATTTTGGCTTTGGGTACAGGGGGTTTGCCGTTGCGGCTCCAGTAAAAGAGAGCATCTCTGCTTAAAAGTTGAACCTTTTTTTGACCAGCTAGGTTAGCTCTAATGCGCTCAGACACATAAAAGCCAAACCAATCGTTTTGCTTAGTTAAACGTTGGTTTTCAAGGGGAGTGATGCCTATAGTTAAGGCGCTTAAGCTTTGCGTAAGGAAAATAGAAACGCAAATACTTAAAAGTAAGAGCCTAGTAATTGTGGTGGTCTCCACTGGAAATCCCCAGTTGATTTGGTGCAACTGCTTGCTGGCTTCTAACTTCTTCAATCTCGTCAACTGGATTGTGACTTTGCTCAGAGGCTGCTGCTGGTGCAAATGTTGTTGTGGTGTCAGAACCGCTTGGCTCAGGTGCTGTTTCTGCTTGAACTGTTTCAGTTTGGGCAGTAACTGGCTCATCAATTTCGTCATCAACCATTTGTAAATCACTTAACATTTCAGTTAATTTGCTTTGGTACTGGGCTTTTTCGTCTTCCAACTCTTTAACTCTGGCTTGCAAGCTGCTGATTGTAGCAATTGCTGATTTAACCTTATTTTCGATTTGATCTAAGATTTCCATGTGGCTCCTTGAACTGAATAATGTTTAGTAGTTATTAAATGGCTAAATTCAAAGAAGAAGATAGTTTTTTATTTTGCTTCACTTCAACTGTTTTTTTGTAATCGTTGATCAGACCCATCAAGATAATTTGAGCTTTTTCCTGCTTAATTCTCTGTTCAAGCTGACTTAAGGATCTTGGGTCTAAGCCTTCGCCAGGTGTCTTTTTTAATAGTAAAGTGACAAAGGTAGTCGAACCTTGCGAGATTGCCGTTGCTTGGCCAATATTCAGCTTGTCTGTCGCCTGAACAAATTCCTTGGCATTGTGAACTTGATCAATTTGTTTAGCATTAAATGTAAAACTCGATTTAAAGGGAGTTGCTTTTACAGTCTTGCTCAAGGCATTTAAATCGGTTTGGTTTTTCACCTTTTTGGCCTCGGTCATCATCTTTTCTAGGGCTTGGTCCTTTTCCATTTGAAAGGCCACAGCTCTAGTGGCTTCAGCTTTTACAGCCTCAAAGGGCTTTGCTTGGGCAGGGATAATTTTAGAAATTTCGTAAGCGACAATCTTTTTGCCGTTTCTCATTGTCCACACACCCTTTTGGTTGG
This sequence comes from SAR324 cluster bacterium, assembly GCA_033791585.1. Taxonomy (GTDB): domain Bacteria; phylum SAR324; class SAR324; order XYD2-FULL-50-16; family XYD2-FULL-50-16; genus JASJGK01. The sequence goes on along the minus strand of JASJGK010000272.1, from coordinate 3,562 downwards.
CCTTTAAGCCTTCTAAAGATTGGTAAAGCTCAAAGGAAAAACCAATTTTTTCAAGTTGGCTTGTTGCCCCAAAAGGCTTCGAAATTTCAGGTGTTTGGCCTGCCGCCTTAGCCACTTCTGCAAAGGGTTTGGTGATGAGACTTTTTTGAGCATTGGCAGCTTTGTTTTTTAGCCTTCTTTCTAATTTTTTCTCTGTGATCTCTTTTATAATCTCTGGTTTGGCTTGTTCTAGTGTTCTACTTTTGCCGACCTTTGTCCCTAAAAGCTGAATCACATGAAAACCAAAGGAAGTAAAAACCGGATCAGAAACCTCGCCTACTTTAAGATTTTCCACTGCCTCTTGGTATGCTGGTGCTAGTCTGCCCTCTTCCATCCATCCAATATTACCGCCCTGGTTTGTGGAGCCTGGGTCTGTGGAATGTTTTTTGGCTAAGCTTGCAAAATCCTTTGGGTTCTTTTGCAATTGCTTGGCTAACTTGCGAGCTAAGGCTCTTGCTGCGGCTGTTTTTGTTTCATCGCCATCTTGTGGTGTCGCAATTAAGATGTGGCGGCTGTTCCACTGGGGCTTAACTTGATAAGCTTTTTTGTTTCTCTCAAAAGTCTTTTCGATTTCTCGTTTTCGAACCTTTATCCCTTCTCTATCTGACTCTGCATCCAATACAAAGAAATTGATTTGGTATTTTTTAGCTTCTTCAAAGCGGCTGGGATTTTCTTCGTAGTATTTTTTAATTTCAGCTTCTGAAGGCGTTACTGGGGTCGAAAACCTTGCTAGGTCTAATGCTAGAGTTTCTGTCTCGTAGGTTGTTTTGTTTCTAATAAATAAGTCTTCAATGAATTTTCTTGATACAGACTGCCCTTGCATCACCAACTGCACAAACTTATTTGCAACAATCTCTTTTCTTAAATTGTCCTCGTAAGTCTTCGAATTGATTTTGTTCTGTTCCAATAAATCGTTGTATTTTGATTGGTCAAAGCGGTTATCCGTTTGAAAATAAGGTGACTTACGAATGGAGTTTGCAACCTCTAGATCTGTAGCAATTATGCCATTGGCCCGTGCGCTTTGGACTAATAAAGCATCATTGATCAAGCGGTTTAGGCTTTGGCGCTCTAAATCCATTTGATTCATAACTTGAGAAGCTTGGGCACCAAACCTCTTTCTTACATTTTCCCTGTTTTCGTCTAAAGCTCTTTGGTACTGCTCTAGGGTCACTTCAAGGTCGCCCACTTCAACAAGGACATTTGCCCCTTGTTGCTGGAAGACATCAATGCCAAAAAAGAGCATGACCACAGCAATGATGATGACGATGAATTTAACAAAAAAGGATTGGACGTTATTACGAATCAGTTCAAGCATAGTACTTAGTGATAAAGTTTTTTAAACTCCAAAAGTAGAATTTTTTTGTGCCTAGGTCAATTACTAGTCTGCCTTGTTTTGTTTTTTTTTAGAGGCCAAAGCTTAGGCCTTTTTTTTGAATCAGTAAGTTATCCCTTGGCAAGTCCTTTAGAACTGTTTAAATTAGTCTTTTTAAAGCAAATAAAAAACTCAGATAAATGTCTGGTTTTTGGGCCGCACTTTTTAGCTGTCCGCAATGATCCTATAATCGTTTCCATGCCCTTTTCACTCGATCCTTTTGATAAAATTTTTACCCTAGGCCCCAAGGGAACCTTTTCCAATGCGGCGGCTACATTAGTGGGTCAGGAACAAATTAAAGAAATCGTGTATTGTAACACTCTACCTCAGATCACAAAATCCGTAGTTTTTGATGATCAAGCCCTAGGTGTTATCCCCATTGAAAATTCCACTTCAGGCACTGTGACCCAAGCGCAAGATAGCCTAATTGAGCATGATGTAGAAATTATAGGCGAGATTACTGTGGCTGTGCAATACGCACTAGTGAGCCATGTGGAGTTAGATCAAATTGAAAGGTACTATTGCCACGCTGTGGCCTTTAATCAATGTATGCAGTTTGAAGCTGATGTAATTCCCAATGCTGAGGTAATCTATGCCAACTCCAACGTCCGTTCAGCAGAAAAATTTTTGGAATCAGCAGGCCAAAAGGTGGCAGCTATAGTGCCACTTCCCTTTGCCTTGCTAGATGAAAGACTTAGCCCACTTGTTAAAGTGGAACACATCCAAGATGTAGATGACAACGAAACTCGATTTTTGGTGTTGAAAAAAAGAAGCGGCCATTTGCCTGATTTTTCAAAAAATAAAACTTCCATGTATGTTCAACTCCATGAAGACCGTCACAGCCTGCTTTTTGAAGTGTTAAAAGAGTTTCACGGTTCTAACGTTAACCTTTGTAGGCTCGAGTCTCGCCCTGCCAAAGGCAGTAAGTGGCAATATGGCTTTTTTATCGATTTTTATAACAACAGCCAAGTTTCTGCCTGTTTAAATGCTTTGGCAGTTAAAGATATAGAATATAAAATAATTGGCTCTTATAGCGGGTTTCCATAAAGATGTTATTTCACTGGGCACCTGACCCCATCATGCTCAATCTAGGTTTTATCCAACTCCGTTGGTATGGCCTGCTTTTTTCTGCCGCTTTTTTGGTGGGCTTGGTTATTTTTAATCGAGTCTTCAAAGAACAAAAAAAAGACCTAAAGCTTCTTGACCCTCTCATGATTTACGCCATGGTGGGTATTGTCTTGGGCGCTCGATTAGGCCACTGCCTTTTTTACGAAACAGAGTATTATTTAAGAAATCCTTTGCAGATTTTATATGTCTGGAAGGGAGGGCTTGCCAGCCACGGAGCAGCAATAGGCATGCTTGTGGCGATGTTTCTCTTTGCTAGAAAATACAAGGATTTTACCTTTCTTTGGCTTTTAGACCACGTTACATTAAACGTGGCTTTCGGCGGCGGCATGATTCGCTTAGGAAACCTGATCAACAGTGAGATTATTGGCAAACCCACTGGTGGCGATTGGGGTTTTATTTTTGGACTGATTGACCAAGTGCCAAGGCACCCGACTCAGGCCTATGAATCTTTTTTCTATTTCAACCTTTTTGCATTGCTATGGCTGCTTTATAAAAAGGGCTATGGCCAAAAAACGGGCCTCATGGCAGGGGTGTTTTTTGTGGGAACCTTTAGTTTTCGTATCCTTGTGGAATTCCTTAAAGAAAATCAAAGCTTGTTTGAAAATGAATTAAGTTATAATATGGGCCAATGGCTTAGCGTTCCAGCAGTACTAATTGGAATTAGTTTGATTATCTATAGTAACAAGGCAAAATGACAGTTATAATACCTGAAGACCACCATGCACAGGCCGATCTAGAAGAGCATAATATTGAATGTATTACGCCTGCTGGTGCCCAGACACAAGATATTCGTCCCCTTAGAATTGGGATTTTAAACATCATGCCTGATGTCAGTAGCTATGAATTCAACCTGCTCTATCCCCTTGGCAAATCCATACTCCAAATTGAGCCTATCTGGATTCGCTTAGATACCCACTCTTATAATAGCTCGAACCCTGAACATATGGATGAGTTCTACATGAGCTTTGCGGAGGCCACAAAACATAAACCTTTAGACGGTCTGATTATTACTGGCGCCCCTGT
>JASJGK010000271.1:0-3153 GCA_033791585.1 SAR324 cluster bacterium | reverse complement strand
GGTTCTTGCTCTTTACCGCTCTTTCTTCTAATCTTAACCAATCTTTTGAGATAATTTGAAACCTCATATTTTAAATTAAATGGCCACCAGCTCCCCAATAATACCGTCTAAAAAAATAACTCTATGGCTACGTAACTTTAGCAGTGTGGAGTTTTTTGTTTTGGGGATGTTACTCAGTGGCTTGTTTTTATTAAGCCACCGAAATTATTTGTTATTCCATTTTGTCGCTGAGGGCTTTAGTATTTTAGTGGCCTTTGGCGTCTTTATGATTTCGGCCCATACCTACCAATATTCCAGCAATAAATTTTTATCCTTTTTTGGCCTTTCTTACCTTTTTATTGCCATTGTTGATTTCTGCCACACTCTTTTTTTTCAAGGGGTAGGCATATTTGCCAGTGCAGAAAACCCAAATATTAGCACTACATTTTGGTTAATCGCTAGATATTTAGAGGCCATTTCTGTTTTACTTTCCCCTTTCTTTTTGAAAAAAAGCTTTAATTACCCTCTCACCTTTTCCTTTTATTTTATTATAACCGCTGGGTTAATTTGCTTAAATCTATTCACCGACCTGCTGCCTACTAACTACATTCCAGAATTAGGTTTAACCCCGTTTAAAGTTGCCAGTGAATACCTTATTTCCATCATCTTAATTTTAGGTTTGTTTCATTTAAAGTCAAACCGTCACTTACTAGATGATGGTGTCTTCTCTCTAGTGGCAACCTCGATTGTTTTAACGGTTCTAAGTGAATTGGCTTTAACCTTTTATATTGCCATAGAAGATATCTCTGCTGTAGTTGGCCATTTTTTAAAGGTTGTGAGTTTCTTTTTAATTTATAAAGCCATCATCATCACAAGTTTAAAACAACCCTTAGATTTAGTTTTTCACGACTTGCAAACAAAAACGGAAAACCTAAATGAATCAAGGGGGTTTTTAGAATCCATTGTCAGCAGTAGAACCGTTGAATTAAAGAACATCAACCAAAGCTTACAAAATGAAATCGCTGTGCGAGAGCGTACCCAAAAACAGCTGCAAAGAACCAATAGCAGGCTAGATACCATCATCAATGCCCTGCCTGATATTATATTGATCTTTGATAAAAACTTTAAGGTTATAGACTACACTGGGCACTTAGAAAGTAATGCTCTGCTACCAGCTGAGGATTTACTAGGAAAAAGCCTCTCGCAATTTTTAGTAAAAAAGGCATCTGAAGAATTCCAAAATGCCATAAGCCGCACGCAGATTACTGGCCGCCTAACTCGGGTTGAATTTTCATGGGAACTCAATCGAGTTACCCACTACTTTGAGGCTCGAATTATCAAGCATGAGCAAGATAGCATTTTGGCTGTTGTGCGAAACATCACAGAGCAAAAAGTGATCGAAGAGGAGCTGCAAGCAGCCAAAGAAGAAGCCATTTCAGCCAACCAAACCAAGAGTGCCTTTTTAGCTACCATGAGTCACGAATTGCGCACCCCAATGAACGGGATTTTAGGCATGGCGCAATTGCTCCAGGAAGAAAAATTAACGGAAGAACAATTGCTTTTTGTAAGTACCATGTTGGATTCAGGTAAGGCCTTGGTTGAGCTTCTTAATGAAATTCTAGACATCACAAAAATTGAAACCAATAAAATTCAAGTAAAACTGGACCAAGGTAATCTTACTGAGGTTGTAGAGTCCACTGTTAAGCTTTTTTATGGCTCTGCTGTGGCCAAGGGATTAGAGGTATCTTCTTTTGTTAGCCCCCAGATTCAAACAGAATGTATGTTTGATGCCTCTTTGTTGAGAAAAATTTTAGGCAATCTCATTGCCAATGGTGTAAAATTTACCACAGAAGGGCAAGTTACCCTAGAAGTCGGCCTTTTAGACAAGAGTAAGCAAGACCAAACATTACGATTTACGATAACTGATACGGGCATTGGCATTGATAAAGATTCCCATGGGGATATTTTTGAAAGTTTTACCCAGGTGGATTCAAGCAACACGAGGCCATTTGGTGGCTCAGGGTTAGGTCTTTCTATTGTCGCAAATTTGGTCCAGCTTTTAGGCGGTAAAATACAGGTTAGCAGTGAGCCGGCCAAGGGCAGCCGCTTTTGGTTTGATTTAGTTTTTCCCTTTACTAAAAGTGCGATTGAAATTTCTCGAGTTTCCTTAAATGGCGCAAATTCAGAGCCTAACTTTTCTGTAAAAAATCAAGATTTTAAGGTTCTGATTGTAGAGGATGATGGCGTAAATCAAGTGGTAGTCACCCGGTTTTTAGAAATTCTAGGCTACCAAGTCTTCTTGGCTGCCGATGGCAAAGAGGCTGTGCAACGGTTCCAACGGGAAACCTTTGATTTGATTCTAATGGATTGCCTCATGCCTGTGATGGATGGCTATGCCGCCACTAAGGCCATTCGTAAATTAGAGCAATCAGCAGGGCACATTCCTATTATTGCAATAACGGCCAAAGCCATGGTGTCTGACCGTGCAAAGTGCTTGTCCGTTGGGATGGACGACTTTTTAGCCAAACCTGTATCCCACAGTGAACTAGAGCAAACTCTTTTAAAGTGGCTGCCTAGAACGTAATATTTGTCAAAAATGTCATTTTTTCTAGACAGAGGCCTTCCTTTTTAGGAAACTCCAAAGAAAACCAATGTCTAGAGATGCCATGTCGCTTTATTTGATCAATCAGGTGGGGAAACTATTAAACTCCAACTCTGATCTTATCCGTTCTATTAACTCTGTTTTAGTAGCTCTGCCTGACTATCTGCCTGTCAGAAACCCTGTGCTGCTCATTCGGGATAGGGTAATCAATAAATTCTTTATAGACCTAAGCCCAGAGTTAACAGAGGCACAAAAAACAAAATGGAATCAGAGAGTCTTAAGCGAAACTGCCACTCATAATTTAAAATTCCAGCACCAAATGGTTTTGTATCCAGACGAAGTGGATGTTTTACATTTACCTCAACCTGAAAAATTGGAACGCTTAAGCCTGCCCAAGATCATCCAGCCGGTAACTTTCAAACACCACAACTTACCCTTAGCCATTCTTTCGGCCAGCGTGACTGAGTTTGATCGGGTCGGCGAAGCCCAGCGTATATTCACCTTTATTGCAGATATGTTGGCCTTGGCTATGGTGGCAAGGGGTGTACCTGTAGCAGAAATAGAAGAGGCTG
>JASJGK010000270.1:0-5937 GCA_033791585.1 SAR324 cluster bacterium | reverse complement strand
TAATTTATCACAAAGTGTCTCTTAACTAAAAGACCAAATGTGTCTCATAAGGTCTGACATTAAAAAGTTAAAACCCTGCCTTCCTAAAAAACTAAAAGATGCTTTATTATTGATGAAATTCGATTTTTCAGATAGATTTGTCCGAAAATATAAGTTTTGAGCAAAGAGTTATTATAGTCTTACAAAATTTGTAGCTATCTATTGCAAGAATCTATTTCATCCGCACGAATACAAAAGAGCAGTATTCAAAGAGAAAAAATTTGGAACAAAAAAATATAACAAAAAAATCACCAAAGGGTTTAAGCCTACTATTAATGTCTGTTATTGTTGGCTTTATGTCTTTTTTGATATTGAGTGTTATATTTGTCAGATTTTTACAAGCATATTACCCAGAATTCGAAAAGTTTGAGATAGGTAACGAAGTTTTAGTGTCTGCAGGTTACCAACCATTCTTTAGAGCTTACCCTGAAAAAGGGAGATACTTCTATGTGCTGCACTACACTGCTGATCAAACAAATTCTCATTGGCAAGCGTCTCTAGGTCGAAAAACAATAATGAAGGGGAAACTTAAAAAATCTGGCAGCCATTCCCTTAAATTTAGCTTCACAACACATAAAAGAGCACTATTTCGTTTTAGGGTAAATAATAAGGCTGGGAATCTTTATATAACAAAATCCAGCATAGTTTCTGAACTTAAAATTTCAAAGGTTAAGGACTATCTGGCAAAATTCCTAGCTTTAGGGATTGGGATATTTATTTTTTTCCAAATAAAGTCAGGGCAGATTAGGGTTACTTTTAAAAGTCAGTTCTATGACTCATCTGGAAGGCTCTTAAAAGGTTCTGTGGCTACCTACGGGGGAGTATTTTTTTTAGGGTGTGTTCTTTCCTATCCGACTTTTTCAAGCTTACCGCCTTTTGCCCGAAATGTAGCTTCTTTTATTAGTGCACTTTATTATATCTATTTGGGAGTGCTCACAAAAATAGTTTTATTTGATATTTTTGCAAATCGACTTGTTAACAGTAAACTGTACAAGAGTATATATGATTGAAATGAAGTAAATTTGGGTGCCTAAATAAATACAGGCCTAGGGCTGTTTGATTTTAAAGCAGTTTAACCTTAAAATAAAGGATGGGGTTACTTAATGAAGTCAGAGTATTTGTTCGCAATTGAGAATATGCAGTTAGCTTAGTCAAAAGTGAAGCTATTCTGATAAATCTGCAAAATGAGACTACCCTGTTTTTGTGGAGTCCTTAAGGTACCATCACAGTTTCATATTCAACTGGGGATTTTAACCCCAAAGTAGATGCAAACTATGATTGTTATAAAACCTTTCAATATATTCAAAAGTACTTTGACGAGCCTCATTTCTTGTTTTAAATTTTCTGTAATGTAGCCGCCCTTGTTTCAAAGAGTTAAAAAAGCTTTCCACCACGGCATTTCCCCAGAAATCCCCTTCACGACTCATAGAGCATTGAATCCCATGATTAACTAAGTCCTTTTGATAGTTGCCCGGGGCTGAACTTAATGACCTCTCGGTCATGCGATCTGAAGGGAATCTTACTTTTTACTAAGTACCCTGTTTTCAACCGCTGAGTTCAGAGCTTTTTGAAAATGGACAAATGCATACCTCACTTTAGCTCTTTCGCAAAGTATGCTGCTGCCTTTTTTACTATTTCTTGGTCCTCTCTAAGTTGCTTATTCTAAAGGCGTAAAGGCTTTATTTCTTGGCTTTCAGAAACGCCCTTGTTCTGATCAGCTTAACAAGCTTCTTTTCCTTGCGAGCTATAAGTCTTACACCAGCCATGAAGCATTGCCCTAGACACTTCCAATTCTTTTGCTATCTGCGTTTTAGTGCGGCCTGATTCATTGGCAATCTTACTGCCTGTAATTTGAATTCTACGTTGTAACACCTTCTTCCTATTTCCATATTCATTTAAGTACGACCTTTTGAACCTTCTTATTAAACAGAGACTCCATCAAATTTGGTAGCCTCAGTATTGTAAAAAGAACAATTTGAGGGTACAAATCTCTAGTTATTTATGAAACTATGATGTCTAATTATGGACTTAACAAAAAAGGGTTAATCTCAAATGAGTAAGAATTCAATTCTGGAAAAAAATTTTGGCATCATAATTTTTTCTATTTTAGGGATATTGGTCATTCCCCAGCAGTTTTTTATCTCCAATCTTGACGAATTAGGTAGCGATTTAGTTTTGCTTATTTTCCCCTTAGCACTGTGCTTTAGTGTAATTTGCCTTGGGATGCTTCTAAAATTAAGTTATTCAAAACAGTTGTTTTTTGCAGGATTGGGTTTTTCCATCATAATTTGTGATCAATTTTTCGGTCCAGAGCTTAAAAATTTGGATGGCTCAGCATACACCATCAACATTGACCCCGTAATAGCTGTGGCCAACAGCCTCGTTTATTTTGGGATACCTTTTTTATTAGTTTACTCAAAAGAAAGATTCAAAAAACAACTCATTGAACTTACCTATATTTCAATTGCGTTAGCCTTGGGGTTAACAGTTTACTCTTCCAGCGCAGCCCTATTTTTCAATCAAGTAGGGGCTAATGTTGATGTTAAAAAGCGGAGTCCGAATGAGATTAATCCCACTGCTAAAGATCTACCAAATATCTATTTTTTTTGGTTAGATGCAATGCAAACCAATTACATGGAAAAATTTCTTTCACAGGAAAACAGAAAGGAAAACTTTGCGGGATTTACACTGTTTAAAAATAATAGCAGTAATTATGTTAATACAAAACAATCCTACGCTAGTTTTATGTCTGGCATTATTTATAAAAACGGTGATGCGAAAGAGTGGCAAGCCCAAAGACCTGATGATTTAAGACGTGCTTTAAAAAAATATGGATATAACATTAATTCTTACATCAAAAAGATATTTATATCACCCTTAGACGATCACACTAAAACCTCAGCAGACCTATTAAGAGCTGGAACCAAAATTAAACACCCCTATATTACCGATTTTGGTACCTATTGGGTAGTTCGTTCACTCCCAGGTATTTTTGCTAAAAAGTCATTAAAAAGAGGTAGTGAATTTGGTAAGTTTTTACATGACCTTGTGAACCTAACATCTAATTATTCTCATGTTAAAACTATTTTAGATGGCATAGAACCTCTTTCTGGGGTTTTTGTGCTGAAGCAAAGCTTAAAAGATGAAGAGAGCCGCAAAAATCAAGGCCAATTTGTGCTTATACACGCATTGATTCCTCATGGGCCTTATGTGATTGATAAAGACTGTAAATACCGCGGACCTGTAAATGGGAAATCGAAACAAAGCTACTCCGAGCAAGTCGAATGCGCTGGGAAATCAGTTATTAAATTTTTAGACAAATTAAAGGAAAAAGGTCGTTATGAGTCTTCGATGATCATTGTCATGGGTGACCATGGGTCCCCATTAGGAGGCCCTATGCAGCTAGAAAATATAAAAAGAAAAAAGCCTTTAGAAAAACGATTTTCTAACTGGGACAAAGCAGGAGTAGTTTCAAGGGTATCTGCATTGCTCATGATCAAGCAGCCTTATAGTTCTCCACAAGAAAAGTTTAAAACGTCTTTAAAGGAATCACAGTTGGTTGATATACACCCTACCATCCTGTCTTCAATCGGCGCGACAGAATTAATACGGCCTAATATTGATGGAGTCGATCTTTTTACGGAGGCAACCCCAAATCGAAGTAAATACTTCACCTTTTTTATGGAAAGCAATAGCATTCCAGTCCATAAGGCTTTGATTTATGATATCTCTTACTCGCCAACAGGTGGAATAACAGACGTAAAATATCGAGGGAAACTATACAATGGACCCAAATTTTCAGGCGGCTTTTGAAGTGAGATTGCCCCGTTTCAGTTGAACTCTTAATTTGCCTTCATTGTTTTATTCTCATTGGGTGATTTGTACCTGAAAGTTGAATTTGACTCATCTCACTACAACCCCAGTAAGCCACGTAAACTGGTATCACCAACCCAACCACCAACCGCATTTGAGTTGTCGGTTGCATCACTATAGTAAAACACTCAAACTCCCGCCCAATCTACTACTTTGCGTTTTATGTTTTACTATCGGAAAGCCTTAGCTACTGAAATTATACAAATCTGAAAGTTACTCAGGCTGGCAACATAGGGACAATCCAAGAATGGTCGCTTCAAGCTCATTCTATTAGGCGTAAATTCAATTTTCTCCGAAGTTCTATGCCAGCGGTTGGGGCTGCGGTTTTCTTTTTAGGCCTGCTCAGCAACCAAATCCCCCGTAAAAAAACCATTCTTGGTTTCCTGCCCTACTTTGTTGCAGCGGCTGTTTTTACCTATTTAGGATTGTTGCTCTATTACTTTGAAGAAATCACAAACAATGATGCTATTGCTCAATCTTTGTTTTCTGTCATTTTGATCTCTGCGGTGATGCAAGCGTTAATATACCCATCAAAAACCTATGACCAATTGATCAACCAGCAAGCCCAGCGCATAAGGGCAAAAGTCAAAAATCAAGCTTTGGTGATTCCGACAGAAGAGGGGGAATTATTGTTGGAACCGGCAAGTTTGAGCTGTATTTGGGTAGAAGACCATTACCTCCACATTATACACCAAAATGGAGAAACATGGGCAGAGCGTGTGATTCATGGAAAATTGAAGGCTATTGAAGAGAGGTTTCGCCCTTACTTAATAAAGGTTAGCCGTTCCGCTTTAGTGAACCCCAAGCATAGCCTTGGATTTTCAGAAACCCATTTGCACCAAGCAGGAATGGATGAAGGGATTAAAATTCCCCAAAGCCGAATGGCAGAGGTGACGAATTTGATCAACCTCGGCCAGTTCGCATTGAACAACCAAGGTTGATACAGGGGCCACTGGCTAGGTTGTCTAAAATCTCTCTTTCGTATTTTCCTGAAAGCGAGATTTTATCATTTTTACAGGTTATCTGAATCTTTTTTCTGCATCTACGGCCAAACCATAACCTACACTGCCAAAGGCATCCCCTTCTACAACCTCTGCTTTAGGTATATTGTTAAAAATATACTCTCGTAATATGGGTATTTTAGTAGACCCACCAGTAAAAAAAATAACGTCAATATCACTAGCTGCAACCCCAGCTTGCATCAATATCTCATTTGTTATGTTTGATAGTTTCGTGATTTCTTCTAAGATCGCCTCGTTACTTTTTTCTTGGAGTAAGGGCAAAGTTAAGCCCTTTTCTATGAAGCCCAGATCTAAAACCGACTGCGTTTTTGAACTCAAAATTTGTTTCTGTTGTTCTATACGAGTATTTAGTAAATGGCCAAACTCGTATTCTATCAATGTTTGGAATCGACCTAAACTAGCGGAGTTAGGGGCGTTTTTTATATATCCAGCTATGGATTCCTTGACCTCGTCACAATAGAGCGAGTTGATTCTGTGCCAAGTGGCCATGTCACTAAAAAAAGCCTTAGGCACCTTGAGACTTTTTCCAGACATGTCTTTTATTTCTGAGTTTGCCCCGAAAAAAGGCATCACTTCTTTGACACTTATTTTCCTGTCAAAATCAGTACCACCGATATGTATGCCCGCATTAGCTAAGATATCTTGTTTCCGATCAAAGTTGTTTGATCCTAGTTTGATGACAGAAAAATCAGAGGTTCCACCGCCTATGTCTGCCACCAAGGCTAAGGTTTCCTTTGTTACTGATTTTTGTTCATATGCCAAGGCTGCGGCAATGGGTTCAAATTGAAATTCGACATTTTTAAAACCCTGATTTTGTGCAATTGTTTTTAACAGTTCTTCTGCCTCATGGTCTTTAGCTGAGTCATGGTCATTAAAATGTACAGGGCGACCCATAACAACACTGTCTATAGAGCCTTCAAGTTGATTTTCAGCCTGTACCTTGAGGTGAGCGATGAGGTAACCAATAATATCTTGAAACTTAACATTTTTATCTATTACGAAA
>JASJGK010000269.1:0-4610 GCA_033791585.1 SAR324 cluster bacterium | reverse complement strand
AAAGCTATCATCCATAGTTACAGAGAGTTCCCAGTTCAGTACCGCCCAGCTGTACCAGTCCATAACAGCCACTAAATAGACAAATCCCTTTTCTAATCTGATGTAGGTAATGTCAGTGCACCAAACTTGATTTGGTCTTGTGACGGCCTTATTTTTAAGCAGGTAAGGGTAGACTTTATGACCTTTTGCTTGGGCACTGGTATTAGGCTTTGGTGCCACTGATACAAGGCCCATAATCCTCATTAGCCTTTGTATTCTTTTGCGACTTAAGAAGGTTCCCTTGAGCCTTAAACTATCACGGATCTGCCTACTCCCAAAAAACGGATGAGCTGTAAAAAGCTCATCAATCAATCTCATGATCCCTAAATTTGCCCCTGTTTCGAAGGCGTTAGAGCCTTGATGGTACCAACTTGCGCGGTTCAGACCTACAAGCTCACATTATCGTTTAGTACTTATATTTTTAAGCTTTGGATTGATCACCGCTCGTTTCTTATCCAAGCCTAATATAGTGGACCCTATAATGTAAGAAGAAAGTAAAAATTTGCTCTAAGTTAATATGAACAAACCTAATTCTTATAGAATTAGGCCCATAATATCTAATAGTTACTTAAAGCTTTAAGGTCAGCCTCTGTTTTTTTCGGTTGTAAGGCTATTTGCATTAAACTCCCTAAAAATTGCTCACTATTCGCAATATCAGCAATATACCAATTTTTTTCATTTTCTCTCAAGGTCAAAGTTGGCTTCACGGTACCGCTTCCACCAAAAACAGAGAATCGAATGGTAACCTTAACAGGGCTGCTCTCTTCATCAATCATTTCCACTCCAGCAAACCAAAGGTCACTAAAGGACATATTTGTTAAGACCTCACCAACCAGGCTGGTGCCAAATAAACTTTGGCCTTTGAAGTAATTATCTACAGCTAAAACAAAGATTTTTTCAATTTGAGCAACAGGTGTATTTAGAAATAACTCTGCCTTTTCCTTACCCATAAGCTGGCTTAGCTTTTCAGGGTCTAAATTTAACAACGCATGGCTTAAACTTTGTGCCACTTTTTTATAGTCTGTGTAACTTTGAAACTGTTCAATATTTTTAGATTTAATGCCTTGGTTAGCTTTTACAAGTGCATGCTGGGGCGAAGTTACCAATAACCAGAAATAACCGATTATCCCCAAAGCAACAGGACTTAGTAAAATAGCAAGAACATAGGTTAGTGCCTTTATATTTTGAGTTGGTTTTTCATTTATCTTGTTTGTTTGTTTCTTCGCCATGCTTCCTGCTTTATGTTCATAATTCTCTTCTTTAAGAAGGTAATTCATTTTTTCCAATCCAAGGCTTTAAGGCAACAAAAAACTTACACTTTGAATGCACATAAAATCATTTAATTGACCATTTTAAGCAAAAAAAAACAATTTATCCCATTTTTAAAGTTAAAAATACTTAAATTCTTATTTTAAAAACAGTGTATTTTTTCAAACTAAGCATTGATTTTTAGTAGCAAAAATCCAGCAAATCACCCTACTAAGCAAAAAAAAAACTTTTTTAAGTAGAAAATAATTGACAGACCTCCTGCACTTTTAATATTTTTAAATGTATGGTATCTAGTACCTCCAAAATATAATGATGTATTGATGGACTCAAGTACACAGTAAAGAGACAAAAAATGGCAGCAGATAAAACAAAAAAAGAAATTATTTTTGACTTCATGACCAAAAATCCAGGATTTGGCTTTACCCAATTACAAGATGGATTCCCCGAAATGAACCTAAACTCTTTAAGAGCTTATTTCAGTGCTTGGAACAACAAACAACGGGGTGGCAAACCAAAAAGACTCAAATCTGCAAAGTTAGCAATTTCGTCAAAAGACCAAAAGCTAATACTAGCTTTCAAAAAGCTGATTGAAAGACAAGAGCAGGTAATAGAGACTCAGAAAGAGAAACTCACTGAGCTTAGAAAAGAAATCAGAGAGTCAGAAAGCAAACTATATGAAACTATGGATGGCTTAAGTTCAAAGCAAAAGAAAGCTGTTCTTCAAATGGTTGAAGTCTATGTAAATGGTTTAAAAAACACCTAAAACCTTTTATTTTAAACTTGGGGAATAGCCAAGGTAAATTTTGTACCTTGCCCCACCTCAGTCTTAATTTCGATCGTTCCGCCAAGTTTATCCAGTTCTGTCTTTAAAGCATCTAACCCAACCCCTCGCCCAGAGAGCGATGTAACTACTTCTTTAGTAGAAAATCCTGGTCGCAAAATCAATTGATAAATTTCCTGTTCCGTTAACTTTTTTGCCGCTTCCTCAGAAATCACTCGCATATCAATAGCCTTAGTTAGCACCAACTCTTTGTCGATCCCCCTGCCATCATCAGAACAGGCCAGAATTATACTACGATCTCCTTTTTTTACTTCTAGCCTTAATAAACCTGAACTTGGTTTTTCAAAAAGCTCTCTTTCGTTACTATTTTCTAAGCCATGGTCAACAGCATTTCGAATTAGATGAACGAGGGAGGCAAATAAGGGCTTTAAAATTTTAATATTTACTTCAATTTTACCACCTACAATCTCAACTCTTAAATCCTTGCCCATTTGATTTGCTAAAACTTGGCTTTGATTTGCATAGGTGTTTAAAATTTTTCCGATCGGTTCTAGATTTAAATCAGAGACAGAGTTTTTGACCAATTCATAATCAACTGGATTACTATTCAAAAGGTCTACTAATCGTTGTATTTTACCTTGTGGGACACTGAACCTTTGGTATCCTTTAGCCTCATCGATATCATCTTGAGAAATCACCCCTGCAAGCTTTTCAAAGCTTGATTTAAATAAAGCTTCTAAAGTTTCAGTACTTTCTTTAATGGTAACAACACTGGCAGAAATTAAAGACTCTCCACTTTTTCTAAAAGGCTCTATTATTGATTCAATTTCATGAGTTTTCACTGTCGCATCGTCAAAACAATAACCTGCCAATATACCCTTGATTGTATGATAGGTACGAAATAGCTCCGCCACACTTATTTGGGTTTCTTCCTTTTCAAGTTCTAGGAACAAGTTCTGAAACATCACCCGAATATCATCCATTGCTTCGATAAAACCTTCTTTATCTCTCGCCACAGAAAGAATCATTTGATTAATCCTCTCATCCTTTTCCAACAAAGCCTCCAATTCTCTTGCTTGAGTTATGTCTGTGACAATAACCATCACTTTGTCTTTTTCACCAACTTCATCAGCAAAAATAAATCTATAATCCAGTTGATAGGTATTTCCACCTAACGTTGTTTCAGCCGGCAAGAGGCTTAGCAATGCCCTAAAATCACCGACTTTTTGAAAAATAGAGTCAAAAAAAGGCCGATGCTCTTCTCCCTGGTTTCCAAAAAGTACCAAAAGAGAATCATATTTTTCAATTTCACCGCCATTCGTATCCTGAAAAAAAGATTTGCATGCCTTTGAGTAGGCGCTATGGATTTTATAATCCTCAGAAAAACTAAAAAACCCTTGCCCCACATTGTCTAATAAATCTTTGATGTCCTGAGTCCTAGCCTTTACTTGGCCTTCTAAGCGAAGACTATAGCTTTGAATCATCTTCTTTTCACGAGTTATGCTTTGTAACAATTCCTTTTGAGCACTCTCTTTTTCCACTCGATAGGAACGAAAGCGAAAAGCTAAAGCAGAGGCCAAAATCAAGATCTGCCAAATGGTCCCAAAAATCATTACGTTATTAGTGAAAAAGTTTTCAGGCACAGTTCCAAATGCCTTTAGACCTGTGATCATGACGGCCAACATACTACCACCAAAGGCAATCATGTAAAAGATGGCGGGGCGGTACCCCCTCAGCATACTAATCCAACCGAGAAGTAATAATGTAGGAGCAAAGAGAATTGCTAATGCAGGTATAGCGATCATAAAAATTTGCGACCCTGTAACCCATAGCAAAACAGGGACAATAGGGCTTATTACTAGGAAGAAATTTAAAAGCTTATCCTGTGCAGGGCAATAGAGAGAAGAGTGCAGATAACTGCGGGCAAAAAGTGAGGCAAAAAAGAGTGACCAACAGACCCAAAAAGCAACTGAAATTTGATTAAAGGCTGGAAAGTGTGGCCAAAGGTACTGGAAGGCCACACCTTGCATAGTTAAACTATATAGTAGTAGGCCAATGATAAAAAATGAATAGTGAAAATAGGCTTTATCTCCTGTGGTTATAAACAGCACTAAATGATACATAAACATCACAAAAATAATGCCGGAAAAACCTGCTATTAAAAAAACTTCTGGTAAGATTTGTTCAAAATAATGTTTTCCATCCCAAAGTTTTATAGGTAAGCGAAAGGATTCCAGACTTACTACTCGCATGTAGAAGGTCTGCTTATCATTTGGGGGTAGGGTCAAAGAAAATAAAATGCGGAAATGGTTAAATTCTCTTTCGTTAAAATCGAGGCTATCCCCCCCAGCATCGTAATTAAACCCTCCAAAAACTGCAGGGCTGTAAAGTTCTACTCGATCGACAACAGAATTCCTAAACTCTAGCAATCTAGTTAGTGCGAGAGTCGAAGGATTATTGACAGTAAAACGAATCCATAGAGCCTTCTCAGAATATCCAAGGTTTAGGTTTTTCTTCCCCC
>JASJGK010000268.1:0-8612 GCA_033791585.1 SAR324 cluster bacterium | reverse complement strand
CCTGAAATAATTTGGATTTTAACTTCGTGGGGCGTTTGTTTATTTTTTTTAATTCCATAGATTACAGCCACTTTTTACACAAAAAAAAGCAAGGGGTCAAGGCTACTTGAAAGCAAAGATCGAAGGTGATGCAGCAGGTATAAAGCTTCAATTAAATTGGTTTTACCTTGGCCATTTAACCCATAAAAAAGGGTTGCCTCAGGTTCAAAATTAATCTTTAGATCTTTGTAATTTCGAAAATTCCAAAGGCGTAAAGATTCTATTACCATTTGATTTTAACAGGCATTAAAACAGTTTTATACTCAGGCCAAGACTTAGAAACTAAAAACAAAGGTTGGATTGCCCCTGAAATATGAAACGTCACCATTTCATCTGGGCAAGAGTCAAAAGCTTGGATTCCATCAAGTAAAAATTGGATGTTTAAACCAATAGAAAGCTCTTCTCCTTCATAATTAGTATAGATCACATCCATACCTTCACCCATTTCGAGCTTCTGGCTTTCAATGACTACATGATCTGGTTTTAAGGTTAATTTTACTACAGCGTTGGGATCATCATCAGTGAGAGTATTTAAAATTCTTACAGCCCGCAACAGTTCACCCTTAGGCAAATCAATTTGATTTGGCCCAACAGTGTCTAAAATTGTGCTTAGATTTGGATAGTCAGCTTCGATAAGGCGTGTTTTGAATTTAACTGACCCTGTTTCCAACTGGAAGGTATTTTCATCAAAAAAGATCTGGATTGGCTCTTGCACCTTATCAATAATTTTTTTGACTTCTGACAGGGATTTTTTAGGGATGATGATCGAGCCAACTGCTGCAATATCTTCTTCAAAGGTAATTTTATTATAGCTGATTCTAAAAGCATCCGCGCCCTTGCAACTTATTTCTCTAGGGTTAATTACCTCAAGATTAAAGCCCATTAGGTTTCTTCTTGATTCATTTTCCCCAATAGCAAAAAAGATACGATCTATGTTGGTTTTAAATTCTGCTGCAGCAATAGAAAAATTCTGTGCTAGATTAGAAAATTCAATTGGGGGAAAGGCTTCAGGGTCCATTCCTGGTAATTTAACTTCTGTGTTTCCGCTAGTGATAAAAACCCAATTCTGCTGGTTTGATTCAAAAGAAACCTCTTCACTTTGGAAGTTTCGAGCAAGATTATAAAGCTTTGAAGTATGGATACAAATAGAACCTGCTTCTTCTACATTAGCTTCAAATTCTCCTAAAAAAGTTAACTCAAAATTTGTAGCTTTGAAGATAACTTTAGATTCACTAGCTTCAATCAAAACATTATTAGTAACTTGCTGGGTAGTAGCTTTTGGAGAGATAGAAACAACCAGTTGCAAAGCTTCTAGTAGAATAGATTTTTTAATTCTTACTTTCATAGTAGTAGTAGGTGCTGTTGGAAAAAATTTAAAGTTTATTTATTTGTTTTAATTGGTTTTTACTAATTTTTTAATTTCTGTTTTTATTTGGTTTAAACACAGGCAACTTATATTTAATCTTTGCCTGTTTAAAAACCCATTTTTAAACACAGGTAAAACACAGTTTTTGTTTTTAGATTTTAGGCCTTTTTAATAGGCTTATCCTAATTCTCTTAAAATACTTGTAATTGTTTGTTTTATTTCAGGATCTTTTTCAATCCACTCTTTTGTTTTTTTATGGGCCTGAATCACAGTAGTATGATTTTTCCCACCAAAATGATCTGCAATAGCAGGGAAAGAAAGACCAGTCGCCTCCCTAGAAACATACATAGCAATCTGACGAGGCTTACTTATTTCTTGGGTACGTTTGTCTGATTTTAGGTCAGCAACTTTTATGTTAAACTTTTGCCCAACAAGTTTAATGATGTTTTCAATGGTTCTAGGAGTGCCTTCTAGATTTAAAACTTCTTTGATGATGCGTTTTACAGCATCAATGGTTATTTCTGCACCCAATAGGGATAAGTTCGCTTCAATGTGAATTAAAATCCCTTCAATGTCTCGAACATTAGATTTAATTGCCCCTGCAATATAGTCAATGATATCTGAGGATAATTCAATTTGCTTTTGCTCGGTTTTTGTTTGGATAATGGCAACACGAGTTTCAAAATCAGGGGGGTAAATTCGAGTCACCATGCCTGAATTAAATCTGTTTACTAATCTTTCTTCTAGATTTTGGATTTCCCTTGGATAACGATCTGAAGTTAAAATGATTTGTTTGTTATTTTGAATCAGATCATTAAAAATTTGAAAAAATTCCTCTTGGGTGCTCTCTTTATTTTCTAAAAATTGGATATCATCAATCATTAAAAGATCAACAAGGCTGTATTTGTTTCTAACCTGTTGGATCTTCTGGAAACGAATGCCTTCAATCACTTCATTAATAAAATCCTTTGAAGTAGCATACAGTATTTTAAGGTCAGGATTTTTTTCTTTTGCCCTAAGCCCAATGGCTTGCAAAAGGTGAGTTTTACCAAGGCCAACATCGCCAGACATAAAAAGGGGGTTATATTTGTTTTCTTTAATATCTTCACCAACAGCAATGGCCGCAGCATAGGCCATGTCGCTATTGCCACCATTGATAAACTGATTGAAAGTAAAATGGGGGTTTAAGCCAGTTGCACTATGACTTTCTAAATCACTGGATTTAGGTTTTGCACTGGATTCAACTTGGTCGGCTTTTTGAATATCTAAGGCAAAGTCTTCTTTTAATCCTAATTTTCCAAAGGAAATTAAAAGGAGTTTTCTTATTAAATCAGAATGGTGTAGCTGAATAAAGTTGCAAAAAAATTGATTTAGGTTTCCTAAAACCACTTTATCATTACTATAGTCTAAAAGTTTTAACTTAAAAACCCAAGCTTCAACCTCATCAGGTTCCACCTCTTTGGAGAGTAGATCAATAAAGTGAATGAAGGCGTTATTGGCAGCCATTTTATATATTTAGGGTAAATAAGTTAAATTTTTAATTTGCCACTGGCGAACCTTTGTAGGTTATCTTAAACTTTGCTTTTCGTTAAGCTAAAAAATAAGAGAAAAATGAAAATTTCTGAGTTGCTATCTAAAATAAATAACCTACCTGAAAGCCTTTCTGGTATAAATATAGCTCTAGTTGGTACTCTCGGCGCTGGTAAAACACACTTTGTGCAAGAGTTGGCAGCAGGAAGCTTAGGTTTTTTAAAAGATGAAATAACTTCTCCTAGTTTTAGTTTGATCAATCATTATTCTAACTCTAAAATAGAGCTTTTTCATGTTGATCTTTATCGTATAGAAGAGGCGGAAGAACTACTGGAAATAGGTATTTACGAGATCTTAGAAAACGAGAAAAGTCTGGTTTTTATTGAATGGGCGGATTTATTTGATGAAATTTTAGAGATGTGTCAATATATAGTATATATATCTATTTTAGACTCTGGTATGAGGGACTACAAATTTGTAAAAAACGACTAAATTGGCGAAAAAAAAGAATCTGAAAACTTGGGGATTCGCCTAAATTGTTGATATTTAAGTTAATATTTATTTTGCACGCTTGTTGCAGCTTTAAGAGAATAATCTTTAAAACAAACCAAAAAAAAATGAAAAGCATTTCCTTTACTCTTATTACGTTATTTTGCACTTTTTTACTTTTCTCCCCAGAAGTAAAAGCCATTGATGCCGTCGCAAGTTTTGGTAAACTTGATGGCAACGTGCAGGTTTTAAGAGAATCTAGAAAAATCCCAGGCCGTGCAGGCCTAATTTTGAACGATAAAGATGTTGTGGTAACCGGCAGATCTTCAAGAGTTACCATTATCTTTAGAGACGGCAGTGAAATTCGCCTTTTTGAAGATACCCGGTTTATTATTGAGCGCTCCCAAGAATCCACCGAAGGCGACCGCCGCTTCTTTTACAATTTTAAATTAAAACTAGGCTCCTTTTGGGGTCGATTTTCCAAGGGAAAACAAAACACTTTGATTGAAACACCTTCTGCCACCATTGGGATTAAGGGCACAAATGTGGCCTTTAGCCAGACAGGGGGCAGGTTAGATATCGCTCTTTCTGAAGGTAAAGTATCTGTGGAAAACGAAGATGGTTCTATTAATTTAGAACCAGGCTACCGCCTTAAAGGGGTTTCTAAACATGGTGATTTTAAGTCTAAGCTGAGCAAAATGCCTTATCAAGTCTCCATTAAACCTGATAATGCCAAGATCAAAATTCCTACCCCAGGCGAGATTGAAGAGATTTATTTCTCAATTCAGTTAATCGATTCTAAAACGAAACAGAATTACGGGAAAAAGGGCATGGTCTTTATCAGTTTAGATAATGATAAGTTAGAGTTCCCAGAAGCCATCCAGTTGAACAAACGGGGTTACGCTCGCATCAAGGCGATCATTAAGCCCTTCCAAAAAGTAGACTATAAAAATGGTCAGCTGGAAGTCTTCGCTGTGGTTGGCGGCAAGCAATCTATGAATATAGCAGCAGGCCAAACCTTGCTGATCTACGATGTTCCCCAAAAGATCAAACGCATCATCCGTGTTGATATGACAACGGGGAATATTGGTTCGCATTAGGCCTTAGGTCTAAAGTATTTTAATTCCATGTGATTGGATTATCAGGAGAAAAAGGGAGCTTTTTAGCTCCCTTTTTTTTTGCCTACGGTAAAAAATCAACGATCTAATGGACACTCACTCCAACCCAAATAAACGCACCAAGCCCAACAAAAAGTGTTGTAGCTAAAAATAACTAGTGTTTCCTAACTATTCTGTTATAATAAAAGCAATGAAATACAAAGGTGTTTTTATAAAATATAAAACCAACACTTGTTTTATATTTGTAATTATGCTATATCACGTAAATCCTTAACTTGCTTAAACGGTAGTTTAAGTAAGTTAAGGATTCATGTAGACAGATTTCTGACATCGAACCTTCAACGAATCATATGGATATCAACGAACTTTTAAACGCTGAAACGCCAGACAAAAAGAAACGCAATCAAGAAGATTTTGACAAGCCAAGAACAACCGAAGAATTTGAAAATTGGATTAGCTGCGATAATTCTGAAACCCCAATTGATGAAGTAGAAGTAATTATTTTAGATAATCTATGAAACCTGAAACATTTGATGCTTATTGGGAAGGAACATTAAAAGTAATTTTACCACAATTAAAAGCATTGCATCCAAATGTCGAATTGGCACCAGCAGCAAAAGATTTGGTTCTGAGCAATTATAACGCAGCCAAGGGTGTCCAAAAAGCAATCAACGGAAAAGATCACGAAAAACTTTTTGACCGCCACAAGATCGCAAGTTTAATAACCCATGCAATTATTAAGGTTCAACCCTTAATTATTTCTGTTGCAACCCAGTCAAAATCTAACTCTACAACTTTAGAAATAAAAAATGAAATCTTTGCTTACAATATTTCTTTAAACATCCTTTGGTCTATGTTTATTGATAAATTAGGCAGAGATGCAGAAACAAGCCACCTCGTGCCTTTGATGAGGACGGGAAAAATACAAATACCCGATTGCAACCATGGTAATTTTAAAAAGAACCTTATCACATCTTTTTATCATATCCGTTGGCCGAGGTCTGAGGACGGCTTTAATTTTCTATTGATGGCAAAAAACTACTTTATGCTAGAAAATTACAATCTTGTTTATTATAAGGTTGAAGACTTCGCAAACAAACATAAAATTTAGACTTCTTCCCGTCTTAACGAGGCAGGTGCTTTAATTAGTACCTGCTTTTTTTTTGCCCAAAATTTGAGGAACGTTAAGAAAGCACTCACTCCATAGACCTAGAAGCCCCATAGAAGGCCTTGCATATAATAGGGTAATAGAGGACTCCCAACTTTAGACTTTGGAAGACCTAGAATTAGACTAGCAGCATTTCCACGAAGATGTGAGCCACAACCACAGACCTAGTAAACCCACGAAGTGGGTTAGATCATGGCGGGGTCTACGTCTATGGTGATGCGGGCGGTGGTGGTGAAGGCGCCACCCCAGAGTAGATTGCTTAGTCTGGCTTTGATATGGCTGAGGTTTTTTCCTTGGATGATGATCTGATAGTAGTAGCGGTCGGCCTGCTTGAAGATGGCTGACTCTATGGGGCCTAATACTAATTCGGTTTTGGCTAATGGGCTCAATAAATCCTTTAATTCCTTGGCTGCTATGCCTGCGGCCTGCTCTTTTTCATGGCTAATTTTTATTAAGATCAAGCGTTCAAAGGGTGGCTTTTGCAACATCTCTCGCTCTACTATCTCCCCATCATAATAAGCCTCATAATCATGGGTTAGTGCCGCTTGGATTGTCCTGTGATTTGGGTTGTAACTCTGGATAAAAGCCTTACCTGTCCCACCTCTGCCTGCACGGCCTGCCACCTGACTAAAGAGCTGGTAGCTGCGCTCACTGGACCGAAAATCAGGGATGTTGATGCTCATGTCTGCCATTAAAATCCCCACTAGGCCTACATTTAAAAAGTCGTGGCCCTTGGCTATTAACTGGGTGCCTATAACAAAATCCACCTTATTATCGTGAATTAAGGCCATTTTGCTTTCTAATTCACCTTTTTTGCTTAGGGTATCTCGGTCCATGCGCAGAAATTTACCTTTGGGAAATAGCTTCTGTAGGTCTCTTTCTACCCGTTGCGTGCCGATTCCATCGGTTTGGAATTTCTCATGCCCACATTCCCTGCAAGCGGAAGGGTAATAACCCTTGGCCCCGCAGGAGTGGCAAACCAAGGCCCCCTTGGTGGCGTGCCAAGTCATGGTGATGGAGCAGTGGTTACAAAGCACAGGCACATTGCAGTTTTTACAGGTGAGCATGTTAGAGTACCCGCGCCTGTTGAGAAACAAAATCGCCTGTTTGCCTGCCTCGAAGTTGCTTTTTAGTTCTCCATATAATTCGGTAGAAAGGTAAAATACCCCGAGCTGCCTTGGGGATTCCTTGAGGTTGATCACCGCCACTGGGGGCAGGTCTTGCATTGATGCCCGCTTGGTTAGTGTTAGTAACTGGTATTTTTTTTGTTTTACATTGTAAAAAGATTCAACCGAGGGGGTAGCTGTTCCTAGTATCACCGTGGCTTTATGGTCGTGGGCATACTTCACGCTCAAGTCACGGGCGTTGTAGTGAGGTGCTTCTTGTTGTTTAAAAGATTGGTCGTGTTCTTCATCCACCATAATCAACCCAACATTTTGTAAGGGGGCAAAAAGCGCCGAACGGGCACCAATCACCAAATCAGCGTGGCCCTTTAGGATTCGTTCCCATTCGCTCGCTCGATCCCCATCGTTTAACCCTGAATGGAGCATGGCGATGCGCCCGCCAAAGCGTTCTGTAAAGCGTGCTGCCGTTTGGGGGGTGAGGCTGATTTCTGGCAACAAAATAAGTACAGATTTACCCTGGCTCAAGGCTGTTTTTGTGGCGTGGAGGTAGATTTCTGTTTTACCGCTGCCTGTTACCCCGTAGAGTAAAAAACTAGTAAACTCACCGGCTTCCAAGCTTTTTTTAACTGGTGCAAAGGCTGCTACCTGCTCTTCATTTAAGGCTAAAAAGGGTTCTTCTCGGATCTCTTTTAAGGGCGGAGGCAGGGGCTTTTTTTCTTTGACTAGGTAGGCTTCTCTCACCAGCCTAGATAGGGTTGCTTTGGATACTATATTGATTAAACTAGATTCTTCTAGATCACTCACTCCATTCAGTTGCCCAAATACCAATGCCTTTTGGCTGCCTTTTTTCCCCGCGCCAGCGCCCTCTACCAAAGAGTAAAAATTAGAGTTGAGCAGCTCAGGTTTTTTGCAAGTGGTTATGATAACCACCTCGCCTGCCTTTTTTAACTTTTGGGCCGTTTTTAGCTCAATGGGGCTTAGGGATTTATTTTTTACCCGCTCAAACCAGCTTGCGTCTTTTAGTTTTTCTGTGGCTGTTACATGAAACTGGATTTTAGGTTTAATGCCTTTAGGTGTGGCGGCTTCTAGCACTAAACCCAGATTGCATAAATAATAGCGGCTAACCCAGCTAAAAAATTCCAATTGTTTTTCATCAAATAGAGGCTCAGAATCAATGATTTCTTTTAGCTCTTTGAGCTTTTTGAACTCTGACTCCACTCCCAATTCAACTACTACCCCAACCAAGAACCTAGGCCCAAAGGGCACCAATACCCTCATC
Source organism: SAR324 cluster bacterium (assembly GCA_033791585.1). Classification (GTDB taxonomy): domain Bacteria; phylum SAR324; class SAR324; order XYD2-FULL-50-16; family XYD2-FULL-50-16; genus JASJGK01. The sequence continues at coordinate 499 of JASJGK010000268.1, read as the reverse complement.
CCAAGTTTTATTTGGGGCTGTAAACTCAACGGAACCATATAGTCGAAGGGTTTTGAGTGGGGGATGGCTATGCTGAGTCTGGCGATCATGCTTGTTGAAATTAATGTTGAATGATAGGATTTTAATGGAGTCAAGTTGGAAAGGCAATCGCTTGTATCAACTCTATTTATTTAGAGGCGAAATAAGAGGAAAGTCCGGGCTTCAAAGAGGATAATGCTGGTTAACGGCCAGAAGGGGCAACCCTATGGAAAGTGCCGCAGAAAATATACCGCCGATGGCTTTTATTAGCACAGGTAAGGTTGAAATGGTGGGAGGGGTAACCCTTTAATGTAAGAGCCCACCGCGGGAATGGTGACATTCCTGGCAGGGTAAACCCCATTTGAAGCAAGCCCAAATAGGGCAGCGCTAAGGGCTCCTCGTCCTTGCTGCCGGGTAGGGTGCTTGAGTCTATAAGTAATTTTAGACCTAGATAAATGATTGCCACCCCTGCAGGGCGACC
>JASJGK010000267.1:0-7901 GCA_033791585.1 SAR324 cluster bacterium | reverse complement strand
CTGTTCCAGCATTTTTTTAATTTCCTCGGCTGAATTTGCGGTAAACGTGTCTTGCTTCTTTACAGCAGTATCTTGGGCTTGGCTGCTCATATTCCCTCCAAATTGTTCCTTACTTTTTATATATTATACTATAAAAAACCAAAATAAAGAACTTTTATTTCATTAAAAGGTGAGCCTACAGTCTTTTTTATAGAAAACCTATAAGAACTTCAATTATCTGTTGCCTAGCATACCTTTACCTTAAAAAAAGAGATATATTAGCGAATAGAGGGGCGAGGGTAAGTTTTCAGATGAAATCACAAGGAGTAATCCTTACTCCGTAAAACTACGGAGTAAATTTTCGGGTATTACGGATAGCCAAGACGAATAATAGTCCCTTAAACTAAAGTTAACTTTTTAGATATTCAAGTTCACTATAAGCCTAAGGGAAATATGAATCATTCTAACAGTCTTGAAACTAGCCGCTTCCAACGAAGAAAAGGGAAAAATTCTTTCCAAAAAGGACAGACAATTCAATTTCCTTGGAGATTAATTTTTTCTTTTAGCAGTTTTTTAGGTTTTCTTATTTTTCCTGTTTCAGGCTATATATTTTAGCTGCCTGCTCTGTATTTTCTAAGCAGCTTAGTGAGCAATTTCAAAATAGTTTTCCTCTGTTTTTGTTCCAAAGTTTTTTTACCTGCCATGAAGCTTTTACTTTGGCTTATTGATCTACTTACCTTGCTATTTTCTAAAACAGATAGAGTCATTTGAATCTTTCTTTTGAGATAAGGAGGTTGGTCATTCTTCTCTATATTCAAATCCAATATCAATTTGTTTGCCGACCCCGCATCCACTGTAATATCGTATTTTAATAGAATTGTTTCAATGTCACGACTTAAGGCCTTTAACTCTTTTGCTTGTAGTTTTAGTGCGGTTGAGAGGCCACCACCTTTCGGCACAAGATCAATAGCTGTGTATAAATTTTGCCCACGAGCCAAGGTAAATTTGCCAGCAATTCCATAAAAGCCCTTCTTAGAGATTTTAAATTCATAAGTTCCTGGGGTTAAAAATATGGGTTCCCCACTATTATACTCTCGGCTTCGAATAGTAATTTTGGTGCCGCTCTGTTTTGGTAAAGCGATATGGACAGAGCCATAATTTCCCAATTTCAAAGAAAGAAGCTCTTTAATCTCAGCAACCCTTTTTAATCGTGCCTCTTTATCTTCAATAATAAATTCAGTGATGTTCGGTTGTAATAAAAGGGCTTCGATCATCTCACTATAATTTTTAACTCCTAATAACTCTGCCTTGCTTAAACCATCTAACCTTTCTGGAATTTGCGCTTCAAGGTAGGTTACTGATTCTAAAACAGCCTTGTGGGTTAGCCAGACTTCCGTTTTAAACTCATCTTTATTCTTTTTTACCGTCTCAAATTCTAGGCCCTTAAATAGTAAATTCGACTGCAACAGAGTCTGGGATTTAAACTGGATATTGGATTTACCGCCACTTTTAGTAACGATCACATTTTGTGTTGAATCCACCTTGGATAAAATCTGGTGCGAAAGGGCTTCTAAGGCTGATTTTTTGGCCGCCTCGGCTGTTTTCCCATAACCATCGGCCTGGGAGGCTATCATTCCCATAGGTACGGCGAAAGTAGCCGTGGATAGGGTGAAAAAAGCAATAAAAAGGGTTAATAAAAGCTTCATGTTACGTCTCAAGCAGTTTTAATGTTAACATCATGTTCTGGTCTCAGCTTATTTTTTAGCTCAGATCTACCGAACCAATTCTATTTCAAAATCTTCTTCCGCTATCTTTACAATGAGTAGATTGTTGGTGGAAATTTCCCGCCTTAAAGAACCTGGGCCAGTGTAGGCTCTATTCAATTTTTTAAATAGTTCACGGCCTTTTTTTACATTTTTAACCGTTAAAATGTAATCGGCCCCCAGTAAGCCTTTGTGTAGCTCACTGATATCAGCCCCTTCCCCTAGGGACCCCATAGCGGTATAAAAGGATTCTTCCACAGCTTGTAACTCATCAGGGTCGGGCACCATGATGATTACCCGAAAGGGCTTGCCATATTTTTGGTAATCCTTCCATTTGGATTTGATCGCTTCTGTCAGGTCATTTGAGGCATCATTGGCAGCTTCACCAATTAAGACATCTGAATTGCCGCTGCTCCGTTCCGTTGAATAACCTGTTGCTGAACCGACAACCTTGTTGGTTGCTGTGTCATAGGCCTTTACCATTACAGCACCTTTTTGGGTAGCGATGCCGCTGCGTTTACCCTCTTTCACCGAACCTGAAATCTTCACATAGATATCAGAACCTGAATTAATTATCCCAGCGTAGTTGGGGTTTACAAATTCACTTTCACCGCCATAAACATTGGAAAGGGTGGCCATAGTGGATCTGATTTGGTGTTTATCTGGTTTTTTAAAACCTGCTACGTTGAATTTCCTGCGTTCTAAATAGGTTGTAACAGTGGCAATGGCAAATTTATCCGCATCTGTCTCAGCGTCTAGCACCATAATGGTCTGCTGGCCCATGCTGGAGCCTAAATCTTTAACACTCTGCATAAACCCTTTGGACTCTAAAAATTGATTTAGGGCTTTTTTATTCACACTGACAATATAGGCAAAAACCATTTGCCCATTTTCTTGTGACCGCGACTTTGGCTTACTCTTTATAGAGGCAAAAGAATCAATTTTTTGTACCATCTCTAGCTGGAATGGAGCCGCTAACCCTCGTTCTTCCAGACTGCTAAGAATAGCATTCTCCCCCTGTGTTAAAGCAAAGCACAAAGCATCTAGCTTAGCATTTTGTTTTAGCTCAAAAACATCACCACCACGGCCGACTGCCCGGTAGCTATCTTCTGTAGGACCAAAGCTTTCAATAAATTTTGCTTCCGTCGAACAGGTAAGCTCTTTACTATCCACCTTAAAAACGGGCCTAGGCGCAGTTGCACAAGAAACGGCTAAGCCAGCAAGTATTGGTAGGATTAGAATATTTTTTATTAAATTAGACTCAAACAATTTTATATACTCCATTTTTGTTAATCACCGAATTTGGACAAATTTCCTAGGGTTTCAATCTGCCATGACAAACCAATTGAAAGGGTTGGCCCAGCTTCAACTATAGAATCTACGGTATAATCTGTGTCCCCATATTTTACTGTACTAGACAATATTTGAGGGAGGTTCACCGTAAAATAGATTTCCCAATCGGGGCCTAAATTCAGACCTGTTTTTACCCCTACATCTAAAATCAAGGAGGTAATATCAAGGGCGTTATCATAGCCGTATATGGATTCGACATCATAACTACTTGAGTAGTAAGCGAGGCCTGCAAAGGGTGAGACATAAACCCCAGTCGGACCAATGTAAAAACGCTTGTACATGTCAAAAGCAAGGCCACCAAAACTTGGTGTTGTTGAAGCTTGGGTATCACCAACCATAGCATAATCGCTGCCACCGCCAAAAAACAAACTGGCATCAAACCAAGTTTCAGAAAGTTTGGCATCATTAAAGGTATAGCCTAGATCAACATTCATACCAAAGCGAACAGCACTCAACTCATTGCCACCAGTAACCTCTAGGCCATTGATTTCAGTAAGACCATAATCTACCGAGTCTAACCCAAGATATAAAAAAGTGCCCGACCATGGGTGCTCTTGCAAGGAGGAGATCATACTGCCGTAGCCCTGCACTATATCAAATTGGCTATCACCGACCGGCTGGGTTTTTTCCCCTTTACCATTGCCTTTGTATTTGTTTTTAAAGACCCTTCTCGCCTTTGCAAAACCTGTCCCTATAACACCTTCTTCGGCGTTAGTTTGTTTTATCCTGTAAGGTGCATCAATACGTAAGTCTTCTAGAGTGCCGATGTTGGCAGATAAAGAAAATAAACTAGCTTGGGTTACAGGGGTAACAATGGCAAAAAGATCATCTTTAATTAAATTTTGCTTTAGGTTTTTAGCAGATGAATTGACTGACCCCAACAATGCTCGGGGGAAGATAAAATCAATATCCCTTAAACTGGGTCTAAATGGGCGTGAAACACTTTCTGAGTAGTGACCTGAATCACCATCAACCGTGTCATAATAAACGAACTTACCCTTTCCATCGCCTTCAGGGGCCTTATAATTATAGATTAAAAGTTTTGGCCTTGTTGGGCTATTGACACGGGTTACATAGCTGTATCCCACCACATAACCATTCATGGTTCGGCCAACCTGAGTTATGGTGGCGCTACTGCGAACCTTCGGTAGATATAAAGCAAAAACATAAGAGGAATTCATCAGCTTTTCAATAAATTCGACAGGCATGTCTAAAGTCTTGGCCTTTTGCACAGCAAAACTTTCTTTTTCCCTATCAGACATCTCAGCGTATCGAGCATCTTTAGCCGCAGCCAGCAACTCTTGCATAGGGCTATTTAAGCCACCCAAAAAGTCTTCAACCTTGCCCTTAAATTGTTTGTAAGAACCTGTCTCAAAAGAAAAATTAGGCAAACCACCTGCACTTTTTGAAATAGTTCCGCCTTGGGCAGTGGTGATTACCACTTGATCTTTAGCCAGTACCACCTTATCAAACCGGGAAGAAACCAATTTTTCAAGATAGATATTGTTCAGCTTCTTCTCCAAAGAGCTATTAATTTCTAAGGTTTTTGTGCCAATGGGGATGCAGGGGAGGGGGAAACGAAACCGAGGATTGTTATAGGGGCAAAAACGCACCCGAGTCACCACAGTCTTGGACCCTAAACCAAGGTCTTGAGTCGCTAAAATGGCTTTACGCTCGTATTCTTTGGTGGTTTCATCGGCACTCAAATTTTCTATTTTACTCTGGCCTAAGGCCGCTAGTGGTAATGCTAAAAGTAAGAAGCCAAAGGTGGCTAAATTTAGAGTAAAAAACTGTAGGTTGAGGGTCAGGCTCTTTATTTTTAGATTTTGCATTTTTATCATGAGATTTTATTTTTTTGCTTCGTGCCTAGTATTTTTACACTGGTGTTGTTTTTTAGTGCGCTAATAAAGATACAGAAGTTACTATCTACGTCCTTTGTTATTCGGCAGACAAAGGTTTTTTACTTAAACATTTTATATAAGCAAAGTATAATAGCAAGGTTCCAGATGCACAACTCTTTAATCAACTATGAAAAATTGTTCCGTTAATTTCCGCTTTAACTCTATACAACTCAAAGTGTAAAACCTTATAATAGTTTTACTAATCCCCAAAAAAAAACCACGCATGAAAATAATCAAAAAACCTGATTGGGCCATACCTGAGTCCCAAGTTACCCCCCAAGCTGACTACCTTACTCGCAGAAAATTGCTCAAGGCTGCAGGCTTTGGTTCTGCTCTGCTGCTAGGCACCCCCTATGATACTATGGCGCAAGCCTTTGAATCTATTCAAGGTGGGGATAAAATCACACCTAAAAAACTGGTTAAAACCTACAATAATTTTTATGAATTTTCAGAAAAAAAAGAGGACGTGCACCGGTTGACAGGGAACTTTAACACGTCAGGATGGAAGATTAAGATAGGCGGTTTGGTAGAAAAGGAACTTACTTTGGATATGGATGATATTAAAAGGCTATTTCCTGTTGAACAACGCATTTACAAATTTCGCTGTGTGGAAGCATGGGCTATGACTGTACCTTGGGGTGGATTTTCTTTAGCCAAATTAGTTGCTCACGCAAAGCCTTTGAGCGGAGCGCAACATGTTGAGTTTAAATCCTTCTACCGCCCTAAAGAGGCTCCAGGTCAGGCTACTTCATATTACTCTTGGCCCTATTCAGAGGGCCTAAGTTTGGCTGAGGCCACCAATGATTTGGCTTTTTTATCCACTGGGATCTATGGTGAAGACTTGCCTAAACAAAATGGGGCACCCATTCGCCTTGTCACCCCTTGGAAATATGGTTTTAAGTCCATTAAATCCATTGTAGAAATCAACTTTGTGAAAAAACAACCTGATACCCTTTGGAATCAATTAGCACCAAGGGAATATGGCTATTATGCTAACGTAAATCCCAATGTAGACCATCCACGGTGGAGCCAAAAATCCCACAAAGTGTTAGGGGAATGGTTCAAACGGGAACCAACCAAAATTTTTAATGGCTACGAGGCCCAAGTTGGTGATCTATACAAAGGCTGGGATCTTTCTAAGCTTTATTAAAACTTAAATTTTATGAACGTTTTGCCTCGCCTTTTGGTTTATCTGTGTGCTCTATTACCTATTTTTTACTTCTGCTATGAAGTTTTTTTTCTAGGCAAGGGTGCTGCGAACCCTGTGGAATTTATCACCCACTCCACTGGCAATGCCACTTTTTATCTCCTGTTGTTTCTACTCTGGATTGCACCTTTACGACTTTTCCCTCCCTTGGCAGGAGTTTCAAAAAAGCTAACCCGCCATAAACGGTTTTTAGGGCTGGTAATCTATTTTTATGCAAGTCTACACCTGTTAATTTTTGCCATTGATCAATTCATTGCCTCAGATTGGGTGAAGCCCTTTATTTTTTCTGGTTTTGCTTCCTATTTAATTTTGAGTCTTATGGCTTTCACTAGCTTTAAAAAAACCCAAAGAAAGCTACCTTGGAAAAAAATTCACCGCCTTGTTTATCTTATATTGCCCCTTATAGCCATCCATATAACCCTCAAAGAGGAAGGTAATATGACCAAAGCCCTCATCTTTATGGTCCCTCTTTTTGTTGTAGAAAATTTGCGCTTTAAAATTTCTCGCCTTGCGAAAAAATAAAAAACTACTTTCACAAGACCCCAGTCTTCCCGTAATCTAACCTAAACAATTACAACCAATGGATTTAACATGAGCAAAACTGAAGAAAACCTTAAAGCCGCCTTTGCTGGTGAGTCACAGGCAAGAAACAAATACACCTACTACGCTGAAGTAGCAAAAAAAGAAGGCATGAATTATATTGCTAAACTTTTTACAGAGACAGCAGAAAATGAAAAGCGCCACGCCAAAGATGAATTCAAGATGTTAGGTGGAATCGGCACCACTGCTGAAAATTTACAAGCTGCCATGGAAGGGGAAGACTACGAAGTTACAGACATGTACCCCACCTTTGCAGCCGAAGCTGAGGCCGAAGGCAACAAGGAAGCGGCAAGGCTTTTTAAGTCCATTGCTAAGGTAGAAGCCTCCCACAGAGACAGATATGCTAAGCTTTTAGAGATGGTGAAAGCTGGAACCGTCTTTACTCGAGAGACAGAAATCAAATGGAGATGTTCTGTTTGTGGTTTAGTCCATGTTGGCAAGAGTGCCCCTGGGAAATGTGCTTGCTGCAAGCATGACCAGTCGTATTTTGAGCCTGAAGACATGCTTTCTTTATAATTGAATTTTAAGTCACCTAGGTTTTTAAAACCTAGGCTGACTTTTATTGGCCTATTTTACCAGCGACAAAAACCTCCTCTAATTAGATTTTCCCACCGAGTAGCCTAAGTAGTTTTAAGCCCGAATCCAATTCCTTTGCATCCAAACCGCCAAGCAAGTAAGCTGCTGCGTGATCGAAACTGGTGCCAGCATGCTCAAAAATATCCCCTCCTGCTTTGGTGATTTTCACTAAGCTAACACGTGCGTCTCTTTCTTTTACTTGCTTTTGCACCAGACCAATTTTTTCCATTGGGGCTATAAGGCGTGTGATGCCTGAGGCGCTTAGGCCTACAGACTCAGCAAGATCGATCCGACGCATAGACCCGCTTGAACCATTTTGTAGTTGTGCATTGTAAAGATGATATAAAACTAGGTACTCTGTAAAACTTATCCCATGGGGGCTTAAGGCACCGTCAATTTTTTTAATTAAACTAGCGTGAACATTAGAATAGTTCAGACAAAAAATCATATTTTTGCTTAATTTTTTCATTTTGTGATCTCTCTTCGATTAACAATTGCACAGTGCTTGATTGATATTTGATT
>JASJGK010000266.1:0-20511 GCA_033791585.1 SAR324 cluster bacterium | reverse complement strand
CATTTCAGATTCAAAATCAAAGGGAACATCTTGCATTTTAGCATAAAGTAATGCATCAAGCCGCAAAATGGTTTCGTCAGCATTTCGAGCAAATTTGATATCTTTAGAAGAATCCAATGCACTGACGTTGCCAAGCCACTTGACCGCTGTTTTGATCATGGTTTCTTGTGTGGATTTATCCATTACATTTGCCGAAAACTCAATGGCATGAGCTAGATTTTGGTAGGGGTCATATTCCGACTGGTGGCGGATAGACCTTTTTTTAACCGTTTTAATTAAGGCTAAATTCAACTGGAATACCCTTCGAGCCAGCTTTTTCATGGTGTCCATTTCACGCAAAATTACAGCAACCCGAAACTCAAATAAAAGTCTGGAAGAATGAATGCCCACTACTTTTAGCTTCATAGTGGAATTGCTGCCACCAAGGTATTTTGTAGCTTGCTCAATAAAAGGCTCCAAAATGGGAACCTTCACTAGGGTGGTTAAAATCCCCATTACCGTGTTAATAACCTCTTCTGCCGTACCTAGCTCCATTTTTTTTGTTGCGAGGCCAGCGTTGATGTATTCCACTCCACGGCGAATACTCAGGAGGTCAAAACGGGTGTGCATTTGGGAGGATTTATTAAAATTCTTGCTGACAAAAGAAAGCATATTGAAACAACCTTCCTTTTTTTCATAGAGGAGGTCGTTAATCTGCATGGCGTTGCTTAAGTTCACTCTTAGTTCTGCGTAGGGGCCTTCAGAATTTACTGACGCATAAACACGAGTCTGGTAAACTTTAAGCTGCTCTAAAAAGCGAAAGTAGATCTCAAAAAAATGTTGCAGATTATAAAGAGAAAGACCATCGCTCACCACAGCCGTTGCAGCATCAATGACCGCCAGTTTTAAGCCATCGACAATGTCCTTTTTTTCGCCCTTGGTATTTTTTAACATCTTGTTGGTGCAAATCGCACTCAACATATAGAGGTCTCGGTTTCTGTGATTTACCTCAAGAAATTTTTTGACTTCCATCCTTGTGGCGCCAGGGGTTTTTGGTGCTGATTCACGAAGTTTTTCTAGTTTTTTTTCAGAAATTTCCGATTTAAAAATCAATTGGCTCTTAATTGATTTTTTCTTTTTAAAGATGTTGTCTACTTTCCAGTAGGGGTCAACATTAGGGATCAGCACCAAAGTGGCGCCAACGATTTCTTTTTCAACACGTTGGTCCCTGATGCGGGATTGGCCAAAAACAAAGCCCTTATTAAAGCCGTCTGGTTTCTTTTCTAAAAAAACCTCTTGGTCTTTTCGAATAGCGAGTTTTTTATAACGCTTCTCTTTTTCTTTTTGTTCAAGCTTGGCTATTTTCTTTTTTAATTTCTCTTCTTTTGTTTTAGCTTTCAGTAGAGGTATCATGTGGTCTTAAAAAAGAAATTTAAATTTTTAGTTTGTTAAAGGGTAATTATCTTATAATTACACAAATTATACTACAGAAAAGATCATAAAGCTATAGGGTGAATCCCTAGTATCACAATGCACTTGCAAGCATTCTAATAAAAAAACCCCAAGGCAACTCTGCCACTTCCCCAAATTATTTAAAATGGTTAAGCTACCTTTCAGACAAGACATAAGGAAAAATGATTAAAGAACGAGCGCTTACAGGCATAAAACCAACAGGTAGCCCCCACATTGGGAACCTTTTAGGGGCAATTAAACCAGCTTTGGACATAGCCAATTCCTACCAAGCCCTATATTTTATAGCAGACTACCATGCATTGACTACTGTGAGAGATAAGGCTTTAATGAAGTCACAAATTCATGAAGTCGCAGCCACATGGCTAGCAGCAGGATTGAACCCAGAAGAGGTGATTTTTTATCGTCAGTCTGATATCCCTGAGGTTTTTGAATTGAGCTGGATTCTTTCTTGTTTTTCCCCCAAGGGATTGATGAATCGTGCCCATAGCTATAAAGACATGACCAGTAAAAACGAGGCCGCAGGTGCTGACTTGGATAAAGGTATTCACATGGGGGTTTACAATTACCCTATTTTGATGGCTGCCGACATCTTGCTTTACTCAGCTCACAAGGTGCCCGTGGGGCAAGACCAAAAACAACATTTAGAAATCGCCCGTGACATTGCCCAAGCCTTTAACCAGCAATATGGCGAAATTTTGGTGTTACCTGAGCCTATGATCAATGAATCTGTGAAGACCATTCCAGGCATCGACGGGCGTAAGATGAGCAAGAGTTACGATAATGTTATCCCCCTTTACCAAACCCCAAAGAAGCTGAAAAAACGGATCAACCAGATCGTTACTGATTCTAAAGGGGTTGAAGAGCCAAAAGACCCTGAAACCTGCAATTTGTTTGCTATCTATAAGTATTTTGCCAGCGAGGCGCAAACTTCTGAGATGGCAGCCGCCTATAAAAAGGGTGGCCTTGGTTATGGTCACATCAAAGGGGAATTGTTTGACCTGGTCGATGCCTTTGTTGCGCCAGGTAGAGAAGTGTACGAGCATCATATGAATCACCTTGATGAATTAGATAAAATATTACAATTAGGCGCTGAAAAAGCCCGAACCATTGCCAGGCCAAAACTGGCAGAGGTTCGTAAAGCCATAGGAATGGAATAGAAATATGAGCGATGAACAAAAAATGGAAATACTAGAGCCTGAAACCAGCGCCCTAACCGACCTGATCGGTGCCCGTAAGAAACGAGGCATTGAGCTTGCTGGTGCAGGAGTGGGGACTTTTATATTAACCTGGGTGGCCGCGAATTTCGCCCCCTTGGCGATTGGGGCTTATGGCCTTTTTCGTATGGCGGCAGGGCGTAGCAAGCTAGAAGGTGGCTTTTGGCTGACCTTGGCTGTTGGCCTTTATATTGCCATGCCTATGTTTTGGCCACTATTACACATTGTGAAAGGCGGAGGCATGGCTCTGATTGCCATTGGCCTTTATATGTTTTTCAAGCCAGAAAAGACCAAAAAATAGACTTAAAAATTAGAGATTAAATAATACAACTTACACCTATTGAGAATTTAAATGATTGTTATTTTAGACTTTGGGAGCCAGTACACCCAACTTATCGCTCGTAGAATTAGAGAGCAAAAGGTATACTGTGAAATTCACCCCTGCAACATCGACCTTGGCTCTGTAAAGGCGCTGAACCCAAAGGGAATTATCCTTTCAGGTGGACCAAGCAGTGTGCTTGGCGAGCATGCGCCTAAGGTTGAAATGGAACTTTTTGAATGGGGTATACCCATTTTAGGGATCTGCTACGGGCAACAGTTGATGTGTCAGATGCTAGGTGGGGAAGTTTCCAGCAGCGATCATTCGGAATATGGCCGAACTGAGTTACAAGTCCAGCAGAAAAGCCAGCTTTTTGAAGGGATTCCCCAGACTGAAAAATTTACTGTTTGGATGAGCCACGGTGACCGAGTCAATAAGATACCGACAGGTTTTGAAGTTTACGCCACTAGCCCCAATGCGCCTTATGCCGCTATTGCCGACGAGGCCAAAAAATTCTACGGCATCCAGTTTCATCCTGAAGTAACTCACTCTGAACATGGTAAAGAGCTACTAGCTAATTTTATCTTAAAAATCTCAGGCTGCGAAGCAAACTGGGATATGGAACATTTTGTAGATATTAAGATTGCGGAAATTAGGGCCCAAGTGGGGAAAGAAAAAGTGATCTGTGGCCTTTCTGGTGGAGTGGATTCCTCTGTGACTGCTGTACTTTTGCATCAGGCTATTGGCGATCAGCTGACTTGTGTGTTTGTGGATAACGGTTTACTTCGGAAAAATGAAGCTGATGCCGTGGTGAATTTGTTTAAGAAGCATTACCACATCAACTTGGTGCATGTGGATGCCCGCCGTCACTTTTTAGACTTGCTTAAGGGCGTTTCTGACCCAGAGCAGAAACGTAAGATCATTGGTCATGAATTCATTACCATTTTCGACCGTGAGTCAACTAAGTTGGACGGGGTTAAATTCCTCGCCCAAGGGACACTCTACCCTGATGTGATTGAATCTGTTTCTTTTAAGGGGCCTTCTGCTGTGATCAAGAGTCACCATAATGTTGGTGGTTTGCCTGATGATATGGATATGGAATTGGTGGAGCCTTTACGGGAATTATTCAAAGATGAAGTTCGTGAATTGGGCAAAGCCTTAGGCCTTGATGATGACTTTGTGCATCGCCACCCCTTCCCAGGCCCTGGCCTTGCGGTAAGGATTTTAGGTGACATCACTGACGAGAGAATCCAAACCTTGCAAGATGCCGATGCTATCGTGCTTGAAGAAATAAAAGCCGCAGGCCTTTACCGTGAAATCTGGCAGTGTTTTGCTGTATTACTCCCTGTGAAGACAGTAGGTGTTCAGGGTGACCAGCGGACTTATGAGTGGACTTTAGCCATCCGTAGCGTAAATTCTACTGATGCAATGACTGCTGATTGGACCCGAATCCCCTATGATATCTTAGCTAAGATATCGAACCGCATCATCAATGAAGTGAAAAAAGTAAACCGAGTGGTTTACGATATTACCAGTAAACCTCCAGGTACTATTGAGTGGGAGTAAATACAGTTAGTTGCCTGTAGTTATCTCAAATAATTAGCAATAACGATATTTTCTTTTTTCAAATTAGAGGTCGTGAAATTTCAATAAGTTGGAGTTTCTGACCTCTAACTTTGTTGCAAACTAAAGAAATTACACCTACCAATCGGTTTTATTGCACTCGTTCAAAGAGGTAGACAGGGGCTGTTTTTGTATAACCTACCCCTCTGCCAGTTTTGCGTAGTAACTCTTCGGTTACCTTGACTTCTTTTTTTGGAATAAAATAATCTTCTAAACTATCTTGCACTACTTTTAGTTTGTCACCTCGCCCCTGTACAACACCGATAAATTTATAGTCAGGGTCAATTGAGGCCAAACCAGCGTCCGCATGGCTGTTGTTTACGGCAAGTATGCCTCCTATCTTCAAATAACTCTTACAGGGTTTTGAGATAAAACCAGCGTAAAGAGAAAATAAAAGGTCAACACTGCCAGCAGGTTCACATAGTTCTCCCTCATAACTCCTGCCATGGAAAGTGACTTCTGGTCGTTGTTCGTATGTTTTATTATTCTCTATGAATGAATGAACCTCTTCCATTTTAGAGAAGAACTTTTTGGCATTTTTGTCGTTGTCTAAGTAGACTACTGAGGGAAACACAAAAGATGCTGTTACGTGAATAAAACTACCAGCATACAGCACTTTCTCAGGTGTTTTCCAAGAGGCAATGGCATCAAATACCCCTCGCCTCGCCTTCTCTCCCTCATAGTGCTTGAAATAAAGCAGTTCCGTTGAATTGCCTGTCATATCTATCCCTTCCAAAATTTGTACAAAAGGCAATTTTACCCTTTATACTTATGAAGTCCTAATCAACTCAGAGAGTATCATTTTTATTGCAAAACTAAAAGATGAAGTTGTTTCGCTATGCTAAGAAAAACCAAAGTTTATTTTCAAGAGCAAGGTCAAATTAGGTATCAAGTGGTGATTCTCTGACTACTAAGTCAAAAATTGAGTTGTGTTTTGTTATAGTTTTCCAATGCTGATGGAATAGGATAGACTGTTGTTTTTCTGTTGGAACTAATGACTCTTTGCCTAAGACTGATAGTTTTTTTTATTGGAACTGATGTAGTAATTTGTTATAGTCTGACCTCTAAGTGACCTCTAACTAATTTTTGCAATCAATAAAAACAGATACTTGAAAGCGTGGCACGATTGAGTGGGAGTAAATACAGTTAGTTACCTGTAAATATTTTAAATAATTAGCAATGACCGCTGTTGTTGACTGGGAAAAGTAGATAGCGTAATTTTAATATATTACCTGTCATCACCTCTAACTAACTTGTTGCTTTATGAATGATACTTGGGATGAATACGCAGATGGATGGGATACCAACAGTGACGTTTTAGCATATTCAAACAACGCCTTTCAGAAATTGACTGAAGTGGTTCACCTTGAAAGTTTGGACGTGTTTGATTTTGGTTGTGGCACAGGTTTGCTCACCGAAAAAATCTCACCTTTAGCTAAGAGCATAGTTTCTATTGATACTTCCCAAAAAATGCTCAGTGTGTTGGAGGGTAAAAAAATAGGAAATGTGACCCCTATTTGTAGTTCTTTATCTAATCTAAAAAACTTTTCTGAAACAGGTTTTCAGTCTCATTTTGATTTGGTTGTAGCATCTTCAGTCTGTGCATTTGTTTCTGATTATGAAGACACTGCACACCATCTAAAATCTTTGCTCAAACCAAAAGGGATTTTTGTTCAATGGGATTGGTATTCTGAAGACAAGGAACCAGGTTCAGGTTTTACAAACAACCAAATGCAAGAAACCTTAGCAAAGGTAGGGTTTCAATCAATTTCAATTTCCACCGCATTTACAATGCCTAGCCCTGATGGCGACGCAGTGGTTCTTATGGCTGTTGCAAGGTTGTAAAATCATACCTCTAAGTTGGAAAATCCAACAAATAGTATGAGGATTCAGCCTACTTGCTACGCTAGTCTATTATACTGAAAGTAAAAAGAGTTTATTGTTTTTCGGGCGATTATTTTGGGAACAGAACCGTAGAGATGATTGGAACTAATGTCAGAAAAATCAATTGGCTGACCTCTAACTGTATTTTATAGTCAATAAAAACAATTAGTTGGAGTGTTAAAACCATTGAGTGGGACTAACCTAGTTTAAGATTTTTGGGGGCCGGTTGGCTCTAGCGTCCATGCCCCCAAACCCTTGTTTTATATTTGTCGGGTCGATCCGATAGACACCCCGTACTTCTCGAATGATAGATAAGGTTTATGTTTGCAATGTTCAACAACAGAAAAATACATGATATTAGTGTTTTACTTGGAGAAGAATCAATAGACCACCCCAACGTAAAGCCGTTCAAGCGGGAATTAAAATGGAATCTCAGTGAAAGCGGGGGTTGTGATTACTCTTATCTCGAAATGACAGCCCATGCGGGAACCCACATCGATATGCCTTCACACTTTTTCCAAGCAGGAAAGTCCATTGACCAACTTCCTGTTGATAGCTTCATATTCCCAGCTCAGGTCGTTCTTATTGAAAACTCAAAGTTGATAACCAAAGAAGAGCTTTCACATTTTGATATAAAAAAAAATGAAGCTTTGCTCTTCAAAACCAAGAATTCTATAAGTGGAATTTGCAAAAACGGTGAATATAGAGATGATTACGTATATTTGTCAGAAGATGCAGCAGGTTATTGCGCTAAAAAAGGAGTAGCATTGGTCGGAATTGACTATATTTCCATTGAAGAATCCTCAGATAACAGCTTCCCAGCACATAAGAAAATTCTAGGGAATAATACGCTGGTATTAGAAGGTATTAATTTAGAGAAGGTCCAAGCTGGTAGCTATACGCTGATGTGTTTGCCATTAAAGATCAAAAATGGAGAAGCATCCCCTGTAAGAGCTATTTTGATTGAGTCGATTTTGTAGGTTTTTTCTTTAAATCTTCTTCTGCCTTGGGATTTACTGTCTCCATAATTTCGTCAATATTTGATTTGGTAAAGGGTTTGGGCATATAGATGTCGCCGCCCTCATACATCCCTGTACCTGTATCGTGGAAGGCTACTTTGTTGGAAAGAATTACGATATAAACCTTGGATCTGCTTGGGCTTGTTTTTTCATCATTTCGAATCAGCTTAACGACCTCATCACCCTGGATGCCTGGCAGCACTACATCAAGGAAGATAATATCAAAGGGCTCGCTTGTCTCGGCGGCGCTTTTATATTCAACTACTCCATGCTCCCCATCGCTGCAGGCTGTAACAGCCCCATATTCATCTAGAATGTTGCCCAGTAGGGTCAAGGTAGGTAGGTTGTCTTCAATCACCAATATTTTCATAAATCCGCTCAAATATTATTTGTTAGCCAATAGTTTCATATTTTATTATACACTGGAAGCCTTAAAGTGCCCTAATGTTAAAAGTTTTGTTATCTGATTATATGGACATACAAAATAGCCTTATAAAGGCCTTGGCAAGGTTTCAAGTAGGACTCATAATGCAAATGTAGCCTCGTTTTTAGATTTGCAAACCAAAGCCCCAAAACCTGATATGAATTTAACGGACAGAAATAAAGAAGACATCATCTTAAAATTCCAGAAATACTTTGAGGCAGAGCTTGATTATGACCTAGGGAATTTTGATGCAGGCTTTTTATTGGATTTTGTTGCAGAAAAATTAGGCCCCTATTTTTATAACCAAGGACTTAGTGATGCCAGGGCGGTTTTGGTGAGTAAAATGGAGGATGTGGAAAATGACATCATGGATATTGAAATGCCTATCCCTTGAGTGAGCGGTATTAAACCTCACAGGTTCGGGCCTGACAACCTTGACAGTGAGCCAGTAAAACGAGAATCTAGTAGTTTACAATATATAAATATTCGAGAAATGTTATGACAGATTTATTTGAAGAAAAAGCCAAAGATTGGGACACTAATGATATGGTTACAAAGCTTTCTGGTGCTATTGGTAAATCGATTCTTACCCAAATCGAGCTGAATAGCGCTTGGCACGTGATGGATTTTGGTGCAGGAACAGGCTTAATCACTTCTCAAATTGCGCCTCATGTTAACAAAATTACAGCGATCGACGTTTCTCAGTCTATGCTGGAGCAGTTGATTGCAAAAGACGGCCTCAAAGATAAAGTCGACATCTTATGTCAAAACATCTTGGATTGCCCTACAGGCGAGAATTACGATCTGATTATGAGTGCCATGGCCATGCACCATGTGGAAGATACGAATAAAATGCTTGAGCAGTTTTCAGCCCACCTGAAAAAGGGTGGACAGGTTGCATTGGCCGACCTTGATTTTGAAGATGGCACCTTTCACCCGGAAGGGGTTGAAGGGGTTTATCACGATGGATTCAAGCGAGTTGAATTCCAAACTATGTTAGAAAATCATGGATTTAGTAACGTCAATTTTTTTACTGCCCACACTGCACAGAAAGAGACGGGTGCCTATCCAATCTTTTTGGCTGTGGCCACCAAGGCCTAAATAGCCAATTCACTTGGGCCTGTTATTTTTGAGCTATGAACGAAAAATCCGTCACCTGTTATTTTTGCTTTGAAAGCTTTTCGGTGTACCTAGAAGTAGAGGAATCTTTTCACGGTGCCGTTTCTGAAATCTACGATTGCGCAGTCTGTTGCAACCCCAATAAGTTAACCTACTGGGCAGATGCTGGGGAAATTTCCATCACAGATGTCAGTGATGGAAATGAATAGTAAGGCTTAGGGGCAGTGGCTAAAATGTAGCCTTGCAAACTTAATCCTCAGGCAGAGCGTCAAATTCTTTTCTTTTTGTGTCCATCCACTCTTGCATAGCTGCTGGGTCCGACATTAAACCTTGCATGGCGCTCATGGCCTCAAGGTGAGGGGCGTCACCTGTTTGAAACATTTGCATAGCGTGCAATTTGCTCATTTCGGCAATTTCCTCAAAGGTTTCAGCGCTAAATTTTTCATCACAGGCACCGCCTACTTGTTTGCAAGTTACTGTTTTCATATTTTTTCCTAAAGCTAATTAAAATGATTTCTTTTAATTTAAGATTTCATAAAATTTTCGGAATTCCAACCTTTAACTTTTCTTTTAAAAGCAAAGTACCTAGCCTTTACCTTGACAATGAAAAGGCGCATGGTAGATTTTAAACCTTAAACGAGGCTTGGGGAAACACCAAAACCTTGGGTTTTGCTAGGTTTACAATATATTAATGGGCAAAAGGGTAATTTTAAATGGGCAGTTTGATCAAGGTAAGCATAAAAAATAAAATTCAGCAGGGTCTTTGTTTTGCCCTGTTGTGCAGCCTCAGCTCACCTCTATTTGCTTTTGATGGGCCTTTTCGGGCCTTTGAGGCAAAATTTGTTAAGCTAAAAACCTTTTCAGCCGACTTCCAACAGATTTACTTTGACCCCTTAAACGAAAAAGAACAGCTTGCCCAAGGTGAAATGGCCTTTGCTCGGCCTTCAAAAATGAGGCTTATATACCTCGAACCCCACCCACTTGAGATTATTATTGGTGAGACCAGAATCTGGATTGTTGACCCTTTGTTAGAAAATGTTGTGATCCAGGATGTAAGGCGCATGCAGGGGCTAAAGTCATTAAATTTTTTATTTAAAAACAAATCTATTGAGTCGGGCTACACTCAAGTTGTACCGAAAAAAAAATTACTAAAAACAGAAAAGGGAGAGCGGCTTTATCACTTAACGCCAAAAGAAGCTGACCCCTATATTTCTGAGGTTCATTTAAAATTAAAAAAAGGACAGCTGGTTTCCTTTGCGCTTGTTGCAAAAAATGGGGGCTACCGAATTCTTAAACTTTATAAGAATCAAAACAACCCTAAATTAGCGCCTGATTACTTCAGTTACAAAGTGCCAAAGGATTTCGAGACAATTGACAACTTGGGGCAATAAATTGTAAGAATGTATAGTTCACGACTGTTCAAAAAAGTATTGTTTCATTTAGGTTTAAGCTTCAAATACCATGAAAAATTTCATTATTTTCTTTATTCTTTGCGTTACTGCCACGGGCTTAATTGCAAAAGAAAACCCAGAAACGGAAACGCCGATTCTGAAAGCTCCTATCCAAGATTTAGGTGAAAATTATAGCATTTTCCCTGAAAATAAGGCGGGAAACAGCCTCTATTTAAAACGTAAGAAAATCTTTACAAGACAAGACCTAAATCTTCGTGCTATATTAGTCACTAAAGAGGGGCTTGTTCATATGGGTTTAAATGAACAAAGTCAGCCTGTTATGGGCTGGTATGGTAAAACTGTTGGGAAGGTGACCAATTTAAAAGATGGTTTTTTTCAGCTTGCCGTTGGCAATAAGAAAAAGCTTCTTCGAGTTGGGAAAGAAGGCACAATCCAAGATCTTTTACCAAAATCCAACACACCAGGTGGATTAGTCTACAATGGACAGAACAAGGCAGCCTTTAGTCATATCGCGTCAGGTGAGGCGGTTGAAGAAGGCGGCAAGACCAAGTACCTTTATACCTTTAGGGTTCATATTGTTTCTAAAGACCAAAAAAACATTAGAACTTTACCAAAAAGGTATACAAGCTATAATTTTAATTTAGACTATAGCTGGATAAAGCCAAATGTTTTAGAAATAAAATATGGAGATGGCGAGGTAGACCAGCTTAAGCTTTAAAAAAGCAAAGCTTAAGTATTTAATGTAATCAGAATAAACGTGTAGGGATGACATGAAATTTGATACGAGTACAATAGAATTTAACGACGAAGAAAAAGAACACTTCCGCAAAAAATTACTTGGGCAACTAGAAGAGCTTTTTAGCGATTCAGGGATTACCATGCATGAAATGAAGGATGCCGTCCTCGAATTTCCTGATCCTGCTGACCGAGCAAATTATGAATTTGAACGCAATACAACATTGCGAATCAGAGACCGAGAGCGAAAACTGATTAAAAAAGTTCGCCAAGCTGTCGCAAGATTAGAAGAGGGAACCTACAATGAATGCAAAGAATGCGATGCAGAAATTGGTAAAATGAGACTGGATGCTAGACCTGTCACTGACCTTTGTATTAACTGCAAAGAAGCCCAAGAGCAGAAAGAAAAGACTCGGCAAGCTTGAGTGCCGACTTCATAAGAAGTATTTATGAAAAATGCCGCAAGGATCAAAAAACTTGGTGAAATCCTAGATAAATTTAGGATTGATGATCCTGAAATTGCGCCTCTCATGGAAGTACTCCACTCTGATATCTTTGAGTTAGAGCGGCAGATCGAAATCCTCACAGAAGCCGGGGTAGAACTCCATAAAGAAAAAGAGCATAAAGCTGTTATGGAGGTAATCCTCAATTCAGCTAGAAAGTTGACCATGGCCGATGGTGGAACTTTATACATGCTTGAAGACATTTACGGGGATGATATCTACAACCCTGGAGAAATCAAAGAGCGCTTGTTGCACTTTGAAGTCTTACAAAACGACACCATGGGCGTTTACCTCAAACGTACAGTAAAATCAAAAATCTTTCTGCCCCCTGTTCCTTTAGAAATAGACGGCAAGCCCAACCATTCCAACGTGAGTGCTTATTGCGCTATTACTGGCGAATTGATCAACATCGAAGATGTTTACGATGCCAAGGGATTTGATTTTTCAGGGACAAAAAAATACGATGCCACCACAGGTTACCGCAGTAAGTCCATGTTGGTTTTACCACTTAGAGACCATCAGTTTGAAATTATTGGGGTAATGCAGTTGATCAACCGCAAAAATGTAAGTGGTGAGATTATCCCCTTCACCCAAGCAGACTCGGCAATTTTACAGGCTATTTCCTTCCAGGCCGCTGTAACCTTAACCACGCAAAAACTGGTGCAAGAGCAGGTGGAGCTATTTAACTCTTTTGTTAAGGTACTGGCTGAAGGTTTGGGCGAAAAGGCCAATTATCACTATGGTCATATTAACCGAGTTGCAGGCTTAACTTTAGACCTTGCAGAGGAAATTAATACTTGGGATAAGGGCATTTATAAGTCGATCAGTTTCACGGAAAGTGAAACTAAAGAGCTTTGGCTGGCTGGCTGGATGCACGATATTGGTAAGCTCACTACCCCTGAAAATATTGTTTCTAAACAATTAAAGCTTGAAACTATGATCAACCGCATGGAGTTGATCACAGAACGCTTTAACTCCAAGATAAAAGACCTTGAGTTAGAACTGCTACAGGCTGAAAATAAAATTTTAAAATCAGGTGGTAACCTTTCTGAGCTGGAAGGCCTAAAAGCAGAACAGGTTGCCCAAAAAGCGAGCATGCTTAAAGACCTTAAGGCCATCAACCGTACAAATTTTGGTGGTGAGTTTTTAGATGCAGAAACGGGTGGCGCAATTGTTAGGGCTCAAGGTTTAACGACTTTAAATTGGGTGGAAAAAACCATGGGCATGCATAACGATAGGGAAGCCATTATGGAACTTGCCTTTTTAGATACCCCTTACGCACAGCCTTTAGTCGATGATTTGGAGTTGGAATGCCTCAATATTAAAAGGGGAACCCTTTCTAATAGTGAAAGGCAAATAGTGAACGACCATGCCGACCGATCTTGGCGTTGGCTCTTTAAATTGCCTTTCCCACGGGGAATGAAACGATTGCCCCTTTACGCTGCGGCGCACCATGAGCATTTGGATGGAACGGGGTACCCTATTGGTTTAAAAGAGAGTCAAATACCCTTCCAAGCGAGGTTGATTGCTATTAGCGACATTTTTGAAGCCCTAACGGCCTCAGATCGGCCCTATAAAAAACCCATGATGCTTTCTGAAGCAATTAAGATCTTAGGCTTTATGGTGAAGGATAATCATTTGGACCCTGAGATTGCAAACATTTTTATGGAATCAGGTCTTTACCTTGTTTGGGCAAAAAAACATCTCCAAGATAGCCAGATTGACGAGATTGATGTACAAGCATGGAAAGAAAAGTTTTCACCCAAGGCCTTTGAAAATAGCCTACCTGCCTACCAAAAAGAAAGATGGAAAGACGAAGCATAAAAATTGGCCTTATATTACTTTTGCTGTTTTTTTGTGGATTTAGTAACCCCCTTTTAGCACAAGAAGAAAAAAGCTTAACCAGTGAAGTGACCATTCCTGTAAAGGAAAGGGACGTTGTTTACGCAAGGCAAAGGGCCTTTCGTCAAGCAGGCAGGCAGGTTATTCTTTTGGCCTCAAAGTTGCTGATTGGTGACGAACTATATCCTGAATTAGAGTCCACACTCCGCTCACAGTTAACGCCAAACAACTATTTTGATTCTGTTAAGGTCTTAAAAGAAGAAGCGGAAGATGGGAATTTTACTATAAAAATTCGTGCTTCAGTTCGTATCACCTTACTCAGTAAAGACCTCAGGGAACTAAATATCCCCCTAGAAAAAGATAAACCCATGAAGTTGGGTTATATTTTGGATTCAAGGGTCAAGATTCCCCAAGAGATCATCATCGAACGTTTTAAAACGCTTAAGTATGATCTAGGTGAGCCTGTGATTACCGATGTGGAAAAAACGATTACGCCCGAAGCTGCAAAGCGACTTTTTTCCCTTACCCAGGGGCAACCTTTTTTATTGTTGATCACCGCTCAACCCCCTAAATCCAATAGAGTTCGGGGCTTGAAATTTCGGGTGATAGGAAAGAACGACTATAAGGTGGTTAAGTCTTTTGAATTCGCTTTTCGCAGCCAAGCTGCGGATCAAGTTGATGAGTACATCATGAGTAATGTACAAGAGTTTGAAGACCTTTTTACTGTGGCCTCCTTGCCTCGCAGTCTGTTTGAATATGGTCAATCCCAGGCCCTGACCTTAAATCTCAAAGGCCTTTCCTCCCCCTCAGCGAGAAGTGAGTTTGAAAAATACGTGCTCAATCGTAGTGGCAAGGTGAAATCCTACGCCTTAACCATGGTGTCTTTAAAAAAGACCCAATACAAGGTTTTTGCCAAGGGCGATATTGGGGAGTTGGTAGAAGAATTATTGAGCAAGAACAACAGGTTTACTTTTAATCTAATTGAGTCTTCTGCTCTTCACTATCAGGTACAGGTAAAACACCACATGATTCCTGATGTCAGAGAATCCCGCCCCTATAAAATTTCAAAAAAAGTCGAAGCGGAATTACTTAAGGCCCTGGGCCTTAAAGAAGGTGAGGTGATCCCCAAGAAATTTATCCCCAAGACCCAAGAGGTGGAACCTAATAACTCTGCAAATCGACTTAACGCTTTACACATCCACCGAAATATTTGGGGTCGGTTGAACTCGAGGGCTGATGAAGATCTTTATTATTTAGACAGCCCAAAGGGCAAGGAGATAGTCATTGACTGGGTTAAGATTGGAAAAACCTACCTGAAACCAAAGCTAAATTTGTACGATGGTAAGTTTCGCCTGTTAAAATCATGGGATATCCCCAGTCGTGGCCCCAATGTTACTGTAAAGTATAACTGGGGGGACAAAACCCCAGAACGTTTGGTTTTGCGGGTGGTAGATTCGGTCGGCTATATCCGTGGTGAAACAGGTGGGTTTCGTTTCTTTGAGTATAGCTTACAGTATTACTGGCGCTAGCATTTGTTTTAAGTTGCTGTGTTTTGAATCTCTGAATGCCTAGTCACTAAGTAGGCTCAAATTGGGCGAAAACAGCCCAGGCGAAAGATTAAGGTTGCTTAAAACCCACTTGGCTAGTTCCTTTGGGCAAATCATTTTTTCTTTGGGGATGTGGTTTGAAATGTTATCAAAATAGGGGGTGTCCACAGCCCCAAGTTCATAGAGCCAAACTCGGCCGCCCTTAGGTTGGATCTCTTTTTGTAAAGCCTTACAAAAATAGGCTAACCCAGCCTTAGAAGCCCCATAGAGGCAATTTTTTGCCCAAGCTTGGTGGGTTGAGGCAGAGCCAAAAAAGACCATATCGAGCTTTTCATTTTTATGGGGCCAAAGAAGATTAAAAAAATGATAGGCGCTAGAAAGATTGACTTCAATCACCTCCTCCCACTCTTTGGGGGTAATTTTTGTCAAGGGCTTCATTACCCCTCTGCCAGCGGCATGGACTGCTAAGGTGATGGGTGCATGTTGTTCTAGCCAGCTATTTATACGGGTGTTGCCTTCAGTTAGTTCATGTGTGGCGCACCAAAATTTGTCGCTTAAACCCAATTCTTGGGCTAGGTCTTTGAGTTTTGCAGAATCACGGCCCAGCAGTAGAGGTGTGGCCTCATGGGCGATTGCTTCTTTGGCTATGGCCCGACCAATGCCACCTGTGGCACCGTAGATTAACACATTTGAATGAGCAAGATGGCTGTTTTCCATAGTTTAAACCTTAATGAGATTTCTTTTGCCAAGCCCCTATTTCAACTTAGGGCCTTGAGTCTGGATTTTGAAATTATGCCCGCTTGGGTGGTAAAAATAGAGGGGGAATATATCCCACTAGAGCCTTATGTTATGCCTGAAACTCAAGCTAAAATACCCGTTAAACTGTTGGATGAGCATAGCAAATTTAGCGATTTTTGGAAAGAACTAGCAAAAAAAAGGTTAGCTTTAGCCACCCTTAGCCCTTTTGAACTTTTTGAATTATTTGGGCAAGCGGAGGCTTTGGGGCATGAACCTAAAACCGAAGATTTAAGGCTACTCGCCTCCCCGTTGAAATTTGATAGTGGTTGGTTTTTCACAAATGGCAAAAGAGAGGTTTTTACTAGGAGAGACTTATTAGCTTCCTTTTGCGAGCCAGACCGTTTGGGTTTTAAAGAATTAAAATCCCTGGCCCAGCTTACTGCTGTTGAGTTGGATGCAGTAGAAAACTCTTGCGCAGGCTTTTCTATGAAGGGAAAACAGTTGTTTTCTCTTTTAGAAATGCTCAAGGATGTGGCTGTTGTTTCTAGTCAGCCTCTTGTTGAAATAGTTGACCAGTTAAAATCAGATTCCTTTGAAGCCTTGCGTGTTAAACTTTTGAAAGCAAAGTTTCCCAAATTGACTGTAATGCTAAATCAGTTAAAAGAGGCAAAAAAGGTAATGCCTAAAGGGGTAACTTTGGTGATGGATGAAACCTTTGAGGAAGACCAATTCACGTTAGTACTAAAAACAGAAGATGCAGTAGATTTGATCCCTCGACTAGAGGCTTTGTTGGAGCTGGCAAGATCTGAAAAACTTGGACCCCTGTACCAGCTTCTTTAATGCAAGACTTTGCCTTCTCAGATAAAAAAATAGCTGGACTAACTCCCAAGCGCCAAGCCAAGCATGTGGCTCTGTGGTTGCGTCGTTGCTATTTGCAAGTTCTTGGAAGTCAAAATGCCCAGGAATATGAAAGTGAAAAGGCAGTAGAGTTGGACTTTGAAAAGCTCAAAACTACCTACGAACATATCCATGAACTAATCACATGCCCCAAGTTTGAATGGCCTGATTCAGAGCGGCAAAAGCCTTGGCTGGAATTCCTTTCCAACCAGTATCACCAATGGCTAGTGCGGGCTGATGTAAAGTTATTTGAAAAGGATTTTTTGCCTCATGTGCCTTGGGGGGATCAACTGCAAACAGGGCCTTGGGTGCCTGCCTTTGACTATTTTGTTGCCCTAGACCAAATTCGTAGTGCCTTTAACGTTGGGTCAATCGCTCGCACTATTGATGCTCTGGGCTTTGCAGGCTTAATTACTTGGGGCATAACGCCTCTTTTGATAAATCCAAAGGTGAAAAAGTCTTCCATGGGTGCTGAGTCTTGGATACCTGAGATGAGAGTCGAGAGTTTAAAGGAAGAGTTAATAAGGCTACAGGTCGAAGGCTACCAAATTATTGCACTAGAAAAGGCCGAAGGCGCTGTGACCTTAGATCAGGTGGAGTGGCCCCAAAAAGCCGTGTTGCTTTTAGGCAATGAAGAGTATGGTATTGCTGAAGAACTCTTGTCACTGGTTGATTTGATGGTAGAATTGCCAATGCAGGGTCGGAAGAATTCCATCAATGTTGCCAATGCCTTTTCTGTTGTTGGCTTTACTGCTATGATGCAACTAAAGGCGGGCTTATGTTAGGCGGACAATATCAGATGGCGACTTACCGTGGGGGAAAGGTTTTCCCCAAAAAGCTTGGTCAAACAGAAGAGAACCTGACCCTAGCCCAAGAGTTGATCTATGTTTTTGAACTGAACCAGGACCAAAGCAAAGAACAACTAAAAGAAGACTTAAAGGGAGTGGATTCTTTGGGCTTCCACCCCAAACTAGTGCAGGGGATAGCGAAGCTTTTGATTGATAAATCCGACTTTACTAGCCTTTCCACAGAAGACATGCCTGATTTGCGGACAGGTGTTTTTGACGCCTCAGCAGACTATTGGAAGAAAGAGGGCCAAAAAAAAGGATCGAACTTTTTAGAGCACCAGAGGTTGATTTTAAAAGACCATGACCTTAGCCCTAATGTAGAAGTAAAACGCTGGCTCTATAGTGATTTAGAATCAAACCAAATAATGGTAAAAACCCCTAAGTTTACTCCTAAAGAATTATTGGAGCTTTATAACCTTGAACAAGTAAAAAGCCTTTTTTTAAATGCGGTGAGTTTGCGCTTAACCCTGGAATTAGAATCAGATACAAGCTTGCGGCAGGTTTTGCAAAACCTGAAATTTTTTGGTCTGCTCTTTGAAATTTGTCACCAAAGCAAACTTAAATTGGTTTTGGAGGTAGAGGGGCCACAATCTGTTTTAGATAATGGCCGAAGTTACGGCGTAGAAATGGCGAACTTCTTCCCCTCCTTGCTACTACTCAAATGCCCATGGGAGCTAGACGCAAGGCTGAAGCGAAAGGGCGTGGATCGCATTTTTGCCTTTCTAATAAACCAAAAAAATCCCTACCAAAGTTCTTATAAAGAACAGGGGGTTTGGATACAGAAAAAACTAAAAGCTTTGGAAGAAAGGTTTACTGAAAAGTATTCAAAACCCTTTAGCGCTCGGCTTACCCAAGAGATCATTCCCTTAAAAAAGGGTGCCTTTTTAACACCTGATCTGGAAATTAAAAAGTCAAAGAAGACCGCTCAAGTCGAATTGATTCGGTATCTTTCAGAGCCGAAAAAAAAATGGTTGGCCCAAGTTGTAAAGGAGTTACCGAAGAATTATTATTTTGCTATTAAAGCAAAAGGAAAAGTAAAAGAAGAGTTGCAGGTCATTTTAGGGGAGCATTTTCTACCCTTTGCCACGGAATTAACTGCACCTGCATTAAAAAAATTAGTCGAGTAACCTGATGTTTGAAAAGAAAATTAAATGGGATGGCCATTGCCATAGTGAACTTTGCCCGCACGGGAAAGGGGAGGAAACCGCTCATATGGTAGAAAAGGCCATTGCCGAAGGCTTTACCAGATTAAGCCTTACTGAACATGCCCCCTTACCTGTTGGGCTGATTCAGCCCCAAAGCCTGCATAATGAATTAGCGTTAACTGAGCAGCAAATGCCAGAATATTTAGAGCTAGTACAGGGGTTGAAAGCTACCTACAAAAACCAAATTGAAATTTTGACTGGGCTAGAAGTGGACTACATTGCAGGCCAAGAGGCCTTTACCAAGGATTTTTTAGACCAGTGGGGGCCTGAATTAGATGATTCTCTGCTTTCTTTGCATATCATTCAGGCAGGGGATGCCTACCAGATGGTGGATTATTCACCAGAGGATTGGAAGGCTAATCTAATCCCTCATTTTGGGTCTGCCAAGGCTGTGCAAGCTAGTTATTGGGAGCACTTTCAACTAATGTTAGAAAGTAATTTAGGGGCCTTTAAGCCCACTCGCATCGGCCACGCAGGCCTGATCTATAAATTCCACAAGGCCTTTGCAGGAGATTTTGAAGTTGAAATGGATGCCGATTTGGTGGAAAATTTGGTTGCGACCTTAAGCCAAAAGGGATTTTCTTTAGATTATAACGTCAATGGTTTAAACTTAAAAACCTGTGGACAGCCTTTAATGCCTCAGGCCTTGCTTGATAGGGCAAAAAAGGCTAAAATCCCCCTAGTTTATGGCTCAGATGCCCACGGCATTAAGGCGATAGGCCAATATTACTCTAATTTTGAAAATATAACTCATGATTGAAATCAGCGAAATTGAAGAAGAAGGGACCCAAGAGAAATCTCTGCCAGAGAGTTTTATCTCGGTTTTAATTGCCCTAATTTTTACGTTACTCTTAATTTCGCAAGGTGCCTTTGACCCGACTCCCTTTAACTTAGTAAACCCCATTGGTGGGGTGGCAAATATTTTTGGTTTGGCGGGAAGTTTGTTTGCAGGGTTCTTTTTTGATTTTTTTGGTCACTCGATTTGGGGTTTGGTCATAGGCTGGATTTTTTTAAAAAGAAGAGAAGATAGGCCCCTTGTGAGCCGAATCCTTTTTGCCTTGATTTTGTTTATTGCCTTCAATCATGTTTTGGCGAACGTTCTGAGTTTACAGGGCGACCTAGTGGCCCCTTTTACAGGGCTATTAGGGCACAGTTTTTCAGGCCCTGTGGCAGGACTTATTACCCCTTGGCCAGGTTTAGGGGTCTCTTTGCTTTTTTTAGGTCTTGCCGTGCCTTTATTCCAACTTGATTTTACCCTCTTTATTTTGCTCGGGGTCTCAGGCGCCGCTGTTGCAAAGTTATTTGGAGCCTTAAAACAAAAGTCAGGTCCTTGGGTCAGCCAACTTGGAATTTATGTGGATATGACCCGTGCAACTTTTAGGCGAAAGGCACCTGTCCAAACTGAAGTAGCCCCAATTAATAATTTAGAAGAGGATTCATTGCAGCCAGAAAGGCCCAATGGTACCCTTAAGCAAGCTTTAGAAGCTTATAAGAATCAATCATTTAAAAAGAATGAAGAGCTTTAAGTAAATATTTTACAAAAAAAATAAGATTGTTTTTAAAAAGATACTTGACCTATAAAATCCCAGTAGGTTAGGGTTTACTCAACTTGCAACTCAAGTTATCAGGAACAGCCAGAGACAATTCATTTGCGAATCGTATTTTCTGATTCAAGACAAAACTCTAAATTCTTATTTTCTCTCCCTTTTTTACCCTTAATTTATTAACTA